>DATANR010000168.1:0-77781 GCA_036266155.1 Gemmataceae bacterium | reverse complement strand
TACAGTCGCCTCCGGATCGCCTTGGTTAGGGACGTGCCCGCCATGGCTCCCGCCTCCCTCCTGGTGCGTCACACCCAAGAGTGGAGGCGTTTTCGTTTCAGCTGTCAACACAATTCACACTGGGTGAACTCCAGATAGCTTCGGGTAGATTCGACGAAATCGATGCTGTCGGATGAGGCTTGGGGCGCGGCGTCGTCTATCCTTTAATCTTCCAAATCACCACGCGCCCGTCTCGATAACCAACCGCCAGCTCGCGGCCGTTGGGATGAAAGGCGATGTGACGGACCTCCGTGGGGTAGCCGCGCAGGGTGATGTGAATTCGCCCCGTCGCGACGGACCAGACGTGGACAGCGGTCTCCGAACCAGAGTAGGCGGCGCACCACTGTTCAGCAGAATCGAGAACCGCTTCAGTGATTTGAGTCAGCCGGCTGCTGAGGCGAACCGTCTCGCCATTCGGCCCAATGATCGGGAGTTCGCCGTTGTTGATAGCGTTCGTCGCACTGACGGCCGCTCTTTTGCCGTCGTTGAAGGCGACGACTGTTTGAAAGCCAAAAAACAACCCCGGCAGGGTGTAACGCTGGATGAGGTCGCCGGACTCGACGTTCCACACACTCAACTCCTTCGGCAGCCCGCCCGTCGCCAATAGCCGGCCGTCCGGCGAAAACGCCACGCGCGTGATGTTCCCGGATGCTTCGTATTCGTGGATCACCTTGCCGGTCATTGTGTCGGCAACCAAGGCCTTCGGGCTGTTGTTCGAAACGCAGACCACTCGTTGTCCGTTTGGGCTAAGTATGCAGCGGATCGGGCGATCGGGCCGTTCCCAGTGCGATATGATCTTGTTCGTTTCGGGATTGATGATGCCAATCTCCGTGACGTCGCGGCGCTGATTTGCCTGATTGCGATAAGTGATGTGGCCGACCACCACGATTGTGCCGTCGGCAGTGAACGCCAACGACTGAATTGTGCGATTCGGCACGTCCAAAACTTTAAGAAGTTCGCCCGTGGCTGCGTTCCAAAGGTGAATCTTGCCGAGCACGTTGCCGGACGCCAAGAATTTGCCGTCCTGGCTGTAGGTGACCGTTTCGCCGGCGGCAGTCGAGGTCTTCAAGATCAACCTGACCGCGGAACACGACCGATCCAGTTCGGCCCAGGCGGCAGACCGACGTTCCGGTGGACATTCGGTAAGAAGTTTCTGCGCCGTTTCCAGGTCGTCGGTCTGCCAGGCGTAGCGAGCATTGGCGATGAGCAAATCAGCGCTGCGAATCTCGGCGCGCTCGCGCTGTGCTCGTTCGTTCATCAGGGCCCGGATCTCGGAATCGCGTGCCGACGCGGCCGATTGCCAGAGCGCCGTCGTCGTGATGAGTGCGGCGCTGGCGAGCACGATGATGGCAGCGATCAGGCCTGCGACTGCCGGCCGCCGGCGGCACCACTTGCCGACGCGTTCAATCGTTCCCACGGGGCGGGCCCGAATCGCCTTGCCATCGAGGAAGCGATCCAAATCGTCGGCCAACGCGCCGGCCGAGGAATAACGGCGTGCCGGGTCCTTGCGCAAACAGGCCAGTGCGATTGTTTCGAGATCACTGGGTACGTTAGGCCGAAGCTTCGACGGGGGCACGGGGTCGTTGTGACGCACTTGATCAAGCGTTTCCATGGCGTTCGCACCGGCGAAGGGCGGGCGGCCGGTGAGCATCATGTACAGGATGCCGCCGAGCGACCACACGTCCGCCGCGGGACCGACTTCTCTCCCGGCAGCTTGTTCCGGGGCCGCGAAGTTCGGCGTGCCGACAAAAGCGCCCGTCACGGTAGGCCCATCCGCGCCGACGCGCTTGGCCAGTCCGAAGTCCGTGATCTTCGGCCTGGCATTCTGCAGAAAACGGTCGCTCATGAGCCAGGTGTCTGAAGGCTCGGCCGACAGGCGCCGATCACCGACAGCCAACAAGACATTGGCCGGCTTCAGATCGCGATGGACGATGCCGTGATCGTGAGCGTGTTGGATGGCCCGAGCCAGTGTCGCGGCAAGGGCAGCGGCCGGCCGCGGTGGAAACGGCGGGCCTCGCAAGGCGTCGGCGAGCGTCCCGCCCGACACGTATTCGAGCGCGAGGAACGGCTGATGGTTGGTTTCGCCAACCTCATACACTTGCACCACATTCGGGTGCGAAAGCTGGGCAGCCGCGCGTGCCTCGCCTTCGAAGCGCTTACGATCGTCGGGATCGGCCAGCGCGCCCGAGCGGATCATCTTCAGCGCGGTCAGACGGTCGAGCCCGATGTGCCGGGCAAGATAAACCACGCCCATGCCGCCATGGCCGAGTTCGGAAAGGATCTGGTATCCCGGCGGCGCGGGTGGCGGCGGGATTGGCGCCGGCACCGCGTCCGGATCGGTCGGGTCCGATTCAGGCGCGATCCGCGTGGGGCCGATCGCGTCGTCCACCTCGAATTGAAGTCGAATAGGGTCGGCGAGTTCTGGGAACCGCTCGAGATATTCCGCGATGCGGGGTGTCTCGCCCGCTTCGCGACGGAGCAAAACCTCCGCGTAGATCAAGTCGAGAATCAGATCGGCGTTCGCGCGTGCCTCTGGATACTGCTCCAGGAATTGCTCGACGCGGACGCGGTCGCCGCGCGTCCACCGGCGTCGCTGGTCTTTGAGCATCACCTCCGTTGAACCTTGATCGCGACCCATCAAGCGTTCTCCAGGCCTAATTCGCGGGCGACCCGGTCGAGCGCTCGCGCGTGCTTCTTGCGCAAGGCCTCCGCACTACCGTCGAGCCGATCGGCGATCGCCGCCCAGTCGTGCCCCTCGGTGCGCATGCGGACGATTTGTCGTTCTTCGTCCGTGAGCCGTCGGTTCATTTCTGAGAGCAGGTCGCGGGCCTCGATCTGCCGGCTCGGAGTCGGATCGGATGCCGGCTGTTCCGGCGCCTGATCGGCTGGCAAGTCGCGCGTGTAATCGCGCTTCTGGGCACGTTGCTTGCGCACTTGAAAGGCAAGCTTGTGCCGGGCCATGACGGTGAGCAGCTTCATCAGATCGGTCGGCGTATCGAGCGCGTACTGACCGGCCGCGGCGCGCAAGAAGAAGCTGCCGAGGACCGATTGGCAAACATCCATCGAATCGAACATGGCGCCGACACGCCCACCGAGTCGGACGCGAATGACGCGACGAATCGACGGTTCGTAGCGGCGAACTAGCTCGGTGGCGGCAACGGCGTCGCCGGCGCGGACTCGGCGGACGAGTTCGGCGAACGAATCCGGCTCGGCAAAGGAACCCGGCGTGGTCATCGTCCGCCTTTCCGTCGGCCCTTTGCTGGCCGTCACGTATAGTCGGTTGGCAGTGCTATCGCGATCTACTTACGCCCCAACATCCGATCCAACGAGTCGCCCGTCTGGTGAATTAGTGCTTCCGGATAGTGCAAGTAGGGATGGAAATATTCGAACGTCAAATATCCGGTGTAGCCCGTCTTGTCGAATGCTTCGAGGACGGCGGGCCAGTTGGTCGTGCCATCGAGCAACGGTCGAAACGCTTCAAGCGAGTGATCCGTTCCCTTCTTGGTGTACTCCTTCAAGTGAACATTTTGAATGCGCTTGCCGAGCTGATCGATCCAGTGCTCGGGGAATTGATATTCCATGATGTTGCCGGTGTCGAAGTGGACTTTGACCCACTCGCTCTTGAAACTGTCGACAAACGCGGCCATCTCCATCGGCGTCATCAGGTAGCCGTTGAAGAAGATGTTCTCGATGTTCAGCGAGACCTTGTGTTTTTCGGCGAGCGGCAGCATCTTGTTGACAGCTTCGCGGGCACGTTTGTCGCAGACGTCGTTCGGCACCGGTTCGTGATCGGTCCGCCAGGGGATGCACACGGCGCCGGGAACCACGAGCAAGTTGCTGGTCCCAAGATGATGCGCGGCCTCAACCATCTTGGCGGCCAATTCCATGCCGCGGCCGCGCTTGGCTGGGTCATTGCTCGAAAGCGGATACGGCCAGAACAGGAAGGAGCACAGGCCGCTGACGGCAATGCCGATCCGCTCCGCCGTCTTGCGAATCGCTTCGAACTCCTTCGGACCGGACTTTGGCGAAAGCTCGCTGTCGAGGTCGTAGTTCAGCTCGATGCCGTCGAACCCGGCATCTTTGGCGAGTTTAAGGCACTGTTCTAGAGGCATCCGATCTGGAAACGGGAACGCCCAAAGGTTGATCGACTTCTTGAACGGATAGCGCTTCCGCGGCGCGGCAGGCGCAGGTGGCGGATCGACCCCCAAGGCCGCGGCGCCAATCATGGCGGCGGAAGCGGCGAGAAGCTGTCGGCGACTGGTCGTGGGATCGAACATGGGGAGGCTCCTGGAGAGAGCCCCATTCTGATCGGTCGGATTGGCGAGAGCAAGTGGCGAATATAGAAGAGTCCCGCGTTACTTCGACCATTGAATGTCGAGCCAGGAAAAGACGACTTGGCGGAAGTCCTGATAGTTCTCCAAATCGGCTTCGGACTTGCGCAGTTGCAGCAAAGTATGAGGAATGTCGCTCATAAACGCATTGAACTGATCTTGCAACTCGGCCGAGCCAATGATGTCCTGATGGCCCTGATTGAACAGCCAGTTTCGAACCTTGATCAGGAGCAACTCGATTTGGCCATCGTGGCTTTGGATGTCGTGGCCCGCGATATCCGACAGAAATCGCTGGTAACGATAAGGCTCCCGATCGAGCACGAGAACTGCTTTTCGTCGTTGGGCGGGCTCGGCCGAGTACTTGAGACCGACAAACACGCCAAATTCGTAGGGCATATTGAATCGTGGTAAACCCGCAGCGCCTAATTCTGTGCGTGAAATATCGTGAATCCCATAGCGCGAGCTGCGGATCAAGCGAATGAGCTTTTCCGCGCGCGGTTCTCCCGAATCGTCGACTTCCAGGGCGCAGCGCGGCGAGAATCCACAAGCTTCAATGGCAAAGATGAGAGCGCGGAATAACGGACGGTATTCAAAATCGAATGGGCAATTCACGAAGACGCTGGAGCTGTAGGTCGGCTTGATACGGCGTCGACCGGTCATTCTGTCTCCCAAACGCGAGCCCGCGTTTTGCCAGCCGACTTTGCTTTGGCCTCCGCCTCGGCTTCCCTTTGCATTCGCTCTTCGATGACGGCCTTGATCGCCTTGCGAATTTCGCGCGGATCGATCTTGCCCCGGCCAGGCGGCGGGATGAGGACAGTCTTCGCCATTGCCTCCCGATCGCGTTTGCTGATTTTCCTCATTCTCGACTCCATCGAAGCGGCTCTCGATCCGCTTTCATCCTACCAGGCCTTGGGGCGACCGAGAGCCGAATTCGCTTCTTACTTCTTCGCCGCCGCCAAATGCGGGGCCGGCGCTCGTTCGATCGGATGGCCCTTCCACCACTTCTGATCTTTCCACCATTTCTCGTCGCCGAGAGCGGACTGCACCTGGCGCCGGGCTTCGGCAAGAATCTCGGACGACGCCTTGGCCGCTTCGACCTTCTTCAGCGCTTCGCGGGCCTGGTCTACGCGCTCCGAGGGATTCGAACGCACTCGGGTGGCCAGCAACACGGGCACCAGTTCCTTGGCGGTCTCGGCCGGGATCGCGTGACTTTCGGTCCGGCCGGCCCGGGCAATGATGAGGCCAACCGCCTGGCCATCCAGATTGACGACCGGAGCGCCGCAGTCGGCCGGCTTAATGACGGCGTCGGTTTGGAACAGGCGTGGGAGGCCGGTGCGCCGGTCGCTCAACTTGCTGCCCCAAGAATTTTGCATGTCGCCGCGGGCTCGACCACCGCCGCCACCTCCGCCCATCCGTTGTGGCGGAATCAACTCACTCGGCCGCTTGCCGAGCACCGCCGTGATCTCCATGCGCTTGCCGTCGCGCTCCAGGACGATCTTCACCGACTCGCCGGCCTTGTAGCCGAGGAGCGTGTAAATCAAGATTTCACTGTCATCGATCTCTTGCGTGTCGACGAGGCGGATGACGTCTTTCGGCTTGATGCCCGCTTGCTCGGCAGCGCCGCCCGGTGTCACCTTGTCGATGACCGCCCCTTCCGCGGCGATGTCCAACTGAATCCCCAGGAAACCGCTTTGGGCGTTCGGAATCCGCTGTTCGAGCGGGTTCCACGGCTTCGTGCTCATGACGCCGACGGCTACCGGCTCGCTCGCCATCCCCGGCACCGCGATCCAGTTGCCGACGGGCGCATCGCTGGTCGACGCCCACTTGATCGGCGTCAGGCCGCTGCCGTCGGTCTTCAAGACCGCGAGGTCATAGGCGTCGCTCGTCGCCGTGACCGTGGCGTCGAAATCGCGGCCGTCGCGCGTCTTGATCGTCACTTTGCCGACCTTCAACTCGCTGGCCTTGGTCAGCAAGTAGCCGTCGGAGGTGACAACCGTGGCCAGGGCCGCATCCTTACCGTCCACCTGGACACGGACTACGCTCTTGGCGGCCGCCTCGACCACCGGTTTGAACAGGCCCTGAAAGGCCGTGTTCGCGAAGGTTGGTCCGGGCATCCGGTCGTTCGGCCCCTTGCCCTGGGCGAACACGGACGCCGAAGCGGCGAGGATCGTTAACGCGGAAAAGAAGGATCGCTTGAACATGGCTATTAAGGTTGATGATGTTAGTGATGGAACTCCGGCTGCCCAATTACTCATCGGACCGCAATCCGATCATGACCTTGAATTCTTTGACCTCGTCGCCGCGTTTCGCCTCGATCTTGATATCCTCGAACGGCTTCTTCTCTTTGAGCAGCTTCACCATCTCGTCATAGGAGCCAACCTCGTGACCGTCGAAACGGACGATGATGTCGCCCGTCCGCAGGCCGGCGCGGTAGGCCGGGGCCATCTTCAAGTGTTCCGGCGCGTTTTCGTCATTCCGCGGTTCGGTGACGCCGCCGAGCTTGCAGTTGTCGGCCTTCTCGTCCATACGGACGCCCAGGTATGGGCTCGCGCCCATGATCTCGCCTGCGACTAGCTTGTCCCACGCTTCCTTGTATCGGTCCGACGGCACATCCATATTCTGGGCGATCGAAGCGCCGATCCGCGGGTCGTTGCCGATGCGGCTGTGGATGCCGACCACGCGGCCGCGAAGGTCGAACAGTGGGCCGCCTGAGTCGCCGCCCACCAGCGTGCAGTCGATCTGCACGAACTCACCACCCTCGCGGGGCGGCTCGAAGCGCGGATTGCCGATGCGGCCGACGCGAACCACCGGCGGCCGGTTTCTCTTGTACCCGCCCGGATGGCCGGTTGCAAGCACCCATTGGCCTTCTTTCAATTCGCTCGATGGCGCGATGTCCGCATACGGCCACTTGCCGCCCGGCGCCGGGTCGATGATCTTGGCCATACCGCTGTCGATCTTCTTGTCGAAACCAAGC
Organism: Gemmataceae bacterium; assembly: GCA_036266155.1. GTDB lineage: Bacteria > Planctomycetota > Planctomycetia > Gemmatales > Gemmataceae > SIAJ01. The sequence continues at coordinate 70,437 of DATANR010000168.1, read as the reverse complement.
ACCGTCGCCTTGTAACGCTTGCCGTCCGGCATCACGACGCCGATTTGCCGGCCGACCTTGCCTTCAATAACGTGGCCGGCGGTCAGGATCAGCCCGTCTTCGGAGACGATCACGCCGCTACCCGACGCCTGTTCGCCACGCCATGTGCTGACTTGCAAGCAGACAGTGACCGGGATCAGCCTGTCCGACAGATCGTGAACGTGCTTCTGAATCGACTTCAGCTCGTCGACGCTGGTCGGCAACGTCTTGGTCGCCGCCGCGGGCGGAGCGGGAAGAGCCTTGGTCACGGGGTCGGCCAATACAACGCCGGCGCCGGTCGCGACCCACAATATGGCGAAAAGGCGGATGCGCATGGCAGTCAGCCACTCCTGGCGATCAGGGGATGAGAAAAAACCGCGCCCAGTTCCATGGTCCGTTGAGACTATGACGGCGGGAGATACCGATTTCAACCCGCCAGCTGGTGTCGGGTGACGCAACCGGCCGCCGGGGGAGGGCCTTGCGCGACTGGGGCAACCGTGCGGGCCGATTGGCCACGAATACGGTGCGGCAATCTGCAAGGGCGGGGCCAGTTCTCAACCTGGATATCCCGATTGTATCACCCGGGACAATAGGTTGGATAAGGCAAACAGGGAGAGGATTCCAAGATAATCCGCTTCGTCGTCACCGATCCGAACTACTCATCTTGTTCTCACGGAATGTAGTATTCCACATACCCGAGCATCATTTCGTCAAACGTCTGTGGGCCCCACTTCACGGTCTTCGTCGCGTCCGGATTGGCTGGGTTCTTGTCGCTGTTGTCGAACCAGCCGGTCGCGAACAGCATGCTCCCCTTCGGCACCGGTCGCGGCTCCGCGAATTCGTAGCGGAGCTGCCAATTGAAGTCGTAGTGCGGCACGTCCAGCAGCGTTTCATTTTTGCCGCCCGGCGCCTTCGCCTCAAAGCGAAACGCCTTGCCGCGCAGATGCATGTGCGGCAACAGGGCGATGATCTTCGCGTCGAATGGCACCGGCAGCAGCGACGATGCCGCATGGTTGTCGGCGCCCGGCGGGATCTGGAACCACGTGTTCACGATCCCAGCGACGCGAACCTCGTACTTCGGCTTCTCCTTGGCGAAGATCAGCCCTAACTCGGTCGTGTCTTCGGTGGCCGTCCCGTTGGGAGTGTAATGGATCTGGAAGCGCACCTTCGAGCCCTTGGGGAAGCGCTTGCCAAAACCCTCACCATAGACGAGCGTGCTGTTGCCCGGCACGTAGATCGCGTAATAACCCTGACCCTCGTTCCGGGCGATGCCGTCCAACAGGTTGGGCCGTTCGCCCTTCTTCTCCGGCGGCAACACGAACACCAGCACGTGATGAACAACTTGCTTGGCCGACGGGCGTACCTCCAGAGCCTGAATCCACTTGTCCTCGTCAAAATTCGATTCAGCCATCACATTCTGATACGGCATCGTCCCTTCGGCCTTGACCTTCACGGGCTTCGTCGGCCGAATGATCGCGTCCGGCTTGCCGATCTGCCAGCCCTCGTCGAAGGTGCGTGGCCGCGGGGCTTCGGCGACATTGCCTTCCGCCTTGTCGCCCTTGAGCCAGGCGAGCATGTCACCCTTCTCGGTCGCCGTCAGCGTGCGGTCGTTGAGCCACGGCGTCGGGCCCTTGGCCGGCGCGGCCGCGAACCACGGCGGCATCGTACCGCGATCGACTTCCTTCTTGATCTGCCCGGCATGGGCCACGACGTCCTTGTAGGTCTCAAGTGAAAATGGAGCGACGCCGCCCTTGCGATGGCACTCAATGCAATGTGCCTGAACGAGCCGTTCAACCTGGTTGTGATAGGTCAACGCGGACGTCGACTTTGCCGGCTCAAGATCAAGATCGCACCCCGCGGCTTCCGTGGCCGGGATCGCAATCGATTTGCCCGCCAGCAGGGCATCGAGCGCCGGGATGAGATAGCGATGCCGCGGTTCGTCGAGCGTGTAGCCGGAACCATATTGATCGTCGACAGCCCCGTGGTAAACGATCGTGCGGGCCGGATCGAGAACAATCGTGTCGGTCGTGGTCAACGCGCCGATCGCCTTCGAGAAGGCCCCGTCCTTATCATGGATGTAGGGGCCGGTGAATCCGTGCTCGGCAATCGCCTTCTCGATGTCCGCCGGCTCATCCGTGGCGACCGCGTTGACGAAGATGAAAGCGACGCCCTTCTCGCGATAGGCCTTCTCGTGGCGCGCGAGCGTCGGTGCGAACTTCAGGCTCTTCGGGCAGCTCGTCGACGTAACCGCAATGACGACCGCCTTCTTGTCCTTGAAGTCGCTGACCTTGCCGGTTTTGCCGTTGACGTCGGTGAAAGCGATGTCCGGCGCCAGACGGCCAACGCCATGTTCGCCCGGTTTCAGAATCTTGGGATAGCGGCGATCGGCCTCCTTCGCCGGCTCGGCAAAGACCGGAACCGAAAACAAAGCCGCCACCAGGACAGCGAACAGCGAGCGCATCAGGACGCCTCAGTTAATGCGAATGCCCTTTCAATGATACCCGATGAGCGGGCGGAGGTTTCGGCGCGGCGCTCGCACATTCCTTGTTCAACGCCCGGGCCGCGGCGATCTTACAGGGAAATACTCATGTACAATCAGGGAGGAGACGCTTCCGATGCCGCTTCGAGATCACTTTCGTTCGCCGGTGACAAGCACACATGGAATGAAGTCCACGGCCAGTGGCCGGCGGAAATTGTTCGCACGCTGTTCGACATCCTTCCGGCCGGGTTTCAGGCCGCGCCGCAGATCCATCTCGGTTCGCCGGTCGAAGCGGATCTGTCCGAGCAAGACGAGTACGAAGTTCGCGTATACGACGTCGACCGAGGCCGACAACTCGTTGCCGCCATCGAGATCGTCAGCCCATCCAACAAGGATCGGCCGAAAACCCGCGAGCAGTTCGTGGGGAAAGTCGCCACCCTTCTTCAGAAGGGCGTCTGCGTATCGATTGTCGATCTGGTGACGATCCGGCATTCAACCTGTATGCCGACCTGCTGGCACATCTCGGCCACAGCGATCCCAATCTGGCTCCGACACCGCCGAACATCTACGCCATCGCACTGCGATCCCGCAAGCGGCCGAAAAGCCCTTCACTGCTCGATGCGTGGTTCTACCCGATGATCGTTGGTCAAACACTACCAACTTTGCCGATCTGGTTGGCTCCCAACTTTTTTGTGCCGCTGCCGCTCGAATCGAGCTATGAGGAAACCTGCCGGCTGCTGCGGATTGGGTGAGCAGGTGCGGTCATGTGCGGCGACTGCTTGGCGTTTAATGTGCTCAGCGATCGAGGCCCACGTCCAGTCGGTAGGAATGTGGCGAAGTGGACACTGCAATTCCCTCAGAGATTTCAGCAATTACTGTGGCAAGTAATTTCGGAAGGGGGACAGCCTTCGACCAGATCGAGCACCTCGGCTTCGACACGCGGCATAGCGAAAGCAAGCAGATAGCCGTTGAGCAACGGGAGTTTGCCCGGCGAGTCGAGCGGAAGCCGGTGCAGACGACGCTGTTTCCCGGATGACTGATGTCACCAATGATCTGTTCGGGCTAAAATTGCCGCCCTCAGCGTTCATTATTCAAACTCCTTGACAAGAGCACGCATAAGGGTATCTGCATCTTTCTCAAACAGATCCATAAGAAGACTCGCATCTTTAATTGTAAGTAAGACTACAACTCGGACTTCGGAGTCGCTCATGAGCTGCTTAATTAGCGCCGCTTTTTCAGGCGTTGTCTCTGTCTTTTGCATTAGCCTGTCTTTATATTCTTGCAAATCTTGCATGTACTTCGTTATCGCCGCCTCATCGACTGGTACACGCTTGTAGGTGAGAAGGTGAAAGACGAATTGGTAGACACTTTTTGCCTGATTCGTCAGAGCTCGATGCTGTTCGCGCCTCTCAGCATTATGATCCAGCAGATAAGCCTTATGCAAAGCATTCAAGCAATCCTTAATAGTTGACAGTATTCCTCGCCATTCGACGATCCGCACAGATTTATCCCCCGGGTCCGAATCCGGCGTATCATCTTTATCGTTCATTTGCCAAAGCAAGGTATCGATTTGGAGCCGCATGACTGAAGCAGCGGTATACCATTCAGCATAGGCCGCGCGCAAAGCATTGGATCGCTCGCTCGACATTTTGCGCCAGTCCGCGAGACGAGATAAGAACCAGCCGCCTGCAATCGTAAGGAGGCTGCCAACCACCACGCCCACTAACGGTAGATATGGCATGAGCATCTCCGACATTGGCTTTCAGTTGGCCTTACGCGGACCTTTACGCTTATTAATCTGAGCTACCATCTTGGCAAGTTCGCCGTCGTGCGTCGAATACTTGTCGTGGAGGACGCGTTCCAAGATGTCGAATCCGTCAATGACGTCCTTTCGGTCTACTTTCTCGCCAGAATGGCTTCCAGCATTACCCAGATGCGGCAAGCCCATCATCTTCTCGCAAATCTCCTTCATATTCGGGCGTTTCTTTTCTAACAGTTCGATGCGTTGATGCTGTACCCAGTAGCGAATTCTTGCCGCGTCGCACAAATAAATCGGTAGGACATTCGGTGACAGCGGTACGATGCGCGTCGCGGCCAACGGCATCATCACTTCCGCTTCCCAATCCACTCTGCAATCATTTCCAACACCGCCAGCGACATCGTCTCCTCAATCTTGCCATACTCGCTCGGCAGGCCCGTCTTGCTCGTCTGGAACAGGTGATTGAGATTGGGAAACTCCTTCACGGTCACGTCCATGTTGCCGCCGGCTTTGAGGGATTTCTCGATGCCGGCCAGGTTCTCTTTCGGCGGCACTTGCAGGTCCTTTTCGCCGTTAATTGCAAGGACGGGGCACTTCACTTTCTTGAGCGTCGGGTCCGGGTCGTAGTTCAGAAAGAACTTGAACCACGGCGTCGCCAGCGCGCCAACCGACGCGGCGGCCGCGTCCTGCACCTTCGCAAGTTCCTTCTTCTCCTCGTCCGTGAAATCTTTCTCCAACTCCTTGAGCGCCGCCTTGAGCTTGGCGCTGTCGGCCCCTTCCTTGACGAGCGGGAAGAGCTTCTTGTGGAGGCTCGCCTGCCGGGCCTGGGTCTTCTCGTCGCCCCCCATCGCCTTCACCAGAAGCTGTCCCTGGGCATACAGCAGCTCATCGCACTTCGTGCCGGGACCAGCGAGCAGCACGATGAAACCAATCGTCGAATCCTCGGCCGCGACCATGGGGGCGATCATCCCGCCTTCGCTGTGCCCGATGAGGCCGATCTTGCCGACGTCCTTGCGGGCCTTCAGGAATGCGACCGCGCCGGCTACGTCGTCGGCGAAATCCTTCGACGTGGCTGTGCCAAACTTGCCCGTCGACTTGGCGACGCCGCGATCGTCGAAGCGCAGGACGGCGATGCCGTGCCGCGTCAAATGGTCGGCAAGCACCCAGAACGGCTTGTGCCCAAGCAGCGACTCGTCGCGATCCTGCGGGCCGGAGCCGGTGATGGTCACGACCGTGGGAAACGGCCCGTCCCCCTTGGGCTTCGTCAATGTGCCGGCCAGCTTGACGTCCTTGGCGACGCTCGGAAACGTGACCTCCTCTTCCAGGTAGGAATAAGGCTTCTTCGGCTCCTGCGGCCGCTTCAGTTCGAACGCCTTCTCTTGCCGTTTGAGATTGAGCGGAAACTTGAGGGAGCCTTGCTCAAGCTCGCCCTTGATTGCGTCGCCGTCAGCTTCGAGCTTGCCCGTGTAAACGAACTTGGCCATGGCCAGCTTGAGAGTGATCTTCCCGTCCACGAAGTCGACCGAATCGAACTTCAGGTCCTTGGCCCCCTGATCGATGCTGTCCATCGTCGCGGTCAGCTTGTCGTCCTTCTTGGTGATGTGGAAGGCGATGCGCAACTCAATCGCGCCCGCGTTCAGCGTGCCAAGCCAATAACCCTCGATGCCCTTCGGGGGCGTCGGCTTGTCGTCGGCGAGGAGAGGGAGAGCGAAGGCGAAGGAGAGGGCAACGGCCAGCAGGCGCGACATGGCGAATCTCGGTTGAGAGTGGGATGATGGATGAGATATGGACAAGCGAGGGCGAACGGCTCGCCGCTCCGAATTGTTCCGCTTGCGTCTCCGCGTCATCCTTCCGGATCGTCGAGGATCGCTTGCAGCCGGTCTCCGAGCGCCGCCGGAAACTTGGCCGGCCATGTCGCATCGATCAGGCCGACCGAGACCATATCCTGGAGGTGAACACGGTCCTTGAGTCGATACGAGGTGAGCTTCATTGTGATCAATTCATGCAAACCCATCACCTGAAATCCACCCGCAGATAGCTGCCCGTCGGCCACGTCGGGTGAGGCGGCCAAGGCATCCGGTCGCACCTTTTCTGAAGCGAAGACGATATGGACGGCGTCCCGAGCCTTGGCGTCTTCTCCATCGAGGAACATGTCGACGCTGGCCGCGTGCCGGTAGACGAACCCGGCCGCTGCCATGGCAACCTTGGCCGCTTCAAGATCCGAGCGCCGCAACAAGATGTCAACATCGCGCGTCGTGCGGACGGCGGCCCGGTCGACGGAGCCGACCCATTCGGCAACCGCGTTGCCGCCGACCACGGCGTAGGGAATGCCGCCCGCCTCGAGCGCGGCTGCTGCTCGGCGGAGACGATCTTTGACGTCTTCCGCGGCAGCCATCGCACGATCCCATCCGGAAAGGAAGCTACTAGCGATCATTCAACACACGAAAGAAAAGAACGGCGAGACAGCACGAGCCACGCACTCACTCTACTCGCTCTGTTAGTTGATCGCAATGAGGACGCATTCGAGCCGAAACGTTGAATGCGTCCCTATTCAAACAGCGTCCCTTGCACCGGAACAGGAATACCCGGCGGGTCGACGACTTCGAGGCAGGGGGCTTCGGTCTGGATCAACTCGGCCATGCGGCGGGCGTTGTTGACGCCCTGCATTCCGTGGCAGTTGTTAAAGAAGAGATGCACGTCCGTGAGCCGCGGCGCGGCGGAGACAAGGCTCGCAATCCATTCACGCAGCACATCGTCCGGATAGTCGTAGTCGTAACGAACCTTGCCGGGGTGAAACCAGTTCGCCTCGATCCGCGAGTGCAGGCGGGCGTAGACACGCGTCGTGCGCGGATCGATCAGTCCGCGTGGGAAGAGAGCCGGCAAGTTCGGCACATCGATCGACGCCAGTTCGAGCCGGCGCTCGCGGAGCCAGTCGCCCAGATGCGGGCGCACCCACGAACGATGGCGGAACTCAACCCATGTCGCGTACGGCCACAGGCTGTCGGCGATGCGCATCACCCAGTCGCGATGGGCCGGCGTGTCGTGGAAAGTCTCGGGGAATTGCAGAATGAAGCCAATCAGCCGATGACGTGCCGCCAATTCGTCGGCGGCCTTCTTGAACGGCTTCAATGCTTGCACGCGGTGCTCGTGACTGACCGTACGCGGCACCTTCAGCGAAAACTGAAAGCCGGGGGCTGTGCGGTCGGCGAGGCGAGCAAGCTGGCCCGGCGTCGGCGAGCGATAGAAGGTGGAGTTGATTTCGACGCAGGGAAACTGCGTGGCGTAGAAACGCGGCATCCGTTCGAGCGACGTGCCGTCCGGGTAGAACGGACCGACCCACTCGGGCCAAGCGTACCCGGCGGTTCCGATCCAGACGGGAATCGGATTCAAGCTCATAATTGCATTTTAACTCACGACCCTCCCATCCGTTACGTCGGTAGGCGATTCCCCTTCAAATGTTCATATTCGCGATCGTCGATCCGTTGGAACTGGATGCGGTCGCCAACCCGTAGTGGGAAGTAGCCGTCGGCGACGTTTACGAGTTCTAAAGGCGTGCGGCCAATGATGTTCCAGCCGCCAGGTCGAGCCAGCGGGTAGACGCCGGTCTGCCGGCCGGTCAGGCCGACGCTGCCCGGTTCGACGCGAAGTCGAGGAGTTGGAAGGCGAGGCACACCGGTCAGTTTTTTTGGCAGATAGCCAAGATATGGGAAGCCGGGACAGAACCCAATCGCATGGGCCGTATAAGGTTGCGCCGTGTGCGCTTCGATCACCTGGTCCGCGGATAGGCTCGTGTGCTCCGCCACGCGAGCGAGATCCAGCTGGAATTCGTAACAGCAGGGAATCACGTGTGTCCGACCGATCGAATCGATTCGCTTCGCAATTCGCAACTGTGTCAAGGCTTTGCGGACTTCTTTCGAACCGATCCGGCCAGAGTCGAAGTAGACTCCGACACTGGCATACGCGGGAACCACGTCAACGAGCCAAGTGAAGTCCGAGTTGCGAATCGTTGCCGCAAACGCCTGCGCGTTCTTTTCGTCCTGCAAGTAAGCTAGCACCGCCTGGTCGCCGAGCGGCTGGAAGACCGGCCTCGAATTGGGCTTCGAAGGGGGGTTCATTGCGCTACAATTTCTGTTCGCCCAGAATCAACGGAACATCTATCTTCATAATCAGATACGGCGAAATTGTCGACCAAAGGTGGCCAACATGTGGTAGCGCGTTGGCAACCTTTCTGGCAATGTAAGAACATTAGCACGAAATCAGTTTCGTATTGTGCAGCAACGCGTCGTGAAATGCTCACCCTACGGGGGCGTCATACAGGCGATGGACCCTGACCATCTAGGCTACTTGCTCGATCGCTACTTGCCCGCGCTCGTGTTGTACGCGCGGCAGTGGTGTCACGCGCCCGAAGACGTGGTTCAGGAAGCGTTCATCAAGCTGGCTCGGCAGAAGGAAGCGCCGATGCATCCGGTCGCCTGGATGTATCGGGCCGTGCGCAACCGGGCGATCAGCGAGTCGCGTTCAGAGCGACGGCGGCAGAACCACGAGGGCAAGGTGGCCGCGCGAGCGGCGCTCTGGTTCACGCCGGTGGAGGATCAGGCCGGCCTCGACGCTCAGACGGCCACGGATGCGCTCGCGTCGCTGCCCTTGAACCAGCGGGAAATCATCGTCGCCCATTTGTGGGGCGGCTTAACGTTCGAACAGATTGCAGAACTGACCGGCGGCTCGGCCGCGACGTGTTGGCGGCGCTATGCCGCCGGCGTCGCGGCGCTCCGCCACAAGATGGGTGCTCCATGCCCGACCGGCAAGACGATTTGAATCCGGCCTCCGACCTGGCCCCGTTCGCCGACGCGCTCCAGCGGCTCGCCCCGCAGCCGCCGCACCTGAGCCGCGACGCGCTGCTCTTCGAAGCGGGCAAGGCCGCCGTGGCTCCGCGGCTCGCGCCCTGGGTCTGGCCGTCGGTCGCCGGCACGTTCGCGGCATTGTCGTTCGTGCTCGCGGCCTTTCTGATCGCCCCGAGCACGCCGGAGACGCAGTACGTCGATCGCACCATCACCGTCTACCACGAGCAACCAGCGCTTGTGCTGCCGCCCTCGCCGGAACCCGATCGAGTGCAAGTCACCAAGAATGAGAAGCCGGCCCGCGATGAGGAAGCGATTGAGTTGGCGCACATGTACCGCCAGAAGCGCGACGTGTTGCGTTGGGGCATCGACATGCTGCCGGAGTCGAAGCCAGCGGGACGCGCGCCATCGGCCGACGCGACGGTTGTGAAACACTGGTTGCACCTGCCGCCCGACGTGTTGGCGATTCCGTCGTTTCAGCCAAAAAAGCCGGCGCCGAAGCCGGAAGGGGACGACGAATGAGAACGCTCGCGTGCCTGGTCCTGGCATGTGTCGCCGGTTCAGCGTTTGGCCAGGACGAGCCAAAGCTGCCGGAATACAAGCTCACGCTACGAGCGGTTGGCCCACCGTTGCCATCGTTCCGCTACGAACTGGTGCCGGCCCGCGACTTGATCCACGTCAATGCCGCATTGCTCGAACATCGAGCCTTGCACCTGCTCGCCGATGCGCGGCCGGCGGGCAAAGAGTTCTTTGACAAGCAGCAGAAGCTCGACGATGCGCGCGACAAACCGCTCAAGGACTTTCCGAAAGAAGAAGCCCGCGAGTATTTGAAACCGTTCCACAACGTCTTCAAAGAGATGGAGGCTGCCGCCAAGTGCGACTTTTGCGAATGGGGCACGGAGCAGCGCATCGCCGCCGAGGGCATCGGCTTCCTCTTGCCCGATGCTCAAAAGATGCGCGAGTTGGCGTTCTTGCTCACGCTCCGCTGTCGATTGCACGCGGCCGACGGGAAATCTGAATTGGCATTGCGCGACGTGCAGACCGGTTTCGCCCTGGCTCGCCACGCGGCCCAAGGGCCGACGCTCATCAACTTCCTTATCGGCAACGCGATCGTGGCCCTGTTCGTGCGCGAACTCGAGGTGGTGATGCAGTTGCCGGACTGCCCGAACCTCTATTGGTCACTGACCGCAATGCCGAGGCCGCTCGTCAACATTCGCAAGGGGATCGAAGGCGAACTGCGATCGATGGAGACGACGATCCCGCTGCCGAAGGACGTCGAGAAGGGGCCGATGACGCCCGAGGAAGCCCTGGCGGCACTCGATCGACTCTGGGCCGGTATTCAACGGCTTGCCGACGAGCCGACCACTGATCGGAAACCGGGCATTGCCGAATCGCGGATGGGCCTCGCGTTCTACATCACGATGCAACATCCGTCGGCCCGCAAGTCGTTGCTCGCCGCCGGCAAGACGGAAGCGGAGTTGGACGCGATGCCTCCGGCCCAGGTGGTGATGCTCGACGCCCTGGTGCGTTTCCGCAACTTGCGCGACCAGCACTTCGTCTGGTTCAACGCGCCGTATGCCGAGGCGATGCAGGGAATGCGGATGAGCGAGGCGCGGATCAAGGAGATTCGCAAGAGCCCGGCCGACTATCTGCAAATGATGTTGCTGCTGTTGTTGCCGGCCGTGGACAAGGTGTACGGCGCCGAAGTACGCACGGAACGCCGCATCGCCTCGCTGCGCGCGGTCGAAGCAGTTCGGCTGCATTCGGCCAAGGGGAACGGCATGCCGCCGGCGAAGCTCAGCGACGTGACCGACGTGCCGGTGCCGACCGACCCGACGACGGGGCAGCCGTTTGGATACACGGTCGAAGGCAACACGTTCACGATCAGCGTCGCTCCGCCGCCGGGCGAGCCGGCGAATCAGAGCAATAGCTGGAAATACGTGGTCACACTGGCCAAATGATGGCGAGCGGAGGTGCGTAAGCACCCCGATGCTGTGAGTTATCGGGCGGCTTACGCCGTTCCGCTCGCCTGGGTTCTTGATTGGAACGTCGATATGCGCCGACTCTCCTTCGTCTTACTTCTCGTTGCCACCCCTGCCTTTGCCCAGGTTCCCGGCGAGAGTTCGTTCGCAAAAACCGTCGCGCCGTTCATCGACGAACACACGCTCGTTGTCGCACGCATGGATGCGACACGGGCTGACGTCGAGACCATTCTGAAGCTCGCGTCGACCGTCATCGGCAATGGCGAGGAAGCCGCGGAGGCCAAGGAAATCATTCGGTCCGCGTTCAAGCAGTTCATCAAACTTGGCGGCAAGGACGTGTTCGTCACCTACGGGCCGGGTGATTTTCCCCATGCGCCTTGCCTGATCACGCCAGCGCCGGCGGATGAGTCGACGCGTAAGCAAATGGCAGCGGTGTTGGCGATTCCGTTCAAATACAGCGGCGTCACGGCCGATTCAGTGGTGCTTCACGATTGCGTCTGCGTCGGCACGAGCGACGCGTTGGCCGTACTAAAATCGCGCAAGGCCGTGGCTCGACCGGAGCTGATCGCGGCGCTCGACGTGGGGGCGGGTGACGTGATGCAGATCGCCTTCGCGATGAGTGCCGAGGCCAAGAAGATTCACGAGCAAGTTTCACCAACGCTTCCGACTGAACTGGGTGGCGGGGGCATTCAGAAGATCACGCGCGGCATGAAGTGGATGGCCCTCACCGTCGGCCCTGGGCCCAAGATGCCGGCCAAGTGGATCACGGAATGTACGAATCCACAGGCAGCACAGGACTTGCGGGAAGTCGAACGCCACGTCGGTGAATTGGCCGCGAACACGATTCTCAAGATTGACGGAACAGATCCGGGGGCCGCCAAACGCGTGGCCGGGATCTTCGATCACGCGACGTCAACGCAAGAAGGACCTCGGCTCACAACGAATTGGGAACTGGCGACTGCATTCCTCGAAGCGATGAAGCGTCCCGAAGGTGCACCGGCCGATCGGATGCGCAGCGCGAACAATCTCAAGCAACTAATGATCGCTTTGCACAATTACCACGATGCCCACGGCCACTTCCCCACCGACGTTCGCGATAAGGACAACAAGCCGCTCTTGAGCTGGCGCGTGCTGATTCTGCCGTACATGGATCACGAACATCTTTACAAGCAGTTCAAGCTCGACGAGCCGTGGGACAGTGAGAACAACAAGAAGCTCATTGAGAAGATGCCGAAGCCGCTCCGCAGTCCGCGGCAGGCGGCGACGTTGAAAGACAGCACGACCTACTTGGCTCCGCTTGGCAAGGGATTCATGTGGGACGAGCCGAATGGCTTGAAGATTACGCAAATCACCGACGGCACTTCCAACACCATCGCGCTGGTTGAAGCCGACGACGAGCGTGCGGTCATCTGGTCGAAGCCGGAAGACATCACAATCGATTCAAAGAACCCGATCGCGGGTCTGCTCGGCCACTACACCGACGGCTTCCAGGCCGCGATGGCGGATGGTTCGGTGCGGTGGTTCAAGAAAGGCCTTGACCCAGTGGCGCAGTGGGCGTGGTTCACACGCTCCGGCGGCGAAGTAGTCGACAACAAGTAGACCACCAATGGGACGTATAGGTGCTATGGGACCCACAAGTCCCATCGGCGACCTACTTCAGCACCTTCAATTTGATGTTCTTGTACCAGCACGGCGAGCCGTGATCCTGTAACCCGATATACCCCACACGCGGGTGGGTCTTGAACACCGTGTCGAATTTGTGCGCCGAACCGTCCGGCCGCGTGAAGGGCTTCACAAACTCATCCAAATCGGCCTTTGTCACCACTTCACCATTCAGGTCCACCGTGATCTTGCTCTTGTCGCATGTGATGACCAAGTGATTCCATTCGCCGGCCGGCTTCTGCATCTGTTTGCTCGGCTTCACCAGATCGTAAAGAGCGCCGGGGTCGTGGTAGCCGGTCCCATACGTGTCATCGATCGCGACCTCGATGCCATTGAAGCCGACGTCGCGGCCCGGCTTCGGGTCCAAACTTGATGTGCGAATGAACACGCCGCTGTTGCAGCCCTTGCTGATCTTGTAGTCGAGCGAGAGAACGTAGTTCTCCCACTTCTCCTTGTGGACCATCATGTACCCGCCGGCCTTGTGCGGGTTGATGCAGCCCTCCTCGACCGGGGTCTTGCTCGGCGTCTCGTTGCTGGTCATCCAGCCGTCGAGCGTCTTGCCGTCGAAGAGAAGGCGCCAGCCATCGGCTTTTTCCTTGTCGGTCAACTCGTTGTCGGCGGCAGTAGCGACAGCGGCGATGAGGAGCATGAATACGCAGCAAATGTTTCGCATTGTTACTCCAAGAGAGACCGGCGAGCGGAGTCGCGTCAGCAGCCCGATTTTGACATGCCATTATCGGGCCGCTGACGCGGCTCCGCTCGCCAGCGTAGTGAACTATGGGTTGTAATTTTCCAACTTCTTCAACAGTGGGTCGATGAACGTCTTGATGGCCTCGGCGTCCGTGAAATAGCCACCGCTGATCGTCAGAGTGAAATACCTCTTTCCTTTCAGTCCGACGAAAATCTGGCCGAACGGCTTGCCGCCCGACTGCAAGAGGATGCACCGCGAACGATCGCCCCACTTCCAAAGGTCGTTGCGTTCGACCTCCTGCACACCGTCGGCCCTGTTCGCGCCAAGCTTGTCCGCCAATTGCTCGACCGCAAATCCTTCACTCGCGTCCTTTGCCGAGCGTTCGACAAACACGTGGTGATTCACGTAGAGCGGTTCGTTCGCGTCATCTGGCTTCGTGTACTCGTAGATCAATTCGCGCGAACCATCGTGATGACGGACCTTGTGATACTCGCCTTTCTTGGGATCGGCCTCAATGTCATCGAGGAACCCGGCCACATACTCGCCGGTGGCAATCACCTCTTTGTCGGCTGCGGTGACCGGCTCGTCGATTTCATGGACCATGAAATACCAAATCATTCCGCAACTGCCGCCGCAGACGAAAAACAATGATCCAAAGACGATGCCGAGGATGACCAGCACACGCGGCCCGCGTTTTCGCGGCCGCCGCGGCCGATCGTCTTTGTCTTTGCGCGCAAAACGAAGGGCATCGGAATCAATTACATTTCGCTCGCACCGCGGGCAGCGAATCGATCGGCGACGCGTGTCCCGGTCGACCGCAAGCTGTTCGCCGCAACTGGGGCAATGGGTGGGCAGCATGGTTCAAAATCCTCGTGTGCGGCAATCTAACTCATTTCTATTCGAAAACACACTCACTCCACCTCATCCAACTGCCGCAACCGACGATCCGCATCGAAGGTCGGCGGTGGCAGCGCCTCGGCCAGGCGGATCGAGTTCTCTTCTGTGATGTCGGTCCTTGCGGCGCCATGGCCACGAAACACGGGCAGGCCCTTCCGCATCGCGATGATTTCACGCCGGGTGCGGCCACGCGGCGCGTCGGCCCAGCGGCCGATGCGTTCGTGGAAGGCGAAGAACATTGGCACGATCTCGCGGATGTACTTCCAATAGCCGGGGTTGTCCGTCTGGATCACGAACAGTCCTCCCGGCGACAGGCTGCGATGGACGAGGGCCAGAAACGCCGGAGTGATGAGCCGGCGATGCACCTGGCTCGGGTCGTAGTACGGCTGCGGATGGTAGCAATGAATCTCGCTCACCGAGTGCGGCTCAACCCATCGGTCGAGTAATTCGGTCGCGCCGCCGACGGCGAAGCGAATGTTCGTCAGCCCCCGCTGATTGCCACGCTTGCGCGCGTAGCGGACGACTACGGGCAACGTATCGACCCCCAGGTGGTCGCGGTCGCGGCGGGCCCAGGCGCTGCCGATTGTGAATCGTCCGTTGCCGCAACCCAGATCGAGGACAACGGGAGCCGATCGGCCGAACAACTCTTGCCAATTCAACCGTCCTTCGGCCGGATAGCTCTTGAGGGCCGTCTGCGCCCACTTCGACGGGTCGAGGATTTCGCCCGCGAACGGCACGCCGAACTCTTTTTCCACCTGCCGCCCTGGCATCGCCCGCTCCTTCGCCCACCTCGTCCGGCCGACTGTCTCTGTCCTTGGTATAGTTTCCGGATCGGCCGCTGCGCCCCACCGCGGCCCGGCCCGACGAGAATGGTGGAGTCGCGCGTGTTCCCGCCGTGCCCGCAGCCGCCCGACTGGTCGATCGACTGGTCGGCCCTTGATCCGCTGCCGTGGCTGCAGGACATGAAGGGCTGCCCACAGAATCCGGACCGCCATGCCGAGGGCGACGTCTGGGTTCACGTTCATCTCGTCTGCGAGGCGATGGCCGCGCTCCCTTCGTGGCGCGAATTGCCCGAAGCGGATCGCCGCCTGCTGTTCATGGCCGCGCTCTTGCACGACGTGGCCAAGCCGGCCTGCACGCGCATCGAAAGCGACGGCCGCGTGTCCGCGCGCGGCCACTCCTGGCGCGGCGCCGTTCTCGCTCGCCGAATCCTCTGGCGGCTTGGCGTTCCGTTTGCCGACCGCGAGGCCGTCTGCGCGATCGTTCGGCATCATCTGGTGCCGTTCTTTCTGGCCGGCAGCGACTACCCACGTCGCCTGGCCATTGAGGTCAGTCAAACGGTTCGCTCCAATCTGCTGGCCATCATGGCCGAGGCCGACGTGCGTGGCCGCGACTGCCCAGATCCGCAGCGGTTGTTCGATCAGATCGCGCTGTTTCGTGAGGAAGCGATCGCCGCCGGCTGCCTGACCGGGGCTTATCCATTTCCGAGCGACCATGCCCGTTTCCTCTATTTCCACGATCCGGAACGCTCCCCGATTTCGCCAGACGAGGAGCAACTCAAGAGTCGCGTCGTTCTCCTCAGCGGCTTGCCGGCCGCGGGCAAGGATCACTGGCTCACGGAAAACCTGCCCGACTGGGCGGTCGTTAGCGTCGACGCGATCCGGCAGGAACTCGGCGTGTCGCCCGCCGAGCCACAGGGCGACGTGTTGAACCGGGCACGCGAACAGGCCCGCGTCTTGCTACAGAGCGGACACAATTTTGTCTGGAACGCGCCGAACCTCAGTCGCAAGATGCGTGGCGAGTGCATTCGCATGTTTCATCAACACGACGCGCACGTGCGCATCGTCTATGTGGAAGTGCCGTCGGAACGACTGTTCGCGCAGAACCGCCAGCGCCGCGGCAAGGTGCCGGAGAAAGTCATCGAACGGCTTCTCGACCGCTGGGAGGTCCCGGATCGGACCGAGGGGCATCAAGTCGAGTACGTCGTTCATTCGAATTGACGGACTTGGCCGGTATTGTTTGAAAACGCACTCGCCGATCGACAAATCGTTCGGGCAAATGACTTGAAGAAGAAGAGGCCCGACGCGGACATACAACGAGAGGCGATGGTGTCATCTTGACGGTTTGCCGCAAAAACTCAGAATAGTTCATGTCAGCCGTATGCACAGCGCCTCACCCGCCAGTACCTCATTTCATGACTAACATGACATATGTTCGCGCCTTTCTCGCCATATTCGTTTGTGCTGGCGCCGCGACTTCTGCCGATTGGCCGCAATGGCGGGGGCCGACGAACGACGGTCACTCCACCGAAAAGGGTCTGCCGACCGAGTGGGGAATTGACAAGAACCTCGTCTGGAAGTTCAAGATGCCCGGTGTCGGCGCCTGCACGCCGGCCGTATGGGGCGACAACATCTTCGTGACATCGGTGGACGGTGGCGACGTCGTGATCCTGTGCGTGGGCACCGATGGCAAAGAGAAGTGGAAAGAGAAGCTCTCAAACACCGGCGCCAAGCGGTATCCGAACCCGGGTGGAGGCGAGGTGACGGACGCCTCGGCGTCGTGTTGCACCGACGGCAAGCACGTGTGGGCGTTCGCGGGCAATGGAGCGCTGGTTTGCTTCACCGTCGACGGCAAGCGGGAGTGGGAGAACGACGTCGCCAAGCACGGCAAGATCGAGATCGCCTTCGGCGCGCACTGGACCCCGGTGCTGTACAAGGACAAACTCTACCTTCAGGTCATGCATCGGAGGGCGCAGAAACTCGTTCGGTACGACGCGCTCACCGGCAAAGAGGACTGGGCGGTGGATCGTCTGGGCCGCGGCAAGGGCGAAAGCGTGGACGTGTACGCGTCGGCTCTCCTGTGGGAGGGCCAGGGCGGACCGCTCCTCATTTCGCACGGCAACGACTTCACCAGCGGGCACAAGCTGACGGACGGGAGTGAGGTCTGGCGGGTGCAGGGGCTCAATCCGCGTGACAACAATAACTGGCGGTTCGTGTCGAACCCGCTCGTCACTCCGGACCTGATCGTTGTGCCGTCCTGCAAGAACGGACCAACGGTCGGCGTGAACCCCGTCGGAGCGAAGGGCAACATCAACCCGGACAACCCGGCCGAGAAGTGGCGTATCAACACGACTCCGGACGTGGTTTCGCCGATCCGCGTCGACGACGTTGTCTACCTGTGCGGGCCCGGGCCGTTCACCGCAATTGACGCCAAAAACGGCAAGGAAATCTACCAAGCAAGCGTCACCAAGGGATACCATTGGGCAAACATGGTCGCCGCCGACGGTAAGATCTATGCGACCAACCATGACGGAACCGTGGACGTGATCGAAGCTGGCAACAAGTTCAAAAAGATCGCGACCAACAACCTGCCCGACAAGATGTTCGGCTCACCCGCGATTGCTGGCGGCCGCATCTACTTCCGCGGCTTCGGTTACCTTTGGGCTGTCGGGGCCAAATAGCTCGCGGGCCCTAATAATTCGGATCGATGATGGACTCGCCGCCGGCGCGCGTGCTCAAGGCACGCCACGCAACGATTCCGATGCTGTTCGTCACGAACCGCACCGAACCATCTGCCAGCAGCAGATTGACGCCGCCGGGATGATTGCTGCGTGCAGCTTTGAAGCCCGCGGCCGTGTATTGCTGCTGACCCGGCGTGAGGATGTTGGTCACGCAGTCGTAAGTCGGGTCGTTTGGCAAATAGAAGTGGTTGTAGCTAGCGCAGCGGATTTCGCCGGTTGCCCACAAGTAGCCGCGCGGTTTCTGCGAATTCCAGAAGCCGGCGCCCGCACAGGCCGACGGTGTCAGCGGCGGCGACACATTCGCGTACACCTTCTGCGGGCTGCCCGGGATCGAGCCGACATAAGAGGTTGGCCCATCGCCGAGCGTGCTTTCCGAGAACGCGGCTGTATTGGAGAGCCCGTCCGTAATTTCGGCGAAGGTTCCGTAGATCGCGGCGCGGAAGATGCCGTCCGCGTCCCATGGCGAGCCGTAGGGAGCAACTCCGGCCGTCGCCCCGGATCCCGTGCAGGCGCCATAGTTCACCGGACCGAAGGTTGGCACGCCGTAGCCGCCGTCGACCGGCAGCATCTTGTCAGCGGGGCAGAGGAAGATCTTGATCGATTGTTGCACCGCGAACTGGTTGTCGGGCAAGATCGTCAGCGATGGCAGCCCAAACATCGGCTCGTCGAGATTCATGCGGTTAAAGATCGCGGTTTGTTCGAGGTACGGATTGAGCTGCGCAAGGGCGCTCCACGAATAAAAGTACGCGGGGACGATGCCGACATAGGGCGGCTTCGGCGTGGCGGGGAACACGGAGGGCAGGTAGCCGAGCCCGCTTTCGTGGTTGTGCAGCGCGAGGCCGATTTGTTTGAGGTTGTTTTGGCAACTCATGCGCGCGGCCGCTGCTCGCACCTTTTGCACGCCGGGCAGTAGGAGCCCAATCAGGATCGCGATGATGGCGATGACGACGAGCAGTTCCAGCAGCGTGAAGCCGTGCGTTCCGCAAGGATTGCGCGGACCTTGCGGAGGATCGCCAGGCGGCACAACGCGTCGGACCATGTTCATCCTCCGCGTTGGTTCGAGGACCGAGGTAGGAAACCGTTGTGGCCGAGGATGGACGGTTGAAAGTCAGCTTACATTCAGAATAGCGCGGACGTGCCGTTCGTCAACATATTGACGCCTGCCCGATTCTCATTAGGATGAATCGGCTGCGGCCGTAAGACTCGCAGGCGTGAGTAGTTCCGCACACGCCCGTTTGACCGTACTCGCACGACAATCGAAACCCCGCCGGGCTTCATTACCTCATCTGGAGTGGCATCCATGCTTTCATCTTTGCTTGGCAACGTGAAAAAGCGCCCGGCTCGGCGGCGCCCTCCGTTGACGCTGACAAACTTCGAGTCGCGCATCAATCCGGATGGCACTCTGCTCGTCTCGTCCTACTTCGACGGCGCCGTTTACAAGGTGAATGCCACCACCGGCGCGATCCGCCAAACGATTGTCGCCCCCTACGACCTGACATCTTCTCTCACGGGGCCGGCCGGCTTGACCGTCGGGCCCGATGGCAACCTCTACATCAGCAGCCAGGCCAACGACAAGATCCTGGAATACAACCTGTCGACGAACACGATGTCGACGTTCATCGACAGCAATGTCCTGACGCCGATTGCACAGTCGCTCGGTAACTCTGTCTTCGCGCCCGCGGGGCTAACGTTCGGGCCCGACGGCGATCTTTACGTCAGCCTCAATGCCGGCCAGAGCCAGACCGGGCCCTCGGCGGTCGTCCATTTCGGCGTCAGCAGCGCCGGCGGTGTTCAGTTCTTCGACGGCGGCGTTACGCTGCTGGCCTACAACCTGATTCAGACGACGGGCCTGATCTTCGGCAACACGCCGGCCGATGCGAACACGCTGTACGTCAGCAACTATGGCGTTGATGGCTCGTTCAATCCGATCGGCGGCCAGGTATCGAAGATCGACAACGCGACCACGGCGCCCAACGGCATGTTCGCCACAACCTTCGTCCCGGCAATGGGCAGCGGCATCAACTTCGCCTCGGGCCTGGCTTGGGGGCCGAACGGCGACTTGCTGGTCGTCGATCTCGGCGCAACGGCATCGCCGCCCGACCCGGTTGGCCAGGTACTGAAGTTCACCTCGGGCGGGCTCGTCGATGGGGTCTTTACAACAACCGGCGCTCTGAGCTTCCAGTTCCCGTCGGACATCATTGGCGATGGCAATGGCCACTTCCTGACGGCCAACCTCGGCCCGGCGTACCCAGAAGCGTTGCAAGGTTCCATCTTCCGCTTCAACAATGACGGCACCTCGGCCGGCGTGCTGATTACGAGCGCCGACTTCCCGGACACCGGCATCTATCCCGGCAACGGCTTGCCCGCCTCGGGTATCTCGCCGTCCGAAATGGCGTTCATTCCGAATCAGTCCCCAACGATCGCGCTCCCCGGCGGCAGCACGACCTATACGGAAAATCAGACCAACCTCTTCCTCGACAGCACCGCAACCGTTGTCGACGACGATTCGCCGGACTTTGACATCGGCACGCTGACGGTCAGCATCACGGCCAACGCGTCGGCGTCCGACCGACTCACGATTATTAACCAGGGCAACGGGGCGGGCCAGATTGGCGTCGCGGGCGCGGTCCTGAATTTTGGCGGCGTCCAGATCGGCAATGTCTCCGGCGGCGTCGGCTCGGACCTCGTCGTCATATTCAATTCGAGCGCCACACCCGCGATCGTCCAGGCCGTGCTCCGCGATATCACGTTTAGCATCGCCTCCGACAATCCCACGAGCGGGACGCGAACCGTACAAGTCAAGCTCACCGACGGCGACGGCGGCGCCAGCAATACGGCTTCGCTCAATATTGGTGTGACGGCTGTCAACGATGCGCCGGCGGTCACAACGAACAATGTGATCATCGTCAACGAGGGAAGCACAACGGTTCTTTCTCAAGCAACCCTCGAAGCCACCGATCCGGATAACACGCCGGCCCAGCTCATCTATCAATTGACCTCTGGCCCCGCTCATGGTGAAATTCGCAAGTCGGGCTCAATGGTGACGACCTTCACGCAGGCTGATATCAACGCGGGCATCATCACTTATTTCAGTAATGGCGACGAAGTCGTCAGCGATTCATTCGGCTTCACCGTGAGCGATTCGATCGCCACGCCGGTCGTCAGCACATTCAACATCACAATTACGCCAGTGAACGATGCGCCGATACTGGCGACGAATGCGACATTGACGACATCCGAAGGGCCGTCCATCGGAATCATCGATCAATCCAAACTCAAGCTGACGGACCCGGACAATACAGCCAGTCAACTGGTTTTCAGCATCACCGCCGGGCCAGCGCATGGCTACGTCCGTGTGAGCGGCAGCGCCGTTACATCGTTCACCCAGGCACAAGTGAATTCCGGAATCGTCGAATACATCAATGACGGCAACGAATATACGAGCGATTCGTTCATGTTCACCTTCGGCGACGGCACGGCCGCTGGCGGGCCGGCGATCTTCAACATTAATGTCACGCCGGGCAACGACACGCCAACGGTCAGCACCAACACTGGACTCGACGTCACCAACGGGTCCATCAAGGTCCTTAATCACGCCGTCCTCGCAACGACCGATCCGGACAATACAGCCGCACAACTCGTTTACACAGTGACATCCAGTCCAACGCACGGCACACTGCAAGACCAGGGCGTCGCCGCGACCACGTTCACTCAGGCCGACATTGACGCCGGCCGCGTTCGCTATGTGAGCGATGGCGCTGCCAGTCCCGCACTTAGCGATTCATTTACCTTCAGCGTGAGCGACGGTGCCGCCTCCACCAATCCGGCAACGTTCGCGATCGCGATCGATACCCTACCGGTCGTTAACCTCCAGCCGATCGACCACGTGGGCTTTGCCGGCACGCGGGCGACGTTCACGGCAGGGGCTCTCGGCACGCCAGCGCCAACCGTCCAATGGCAGACGAGTGTGAACGGTTTCCCCTTCGTCGACATTCCCGGCGCGACCGCGCCAACTTACAGTACCGATTTCACCGCGGCACAAAATGGCAATCAATTCCGGGCTGTGTTTACCAACGCGGCCGGCTCCGCCAATTCCAACGCCGCCCAATTGACCGTAACTCCAGGCTTGGCGATCCTGGCGAATCCAGTTTCGCAAACGGCGGTGTACGGGAGCGTGGCGACGCTCACGGCGAGCGCCACCGGCAGCACCAAGACCAGCGTGCAGTGGCAGGTCAGCACCGATGGCGGCGCGACCTATGCGAACATCGCCAAGGCGACCAAGTCAACATTGAACTTGAAAGCAGTCGCCGGGCTTGATGGCCATCTCTACCGGGCCGTCTTCAAGAACGCCGCGGGAACGGCCGCGAGCGCGGCCGCCGAAATTACCGTCAATGTCACGGTGCCGGCGACCAAGAAACAGACCATCCTGGTCACACCTGGGACAGATGTCATGCTCGTGGCGCAATCGAGCACGCTGCCGCCGACGGCATACCAATGGCAAGCGAGCATTAACGGCAAGACATGGGCCGACATTGCCGGCGAAACCGGAAGCACACTGTTTTATCAGTCCGTACTGACGAGCCAAACCGCGTTTCTTCGCGTCCAGTTGACCACGGCGAAGGGCGTGATCACTTCCGCGCCGACATTCCTCTACGTGATCGATCGACCGGCCATTTCACTCGCCCCGGCCCCCGTGACTGTTGCGGCCGGTGGTACGGCTACTTTTCAAGTTGGCGTGACTAGCAGTGTCCCGGCGAAACTCGTGTGGCAAGTCAGCGTCGATGGCGGCCTGACCTTCACCGATGTTCCTGGTGGCAAGAAGTCGACACTCATGTTGAAGAAAGTCGCCGCCACATTTAACGGCTATCTGTACCGGGCCGTCTTCACATCCGACGTCGGCACGACGGCCAGTACGCCGGTGCTGCTGACCGTGACGTAGGAATACGAACTGGCAAACGTATCATCGCTGCCGAGTCGCCCTGGGCGTTGCCGCCTGGGGCGCTTCAGATCATTGCTGATTGAATATTTGCCGCCGAGTAGCCCGCCTGCCAGCGCTCAATATCTTGACGATCGGGCAGGCGACAGAATCAATTTCCGGAGCCTTTGCTGATGGCAACGGTGCTTTCTGCTGACGCCGCGCATCTCACCGAAGCCCAGCGGCAACGTTACCAGGAAGACGGCTTCCTCGTCGTCCGGGGCGTATTTTCGGGCGCCGAGATGGCGATGGTCTCGATGGACGCCGAGCGCCTGCGCGAGCGCAAAGACCTGATCGACACGAACAACATCCGCTGCCGTTGGCAGATGCACGTTGAATCGGATGAGTGCCTGTTCGATGCCTTCGACCCGGTGGTCGATCTGTCGATGATGTGCGCGGAACTGGCGCGCGACCCGCGTCTGGTCACGCTAGTTTCCGAACTCTATGGCGAACCGGCCCAGCTCTTCAAAGACAAGCTCATCTACAAGCCGCCCGGAGCGCGCGGCTACGATCTGCATCAGGACTACATTGCCTGGGATAGCTTCCCGAAGACTTTTGTCACCGCCGCCGTGGCGATCGACCCGTGCAGTCGGGACAATGGGACCACCGAAGTTTTCGCGGGCTACCACAAGGCCGGCTATCTTTCGCCCGCCGACGGCGACTACCATCCGTTGCCCGTTGAAAGCGTGGACGAATCGCGGCGCGTCTTTCTGGAGTTGGAGCCGGGCGACGTCGCGATCTTCAGCGGGTACACCCCGCACCGATCGGGACCCAATCGCTCCGATGGCTGGCGGCGGCTGCTCTATCTGAGCTACAACGCGGTGTCGGATGGCGGCGACGCGCGAGCGGCGCACTACCGCGAGTTCCACACCTGGCTGCCGATCCAGTACGCCAAATACGGCAAGCACGACACCTACTTCCGCTGATGGGACACATTCGAATCGCGCGGCTGCCGTTTTATTACGGCTGGGTCAACGTCGGCGTTGCGGCCGTCGCCATGTCGGCGACTCTGCCCGGCCGCACTTACGGTTTGGGACTGATCAAGGAACCGTTGCGGGCCGATCTTGGCGTTAGCGACCTGCGCTTCAACGTCATCAACTTCTGGGCGATCGTCATTGGCGCGGTCGCCTGCCTGCCGATCGGCCGACTAATCGATCGCTTCGGCACAAGGGCTGTGCTCGCCGGAGTTGTCGCTTCACTCGGCGCGTCTGTTGTCTTGATGAGCCGTGCCGCCGATGAAAGCGGATTGATTTTGACGTTGACGCTCGTTCGCGGATTGGGACAGGGCGCTCTCTCGATCGTCGCGATCGCCTTGGTTGGCAAGTGGTTCAAGCGTCGAGTCGGGCCGGCCATGGGTGTGTTCACGGTGTTGCTCGCGATCGGCTTCCTCGCACCGATCTTCGCGGTTGGCGAGGCCGTGAAGGCAGCGGGCTGGCGCGCGGCGTGGGAGGGCGTCGGATGGGCCCTTCTCCTGGGATTGCTGCCGTTCGGCTGGCTGCTGGCCCGCAGTTCGCCAGAAGCGTGCGGCGTGCAGCCGGACGATCCAGCCTCTGAAGGAGATCGACGCGGAGTGGCGATGACGTTGATGAATGCGCTCGTGACGCGTTCCTTCTGGGCGTTCACGCTGGCGGCGACGTTGTTCAATTTCACGTTCTCCGCCCTGACGCTGGACAACGTGACGCTGTTGAAGGAGCATGGCCTGGATGGCGCCAAGCTGAACGACATGATCCTTGGCGTCCTCATGGTGAGCGGACTGCCGGCGAACTTCGTGGCCGGTTGGCTCGCGCGCAAGCGGCCGATGGGAAAAGTACTTGCTGCCGGCGTGGCGGTCCTGGCCGCGTCGCTGGCGCTGTTCCCGTTCGTCACGTGCACGGCCGTCGCAGTCATTTATGCGGTGCTCCTGGGTGTATCAGGGGGTATCATCACGGTGATCTATTTTGCGGTTTACGGCCATACCTATGGCCGAGCGCACCTGGGTTCGATCCAGTCCGCCGTGCAGGTGGTGTCCGTGCTCTCGTCGGCAACCGGGCCAGTGGCGCTCGCGGCGTGTCGAGAGTATGCGGGATCGACGCAACCGTTCTTTCTTGTGTCGGCGGCCATTGCCCTGATCTTGGCGGTCGCGGCCTGGATGGTACAGCCACCTCGTGAAGGGATCGCTTGACGTGGAACTCCCAGTTGTCGAAGCGCCGGTGACCTTTCATCTGTCACTCAACGTGACGGACCTGAATCGCTCCGTCGCGTTCTATCGCACGTTCTTCGACCGCGCGCCTGCCAAGCTCCACGACGACTACGCGAAATTTGAACTGACCGACCCGCCGGTCATTTTCTCGCTCGTGCCCCATGCGCCCGGCCCCGGCTGCTCGCTGAGCCACATCGGCCTGCGCATGCCGGACGAGGAATCGCTGCGCATATACGCCGAGCGCCTCGAAGCGGCGGGCGTTTGCACGCAACCTCAGAACGATACCGTGTGCGGCTATGCCCAGCAAAACAAGGTGCGGGCGAAAGACCCCGACGGCAACTTCTGGGAGGTCTACCACATCGAGCACGACGTGGAGCCCGCCGTCGTCCGCAAGAGTCTGGAGGGGAAGGCGGCCCGAGTTGAAACTCCGGCGGCCGCGACCGGGCCAGTCCTTTGGGAACACTACGTGACTCATCCATTCCCGGAGCGCGTTCCGCACGACGATAATAGCGTTGACGAAGTTCGGCTAACTGGCACGTTCAACGCGGCACTTTCGGTCGAGCAGAGAGCAGCGCTCGTCGGCGAGGCGGCTCGCGTGCTGAAACTCGGCGGCAAGGTTGTGACACACGGCCTGATGGGCGACCGGCCATTTCCCGGAGCGCAACCGAAGCTGCCCGGCCTGGCTGCGATGGTTTCACGCATCCCGTTGCCGGATGAAGTGTTCACTGCGTTTGGCGCCGCGGGCTTTGTCGGCATGCAGATGGTGAAATTCACCGAAAAGCCGTGGTTCACGCACGATGGCGTCGAGATGCGTGAGGTGAAAGTTATCGGCTGGCGGCCGACGCCGGCCGCGACGGACGAGACGCGCACGCTGATGTACAAGGGGCCGTTCGCCCAGGCGACGGCCGACGGCGGCCATGTGTTTCCGCGGGGCGAACGGGTTAAAGTAAAATCGCAAGTCTGGGAACAACTCCGACTCGGACCAGGAGCGGAGCAGTTCCTCTTCCTTGATGTCGCGACGGCGAGCGAGTGTCAGACCTGATCGTTTTGGAGTCTTTCTTGTCTACGTCGACAGCTACCACCGTTCGTTTCCACGTCGGCTTGCACGTGAGCGACCTCGAGCGCTCCGTGCGGTTCTACCGCACGCTGTTCGCCCAGGAGCCGGCCAAGCATCTGCCGGACTATGCCAAGTTCGAAGTCGAGTCGCCGCCGCTCGTGGTCGCCCTGTACCCCAGTCCGCAAGCGCCCGGCGGCGCGCTGAACCACGTCGGCTTGCGGTTTCCCGATTCGGCGAATCTGGTCGAAGTGCAACGCCGGCTCGAAGAAGCCGGCATCGCGACCCAGCGACAAGAGGGGGTTGAATGCTGCTACTCTCGGCAGACGAAGTTCTGGGTAACCGATCCCGACAAGACGCTCTGGGAAATCTACACGCTGCACGAGGATATCGATCACTCCGGCTTCGACGATCCGCCCGCCTCGCCAGATCGACCGACCGAATCCGTCTGGCAACATCGACTCACGGAACCGGTGCCGAATTCGATTCCACGCGAGGCATGCACCCTGGACGAAGTGTTGCTGGAGGGCACCGTCAATGCCGCGATTGCGACCGACGCATTGAATAGATTGCTCGGCGAGGCGCGTCGAGTACTGAAGCCCGGCGGCAGAATCGCGGTCCACGGTCTCGTGAGCAATCGGCCGTTCCCCGGCACGCCGAAGCTGCCGGGTCTCGCTTCGCTGGTCCAGAGAGTACCGGTAGAGACCGAAGTCCTTACGTTGCTCCGGAGCGTCGGGTTCGAAACGCTCGAGTTCGAGAAGCTTGGCGACATTCACTGCTTCGGCGTCGCGGGCGTTGAACTTCGCGAGATGAGGCTGGTCGGACGTTCGCCAGTGTCGGAAGCAGGGCTGGCAAGCATCGTCTACAAGGGCCCTTTCGAGGAAATTGTTGCCGCCGATGGCACCCGGTTGCCGCGTGGCAAGGCCGTGCAGGTTTCGAAATCACTGGCCAAGAGCCTTGGAGTGGCGGCGGGGGACCAGTTCGCGTTCCTCCCCGATTGATGATGATTCATGAGGCGTCGCGTGCGCTGCTTGATACTGATCAGCGTGTTCACCGCTGGCGCTACCCTCCACGCCGACGACTGGCCGATGGGTGGCCGGTCGTCGACACGCAATCCGGTCAGTCCGGAGAAGCACCCGATCACCGATTGGCAAGTTCCGATGGAGGAGGCCAAAGCGCACAACATTCGGTGGTCCGTCGAGGTCGGCGATCGTGCGATCGGCGGGCCAGTTGTCGCCGGCGGACTGGTTTGGGTTGGCACGAACAACATTCGACCGCTCGACCCGAAGTTGAAGGACGATCGTGCCATCTTGGCATGCTTTCGAGCGACCGATGGCAAGTTCGTCTACCAATACGCTGCCGAAAGATTGCCGTTCTCCGAGGATTGGCCGCATCAGGGCTTGAGCGGCTCACCGCTGATCGAAGGCGATCGCCTCTGGTTTTGCACGAATCGCCGCGAGGTCGTTTGCCTCTACATCGGTTCGCTTCAGAAAGGAACGGGCCAGCCGCGCGTTCTTTGGAAGTTCGACATGGTCAAAGAGCTGGGCATTCAGCCGCGTGCGCAAATGATCCCCGGCTCGGACACCCAGACTTCACCCGCAGCATTCGGCGACTACCTGTATGTGGCCACCTGCAATGGCACGGCGGAAGACCATCACGTCATCCCGGCGCCGGAGGCGCCGAGCCTGGTTTGCATCAACAAGACCACGGGCAAAGTTGTGTGGAGCGACAACTCGCCTGGCAAGGACTTGATGTCCGGGCAATATGCAAGCCCGCTCGTCGTGAAGATCGACGACCGCGTGCAGGTGATCCACCCGCAAGGCGACGGTTGGGTCCGCTCGTTCGATGCCATGTCGGGAAAACTGCTGTGGAAGTTCGACGTCAACAAGAAGGGTTCCGATTGGGAATTCAAACGCAGTGGAGAGAAGTCAAAGGTTTACGTACTCACGACGCCGGTGCTTGCCGACAATCACGTGTTGTTTGCGACCGGGATTTTCCCTGAGGCCTATTGTGGTCCAGGTCGCCTCTTTTGCGTGGATCCGAAGAAGTCGGGTGATGTCAGCCCGGAGATCGACGATGGCAAAGGAACCGGCAAGCCGAATCCAAACTCCGCCGTCGTGTGGGAGTACGGCCCTTCGGCAAAACCCGGCGAAGGCATCAATTTGACGCAAGGTTCGGTCGCCATTGACGCTGGTCTCGTCATTGCGAGCGATGTGGCCGGGTATATTCACTGTGTGGATGCGAAAGACGGCAAGCGACTCTGGTCGCATGACACCAAGTCAACAATCAAGAGCCATCCGCTGATCGTTGACGACAAGATTTTTGTCGGCAACGAAGACAGCGACGTGACGATCCTGCAACTCGATCGAACGAAACGAGTGATCGCCCGACACGAAATGGGCCACCCGATCGTTGCCCCGCTGGTCTACTCCGATCGCGTCCTATATGTGTTGACGGAATCCCGTCTGTTCGGGATTTCGGATAAGAAGTGAAGATGGCTTGCCGGAATGATGCCTAAAACGCATGGTTGCTGGTTGCTGGACCCACGGACAAATGCAACCGCAGCTGATAGTGAAGCCGACCACTTTTTGGCAGCTTTCTGGAACCACTTTTTCGGCTCGACGGATTCGTCGCAAGTCTTTGTTTGCTAGAAACATCGAACGAAAACTCAAGTCAAAGAGCGCCAACCCCATGCACCCCTGGCGCTCTTCGTGGCGCTCTTTGATTGGCGCTCTTTGAATTTCTGACGAAATGCAATGCAAACCGGCAATCGTTCTTGAAGGTATCAACGCCAAATATGGATTCGTTGCAGGGCTCGTAAGTGGGGGTTGCAATGCAATGAAGACGATCCTTCTGGCTATCAAAAGAGAAGACCCGCTGTCAATTGCTGACAACGGGCCCTCTCAGTCGGGCTGGCGGGATTTGAACCCACGACCTCTTGCACCCCAAGCAGGCATGACTCGATTGAAACCACGGAAAATCGAGCGGGCTCCGTTGGCTTGGTCGATGGCTTGCACTCCCGCTTGCACCAGCAAGACGGGATAGACGACCCTTCTCCGATCGCCACCGGACTTGCGCTCCTGTTGAAATCGCTGTCCTTCGGGTTCTAATGGCGGAAAAATCGGCGACCAAATCGTCCGTGCCGTGCAAAATTGGTTCGATTGTTGTGGCCGACTTATTCTCGACACGCGCGAATCTCACCGCAAAGGAACCGGGGTCGAGCTATCCTGGCCACAGGCAGTGCGTGCCCCAACTCGGTGAACTCAATGGTGTAGCGACTTATACGAATCATCCCCGCAGGTGACGCAGAGCGGAGGAGTGTCTTCGGCCTCATCACTGGTGACTCCGACCGCGTGGAGCGCTTTCCAGGATCGCGTCGTTCACGTATGCAACATTGATCCGTGATTAGTCACTATCATCTCCCCCTCACACCGCTTCGTGGCTAGCTTTCCTCCTCCTTGTCCCAGAATCCAACTGACTCCTCCTACGACCGGGCGCAGGACAGCCTACACCCCGCCGGCGCAGAGCAAATTCAGGCCAGCGCTGGGCCCATTAGCGACGTATGGCACGGGCTAAGCTCAAGTGCGAAGGCCACCGTTATTAGGAAGCCGACTTGGCGAAAACCCTGTAGGTGCGTCAAGCCTACGCGGCCGGGATTGAAATCGGCTCGCGCTCTCATTGGTGGGCGTCGGCCGCGATGCCGACTCCGGTTTGACCTCCGAGTTCCCGGCAGACAGGGTCGAATTGAGAGCCCTTGCCGCCCTCCTGGGCGAGCACCGGGTCGATACGTTCGCAAAGGAATTGACCGGTATCGTCTGGCTTCTCTATTCAAACTGGTTTGCGGATCTCGACCTCGAACCCGAGGCCGCCGAGCCCGGACTCCGGCGCGCGGATCGTCGTGTACGCGGTCAGCCCGGCTCGATCGATGAACATGGCCGCCTCGGCGGTCGTGTACTTCTCATCGAGGAAGCTCGGGCCGAGGCCAGCCGCTGCCCGAGTCCGGTTGAACGCGGCGAGCGCCTCCGGGGCTGGGTCGCGGCGAACGTCGTGGACGAACGCCACGCCACCTGGCCGGAGCACGCGGTACATCTCTGCGAACGCCCGCGCCGGGTCAGTCCAGTGGTGGATAGTCGACCGGCTCAGCACCACGTCGGCCGACGCGTCTGGGACGTCCGTCATGGCGTGGGCGTCCTGCACAAGCAGCTCGATTCGATCACCCAGCCCGGCCTCCGCGATTGTCCGACGGGCGCGGTCGATCATGTCCTGGTATAGGTCGGTGCCGACCAACCGGGCGGCCACGAACGCCGGGTCGCGCGCGAACCGGACGAGCAGCCGGGCTGTACCGGTGCCGACGTCCAGGACCACCGCGCCTGGCGACCGCCCTGCCAGCTCGCCCGCGATCCTTCGGGTAGTCATCTCATCATACGTGGCCAGGAACTTGCCAGTGAATTCGTCGTACTCGTCGGCGGTGTAGCGGACGTGGGGGTCATGCATCTTCACGCGGTATCTCCTGGGTGGGCGGGCTACACTGAGCCGGACGACTGGGCCGCGGCGTGCGCCGAGCGGAGTACAGCGTCCGGGTCCACCCACGCGCTTTTAGGGGCGTCTTTCGCATACTCGATCAGCCGGTCGAGCATTGGACCGTCGGCGGTCAGGCCAAGGGCCGCTAGCTTGGCCGCGAAAGCGGCTCGACCGCTGTGCCGGCCAAGAACCAGCGTCACCCCCGCGGCCCCGACCAGATCCGGACGGTAGGGCAGATACGTGTCCTGATCCTTCAGTAAACCGTCCTGATGGATACCGGCGGCGGTGGCGAACTGGTTCGCCCCGACCACAGCCTTGTTCGCCGGCAACGGAATGCCCGTTAGCCTAGCCACCAGCCGACTGAGCGGCTGCAGCTGGTCGAGGGCGATGGACGTCGCCAGGCCCCATCGCGGGCCGTGCAGGGCCAATGCGACCGCGATCTCTTCCAGCGGAGTGTTTCCAGCCCTCTCTCCGATCCCGTTCACCGTACACTGGGCGGACGCTACCCCCTCCCGAAGCGCCGCCAGCGTGTTCGCGGTCGCCAGCCCTAGGTCATTGTGAAAGTGGCCGACGACCGCCACACGCGCTAGACCCGGAATCCGGTCCTGGAGCATCCGGAGGGTGTCCCGTACTTGATCCGGGGCCAGCACTCCCACTGTGTCCGGGAACCCGACAGCCCGGGCTCCGGCGTCAATCGCCTCCCGGTAGAATGCGCACAGCACGTCGGGCTCCGTCCGCGTCGCGTCCTCTGGACTGAATGCGACAAGGTGGAACGTCCGGCGGGCGTACTCCACGGCGGCCCGGACCATGCCGAGCAGTTCGGGCACCGACCGGCGGAGTTTCTTCTCCCGGTGAAGCGGGCTCGTCGCAACGAACAAGCTGACCGCCCGGCATTCCGGCTGGACGTCAGCCAACGCCTCTGCGGCCCGGTCGACGTCCGCTGGGAGCACTCGACAAAGGGCGGAGATGACCGGGCCCGGCACCTCCCGAGCGATTCGGCGGACGGCCTCCACTTCGGACGCTGCGCTCGCCGGGAATCCGGCGTCGATGGACGCGACCCCGGCACGGGCCAGCGCCCGCGCGATTTCTACCTTCTCCCCAGGAGCGAGAGCGGCCCCTGGCATCTGCTCCCCGTCGCGGAGAGTGGTGTCGCTAAGGTAAATGGTGCGGACGGTCGACATCGGCGGTCCCTCGGGTGGTCAGGGGGAGGCGAGGAGCCGGTCGTACAACTCCAACCACGCTGCCCGCTCAACGATGGCGCTAAACTGGCCTGCCAGCCGGGCCGCCCCGGCGGCCAACTCGCCGGCTAGTGCCGGGTATTCGATCACTCGTTGGATAGCGGCCGACAGCGCCCGCGGGTCGCCGTAAGGGACGAGCAGTCCGGTCCGTCCGTCCTCGATGATCTCGGCCATTCCGCCGACCGCGGTCGCCACCAGCGGAATGCCGACCGACGCCGCCTCCAGCAGCGCGTTTGGCAGCCCTTCAAATGACGACGACTGTACGTACACCCCGAGCTCAGACAGGTGCCCTGGCAAGGCGTCGCGGGTGAACCGCCCAGTGAGCCGCGTTTCCCCCGCTAGCCCGAACTCGTCGATCAGCATATTCGACCAGACCTCCTCCTCCTGGCTGGCAAAGTACCCGATCAGCCGCAGCCCACGGCGGAGTTCAATAGGGAGAGCGGCGTACGCCCGGATGAGTAGCGGCACGTCCTTCACCGGCCGGAACTCGCCGACCGTGCCCACGAGCCCGCTGGTCGGGCGCGGCCTTGCCGGCCCCAGCACCAGTGGCTCAAATCCGTTGTAAATGACCGAACACCGGCCGATGAGGTCAACCTCGCTGAGCAGCCGGTCCAGGTAAGTCCGGTTCACGCATGTCACCCAGGTTGCCTTTGCGAGGGCGGTCAGGATCATCCCCCGCAGCCCGGGGTGATCCATCAAGGTGATTGCGTCGTTTCCCCGGACGCTGAGGACGTACGGCCGACGGGGCCGGCCAGGTTGGTTCGCCGCGGACGCACACGCCTGGGCGACCGATAGGTAGAACCCGTGGAACATCCGAAATCCGATTTCCCTATCCAGCTCCCGCGTGTACCGGCGGAGGGAGAGCCCAGTCCAGTCCCCGGTGGAGAACGGGTCACCGCCAATCCGGTGGACTCGTATGCCGTCCTCGTCCGCGACCGACGCGCCCACGTCCAACTGCGGAGCCGGAGTGATGACGTGAACCCGGTAACCGGCTCCGGCTAGGAACTCGGCCAGCCGACGGGCGGACGTCGCCACCCCACCGGCAACCGGCGGATACGTGCTCGGGATTAGGCAGACCGGGCCGCCGTCCGTCATTGGGCCAACTCCAGGGTCGCCCCATCTACCGCCGCCAGCCAATTGCCAGTGTCCGTCTGATGAGCGTCTAGGTGGTGCATACCCATTGCGTTCCAGCCGCGCCGGCTGGCTGTCAGGACCGGGCCGCCGTCGACCGGGTGCTCCCGGTACTCGGTCTCGGTGAGCCGTTCGATCTCGAACGCCCGTATGCTATGTCCGTAGTGCGGAATGGCGTCCTGGGCGAGCCGGTACAGCCGGCCAGAGTCCGCGAGCACAGGCCCTGCAGGGCGGGACCGGCTACGGTCCCCGACGTAGACCGGGCTGACCGGGTGCTCCCGCCACGGGCCGACAGGCCGATCGGCAACATACAGCCGCATCTCATCCAGCCCACGCTGGGCGAACAGCCAGAACCGGCCATCGTGGTCCAGCACTGTCGGATCGGCGAGATAGCCGTGCACGAGCGAGCCGGCGAACGACCAGCGGGTGGGGAAGTCAACTGCCGTGTATAGCCGGACGGCGTGGGCTTGGCGGGTCTCGGGAGTCATGTAATACCTCCCCTCCCACCGGAACACGCGCGGATACGAGAGGTGGAACGGCTCCCGGAGCACGACGCCACCGTACCGCCAAGTGAGCCCGTCCGCGCTGGTGGCGTAGGCGATCTCGCCGCGACCGACAGCCGGGTCCAGGGTCTCGAAGAACATGTACCACCCGCCTTCCTCGCGGACGAGGAATGGGTCCGCGACGAGGCGGGACCGGCCATCCGTGACGTGCTCGGGAGTCAGCACAGGGTGGGCCAACCCAGGGGCCGGCTCGAGTCGCCGCCAGTCCGCCCCCGTGTAGATCCCGATCGACCACCTGACGTTCGCCTCGGGCCGGTAGAACGAGCCTTTCATTGCCCCTCGATCATGGATTCAATAGGCATGCGCAACAATCTGGCGCCCGTGAAATAGACAACCGATATCGTCACTCATAGTATCTGAAAGCCTGGTGCAGGTAACAACTAGACCGCACGAACGTGGGCCCAGCAGCCGGGGATGTCGACTGCGAACGGGTGTGCCACCATGCCGCAAAAGGTGCTCATTTTATCAAGGGGCCGGCAAGCGAGTTTTCGCGCCGAGCTTACCCCGGAACGAGTGGAAAGTCTAGTGGCCGCCCTCGAAAAAGGAAAACGAAAAGGGACGATCGACGGGTTGTACGGGTTGGTAAGCGGCGGGTTGGCGGCTATCGTCACCGCCGACGACCTTCAGACAGTCCGCGAGCAGCTCACCAGTTTCGGGATCACAGACGCCGAGATTCACCCCGTCCGGGACGCCGTCGAGCTGCTGCGGACATTCGTATTCTCCTCTTCGTCTGACGACCCGACACCATCGAGTTAGCACCGCATGAGCCCATTCATTTGCGCCAGTGTCACCCCGCTCAGCTGGCCGCATCCGGGACTAGCGGTCGCCACGGCCCGTGCTGGCGGCATACCGCTGCTAGACATCGGACTGCCGACGACGGGTCAAGCGGCCGCGCTGACCGCCGTTCTCGACGCGATCCCGATCGAGCGGCCAGTCGGATTACGGGTGCCTGCGGACCAACTCGCCGCTCACGTCGAACTCCTGGCCCTTCTGCACGGTAAGCCCCATTGGCTCGTCATCCACGACTGGCCGACTGACAATCTCGGCGTCGCCATATCCGGCGCGGCGGCCGACGGCCGACAGGTCTGGCTGGAGGTCTCGGACGGCCGGCGGGTCGCGGCGGTGGCCGACGTGTCCGGGATCACCGGGTGGGTCGCCCGGGGGGCGGAGTGTGGTGGTCGAGTCGGCCCGGACTCGGCCTACCTGCTCGCCCAGCGGTTGGCCGCCCACGAACGGCCATTCCTCGTGCAAGGCGGGATAGGGCCGGACACCGCCGCCGCCTGTCGAGCGGCCGGGGCGGCGGGCGTCGTGCTCGAAGAACAGCTGTGGCTGATGCGAGAGTCGCCGTTGCCGGCGGCGTGGCGGGCAGTCCTGGAACGGCTGAGCGGGGCGGACTGCAAGCGCGTCGGCCCTCCGTCGGCTGGATGGCGCGTGGCGGTCCGGCCGGACCTGCCCGCGGCCGCCCGGCTTGCTGCCCAGCCAGACGCGGCCGGCCACGTCGGGACGCAGGTCGGTTGGGGGCCGCCGGATCGATTCGCTTGGCCAGTCGGGCAGGCGATCGCTTCCGCTGGGCCACTCGCTCGAAAGTACAAGACGGCCGGACGGTTTATCCGTGCGTTGATGGAGCAGACGGACGGGCAGGTGGCTGCCGCCGCCCGCCTCGCTCCGCTCGGCCCGGGGTCGCAGTTCGCAGCCGCCCACGGCACCCGCTACCCAGTCGTCCAGGGGCCGATGACCCGGGTGAGCGACCGGGCCGAATTCGCGGCCGCGGTTGCTGCCGCCGGCGGGCTTCCGTTCCTCGCCCTCGCCTTGCTCGACCGCGACCAGACCCGCAATCTGCTGATAGAGACGCGGCAGGCGGTCGGGAACCGGCCGTGGGGCGTCGGACTGCTCGGGTTCATTGACCCGGACCGGTGGCGGGAGCAACTCGCCGAGGTGAAGCTGGCCCGCCCGCCGTTCGCCCTGATCGCCGGTGGCCGCCCGGACCAGGCGGCCGAGCTAGAAGCCCAAGGTATCCCGACATACGTCCACGCTCCGTCCCCCGTGCTTGTCCGGTCGTTCTGGGAGCAGGGGGTGCGGCGATTTGTGCTAGAAGGGGCGGAGTGCGGCGGTCATGTCGGGCCGATGACCAGCTTCGCTCTCTGGCAGGCGGTCGCCGATGTACTCCGGGAACTCGCAATTACTGACCCGGGTCAGGCTGCCCGGACGTACGTCTTGTTCGCAGGCGGGGTCCACGACGGCCGGTCCGCGGGAATGGTCGCCGCCCTCGCCGCCCCGCTCACTGCGGCTGGGTTAAAGGTCGGAGTGCTGATGGGCACCGCCTATCTGTTCACCCGGGAGGCGGTCGTGTCCGGGGCTATCGTCCCGGACTTCCAAGAACAGGCGGTCGGCTGTCGGGAGACGGTCGAACTGGTAGTCGGCCCCGGGCACGCAATCCGATGCGCCGTGTCCCCATTCGCGGCCGAGTTCGAGAAGGCGAAGGCCAAGCTCCAGTCCGAGGGCCGGCCGCCGGCCGCGGTGGCCGACGAGTTGGAGCGGCTGACCCTCGGCCGCGCCCGGGTGGCTTCAAAGGGCCTGGTCCGAAACTCGGACCGGCTGGCGGCCGTGGACCGGCGCGACCGGCAGACCCAGGGGATGTACATGATGGGGGCGGCCGCCACCCTCCGGACCGAAGTGACCGACTTGGCCGGGCTGCACGAGGAAGTCTCCGCCGGGTCCGTGCGGCTGCTCGCCGGGTCAGCCGGTGGCTCGACGCTACCTGCCGCCGTCGCGCGACCGGCCCGGGTGGCGATCATCGGGGCGAGTTGCCTATTGCCCGGTGCACAGGATGTCGGTCGGTTCTGGCGGAACCTGCTCGACAAGGTGGACACGGTGACCGAGGTTCCTGCCCGCCGATGGGACTGGCGGCGATATTACGACCCGGACCCGAGGGCGGCGGACAAGTCGTACTCGAAGTGGGGTGCATTCCTCGACGAAGTCCCGTTCGACCCGATCAGGTATGGCATCCCGCCGCGGTCGCTCAAATCCATCTCCCCGATGCAACTGCTCGCCCTGGAGGTCGCCCGGCGAGCGTTAGAGGACGCTGGATACGCGGACGGCGAATTCGATCGATCCCGGACCGCGGTTGTGGCCGCGGTTAGCTGCATGGCGGATCTGGAGGAGTTTCTAATCACTCGCAGCACTCTCGGAGTGTGCGAACCCCAGGCCGCGTCCGACGTCCTGGCCCGGTTGCCCGAATGGTCTGAGGAGTCGTTCCCCGGCATTCTGACGAACGTGGTAGCTGGCAGGGTGGCCAGCCGGTTCGACTTCGGCGGCCCGAACTATGCAGTCGACGCGGCTTGTGCGTCCGGCCTAGCAGCGGTCGACCTCGGGGTCCGGGAACTGCTCGACGGCCGGGCCGACCTCGCACTCGTGACCGGAGCGGAAGCGGGCGTCACCCCGTTCACATACTTGTGCTTCAGCAAGACCCGTGCCTTGTCCCCTGACGGCCGGGTCCGGGCGTTTTACGAGGGGGCGAACGGGATAGTGCTTGGCGAGGGGTTTGTCGGGCTCTTGCTCAAGCGGCTGGAGGACGCCGAGCGGGACGGGGACCGCATCTATGCGGTGATTCAGGGCACCGGCGGATCGAGCGACGGTCGGGGACAGGGGCTTACAGCCCCCAAGTCCGACGGTCAGCGGCTGGCTCTGGATCGGGCCTACGCTCGTGCGGGGGTCAGGCCGGACCGGCTCGGGCTATATGAGGCCCACGGGACGGGCACTGCCCTCGGCGACCGGACTGAACTGGAGACGCTTGTGCGCTGGCTGGGACCGGGGGCGGCGGCTGGGGCGGTCGCTGTCGGGTCGGCGAAGTCCCTGGTCGGGCACACCAAGGCGGCGGCCGGGCTGGTCGGACTGCTCAAGTGCGCGCTCGCGCTGCACCACCGGGTGCTCCCGCCGCACGCTGGGGTCGGCGACCCACTTGGCCCGCTGAACGAGCCAAACAGCCCGGTGTACCTCCCGGATGAAGCCCGGCCGTGGCCCCCCGGTCCGGCCCCCCGGCTCGCTGGGGTATCCGCATTCGGGTTCGGCGGAACGAACTTCCACACCGTCTTGGAGGAATACCGAGGGGCGGCCGCACCGGCCGGGGCGGACGACTGGCCGGGCGAACTGGTGGTTGTCGCTGGGATGGACGACGACCGGCTGCGGGCGGGGCTGCGACGGGTGCGAGCTGCGGCCTCCCGGGAGCCCGCCCCCCGGCTGCGCGACCTGGCGTACACCCTGTCTGAAGAATCCCGGTCGGCGGGGCCGGCGGCCCGGACTGCCGCGGTCGTGGCGGGCACCGTAGGGCAACTCCAGGACGCGATCGACGCCCTACTCTGCCGCCTAGACGGTCGTACCGGCGACCTGCCCGCTGGGACGTACCTCGGCACCTCTGGAGACGGCCCGGTAGCGCTTCTGTTCCCTGGCCAGGGGACGGTCGCCCCGGGCATGTGCCGGGAAGCCGCGCTGTACGCCCCCGAGTTGCCGGCCGCGGTCATCGCCGCCGCCGGGGTGGCCGGGGCCGACCTTCATCAACTCATCTGGCCACCAGCCGCAGTCACCGACGCCGCGAAGGCACAGCGGCGGGACGCACTCGCCCGGACTGGCACGGCCCAGCCCGCGATCGGGGCAATCGGGTGTGGGTGGCTTGACCTGCTCGTTCGGCTCGGCTTGCGGCCCGGGTGGGCCGCCGGCCACAGCTTCGGAGAGTTGACTGCTTTGCACGCGGCGGGCGCGGTCGACCGCCCGACCTTCCTCCGGCTAGCCGTCGAGCGGGGCCGGGTGATGGAGGCAGCGGCCGGGGCGGGAGCGATGGCAGCGGTCCGGCTGTCGCGGGCCGAACTGGTCGCCCGGCTCCAGGACGCGCCGGACCTGGCGCTGGCTAATCACAACTCCCCGTCGCAGTGCGTGGTCTCTGGCCCGGCCGACCGGGTTGACGGGTTCATTGCCGATCTCGCCGCCGAAAAGGTGGCCGCGTCCCGGCTGACTGTCACGGCGGCCTTTCACTCTCCGCAGATGCGGCCGACCCGGGAACCGTGGGCTGCCGCTCTGGCTGCGCACCGGTTCGCGGCCCCGACATTCCTGGTCACCACTGCCGGCGGCGACCCTTATGCGCCGGACCCGGCGGCGGTCTGCAGCAGCCTCGCCCGCCAAATAGAGGGGCCGGTTGATTTTGTCCGCCAGGTCGAACACTTATATAGAGCCGGTGCCCGAGTGTTTGTGGAGGCTGGCCCCGGGGATGTACTAAGTGGGCTGGTGCGGCAGATCCTAGCCGGACTAGCGGACGTGGTGACCGTCCCCCTCGATCGCGGCGGCTGGCGGGGGTTCCTCGGTGCGGTGGGCGAGCTGGTCACTCACGGGGCGGCGCTCGACTGGACCGCCCTTTTCCACGCCCGCGACTGCCGGATCGTGGAACTTGACAGGGCTGTTGCCACGCCTGCCACGGACTGGCTGGTTGACGGCGGCCGGGTCCGGCATCGGGACGAGCCAGTCGGAAGCGTCGGCCGCGAACCGCTGGTAACCGCCGACACGCCGATCCCGCGCGTTACCACCGTCGCACACCGGTCGGCCACGCCCGGGGCGAACGAAGACCTGGCCGGGGACGACGTGCTCACCGCTTACCACGAGTACCAGGAGACGATGCGGAGGTTCCTGTCGACGCAGGAAAAGGTAATGGCCCGGATGCTGGACCGTGTGGACGGGACGAATGGTTTTCACGGCCAAGACTTCACGGGGACCTATGGAACGAATGGCGCCCAAACCACTGAACAGTCACTGACGAACGTCGGTCGAAAGCTCCCGCCCGCGCGGCCCGTACCTGCGGCCGACCCGGCTGTCACATGGGCGGAACCGCGGGCCGCCCTCGGCGAGCTGACTGCACTGGTCAGTTCGTACACCGGTTACCCGCCGGAGGTGCTGAACCCCGACCAGGACATCGAGGGCGACCTCGGGTTGGATTCGCTCAAGCGGCTGGAGATCCTCAGCGAGGTGCAGAAGCGACTCCCCACCGCCGTGGCCAACCGACTGCGTGACCGGATGGACCAACTTTCCCGAGTTCGGTCGCTCCGCGGAATGACGCAGTTTATCATCGCCGAGTTCACAGCCGTCGGCGGTGCCGCGATTCCCACCCCGGCCGCCGTCGCGTCCGAACTGCCTACCGCGGCTCGGTCATCTTCGGGCTGCCCACGGCTGGTCATTCGGGCGACGTCGAAGCCGCTCACCGACGCGCATAAACCACTCACGCCTGGGCTGGTGCTTGTGACCGAAGACCGACTTGGGGCGGCCGACGCGCTGACGGCGGAGCTGCGCTTCGCGGGTGTCGTCCCGCATCTCATCCCGCTGACCGCGCTGGCCGACCCGGCCGCCCTCCGCCAGGCCGTGGACGACGCGCGGTTAAGGCACGGCCCAGTCCGGGCAGTGGTCCACCTCGCCCCTCTCGCCCCGCCGACCGACCCGGCCGACGCGGATGGTTGGCGGCACGAGGCCCGCATCCAGACGAAAGGGCTGTTCCACTTGTTGCAACTCGTCGCTTCGGAGCCTGAGGAGAAGGGGGGCGGCCCCCCAGTGGTCGCGGCCACTCGGTTCGGAGGGCATTGGGGCCGAGACGGCGCGGGCGGGCTAGCACCGCCAGGCGGCGGCGTCCACGGCCTACTGCGGGCGTATGGGGCGGAGTGCTCCGTTGCCACCCGGACCGTCGACTTCGATGACACCATGACCTCCACTGGCTTGGCCCGCTGCGTCCTCGCCGAGTTGACCGCGGACGGGGACGAGCCGGAAGTCGGCTATCCTAAAGGGCAACGGACTGTGTGTACTGCTGTCCGAGCCCCGGTGGTCCGTACGCAGCCACGTGACTGGAGGCTCGGCCCAGGGGCAGTGCTGCTCGCCACGGGGGGCGCGTCTGGGATCACAGCCGAGCTGGTCGCCGAATTGGCCGCGCCGGGCGTCCGGCTGGTCCTGGTTGGGCAGTCCGCCGACGGCGACCCGGAACTGGCCGATTATCCTGATGCGAACCCTGCCGGGCTGAGAAAGGTGCTAGTGGGCGCGACCCTTGCACGGGGTGAGCTGGCCGTACCCGCCGCGATCGAGCACAGGGTCCGGCGCGAGGTGCGACACCGGTCCCGCCTCGCCCGGCTGGCCAACTTCCGTAGCACGGGCGCGGAGGTCGAGTATTACGCGGTCGACGTTCGGGACGGGAGCGCGTTCGGCCAGCTGATCGAGGACGTGTACGCCCGGCACGGCCGGATCGACGCCGTGATCCATGGGGCCGGGCGGATCGAAGACACCAGGCTGGCGGACAAGACGAGCGAGTCCTACGATCGGGTGTTCGACACTAAGGTGGAATCTGCTCTTACTCTCACTCGCAATTTGAACCCGACCGGGCTGAAGTGGGTGGCCCTACTTGGATCGGTGTCGGGGCGATTCGGGAACCCCGGACAAACGGACTACGCGGCCGCGAACGAGCTGCTCAACCGAGCGGCCTGGGGGATGGCCCGGCGGTGGCCCGCAACCCGAGTGGTGTGCCTGAACTGGGGGCCGTGGCGGGCCGAAGGAATGGCGGATGCCCCGACACTGCGGCGGCTGGCTGTGGCCGGCATCCGACCAATTGAGCCGGCGGCGGGCCGGGCGTTCTTCGCGGACGAGTTGGCGTACGGGTCTCCCGACGACGTGGAGGTGATCGCTGGGGACGGGCCATGGGCAGCCGACGAACCTGGCGAGAGTCTGGCCTCGGTGCTGGAGGTCGGGCTGCTGTTGATGAGTTTGCAAGTGTCGTCCCCCGGGCTGGCGAGGGGCGGATCATGACTGCCCCTGCCGGACCGCCGGTCCTGTTTTACACCCAGTCGATCTTCGGGGCCGGGCATTGGGTGAGGTCGGCCGCGCTAGCCGCCGCCATTGCCCGCAGACTGCCGGTCGTGCTAGTGTCCGGCGGCCGGCTCGACACGGAACTTGGAAGCCCGCCTGGGGTCACGGTCGAGCGGCTTGCCCCGTTGGAGGTGAACAGCAATGGG
This sequence comes from Gemmataceae bacterium, assembly GCA_036266155.1. Taxonomy (GTDB): domain Bacteria; phylum Planctomycetota; class Planctomycetia; order Gemmatales; family Gemmataceae; genus SIAJ01. The sequence goes on along the minus strand of DATANR010000168.1, from coordinate 28,906 downwards.
CACCTAGTCGCCGCCCTCCCAAAAGTAGACTTGCACCGGACCTGGGAACGACGGCTAAGGCAACTCGAAGGCTTGCTGGAAAGGTACCGCCCGGGGTGCCTTCTGGTCGAGTACTTCCCGTTCGACCGGCACTCGATGGCGGCCGAGCTAACCGGTTGGTTCGCCGCCTCCCGCGAGCTATCCCGGCCACCGCTGATCGTGTGCAGTCTGCGGGACATCCAGCAGACTTGCCGGAAAAACCAGGCGACGTTTGACTCCCGTATCGGTGCATTGGTAGACGAGTACTTTGACGCCGTGCTTGTTCACTCCGACCCAGCTTGGCTCACCCTCCGGGACACGTTTTCGGCGGCGGACCGGCTTGGCGTCGAGGTCGTGCATACCGGGTTCGTCGTCTCTGGGGATGACGTCCCGGCCCGGCCGGCGGTGCCGGATCCGCGGGTGGTGGTGTCCGCCGGTGGCGGCCGGGGCGGGGAGGAGCTACTCTTCGCGGCCGTCGAATCCCAGCGGTCCGGCGGACTGGCGGCCGACTTCGAGATGGAAGTGTACGCCGGGACCGCGTTGCCGGCCTGGGCCTGGGACAACCTCGCCACCCGGGCCGCGGGGGTACCGCGGTTGACGCTGCGCCGGTGGACCGAGAACCTCCGAGAGCGGCTAGCAACTGCCGCGGTGTCTGTGTCCCGGTGCGGGTACAACACGGCCCTGGACCTGCTCCGGACCCGGGTGCCGGCCCTGGTAGTGCCGGCTGACCTCTCGCTTGGGAACGAGCAGACCCGCCGGGCAGAGCTGCTCGCTCGCAACGGGCTGGTCCGGGTGCTCGTGCCGGGAAGGACCGACCCGGCGACGCTGGCGGCGGAGATTCGCCGTACTGCAGCTTTCCGACCGGCTGGTGCTCCCCTCGACTTGGCTGGGGGTGACCGATCGACTGAGTGGCTGGCCGCCCGGCTTGCGGAGTGGGCGTCGGGCCGTCGTCCGCCTCGGTGGGCGCTACGGGACCCGGACCGGCTTCCGACACAACCACGTCGGCTTCCAGGAGAGCTGTGGGGTGTTGTTCCGTTCTGGACGGAAGGCCGCGGCGCCAGCAGGCCAGATGACTTGTTCCGGACGACGGCCCGGCTGCGGTCACAGGGGCTGCCGGTACTGGTCGTCGAACTGGCCCTTGGCGACGCCCCGTTCGTCGCGGACACGGCCGCGGCCGACCGGATACTGCAGGTGAGGGCGGAGACGGTCGTGTGGCCACGGGAGCGGCTGGTGAACCTTGGAGTCGCGGCCCTCCCGCCGGGTTGTGACAAGGTGGTTTGGATCGACCCGGACTTGACGTTCGAGAATGACCGGTGGATCGGGGAGACGACCGACCGGCTTAACCGGTGGCCGGTGGTCCAACCGTTTCAGGCAGTGTCGGGCCCCGGTGGCCGGACCGTGGTCGGATACGTGTATCGAATGACCACCGCCCCGCCTCCAGCCGAGCAGCCGGCGAACATGGCCGGGTACGTAACTGGAGAAATGGGTGGGGCGTGGGCCGCGTGCCGTGAGCTGATCACCCGCCACCCGTTGTACGAGGCCACGGTTCTCGGGCGGGCGGACGTGTTATTCGGCCACGTGCTGCTCGGCGGGGACCGATACTGGGAGAAGACTAACCGGCACCGGCTGCTGTTTTCCCGGGCGCAGTTTGCCCACCTTGCCGTGTGGGGGAAAGCACTCGCGGCCGAGGTCCGTGGGGCAGTTGGATTCACCCCCGGGAGGGCAATCAGGCTGGGGGACAGCCCGGCCGTCCGGGACCGGGACGACGACCTATTGCTCCTACGGGAAGCCGGGTTCGACCCAGGCACCGATCTGGTTTCGAGTCCGGACGGCTGGCCAATGTGGCGACCGGACCGGGCCGACCTCGCAGTGAAGGTTCGGGATTACTTGCTCTACGGCAGGAAGGAGGACGGATGACTCCTCCTGGTGAGTTGGCCTCCGGCGGGCTGATCGTCGGGCTGTCCGCCCCCGAGAGGGCCGGGTTGGCGACGCTGGCTGATCGCGCCGCCGCGGCCGTCACGGCTGGCCAGATGCCAGTGCGGCTCGGGCCGGCCGACGGCCGCCACCGGCTTGCGGTGCTCGGGGCTGACCGGCCCACGCTCGCGGCCGCGCTCCGCCGTGCCTCGAATAAGCTGGCCCAGGACCGGGCTGACGGGTTCCGCCTCCGCGGGGTGGCATACTACGGGTTCGGCGACGCCGGCCGAGTCGCACTGCTCTTCCCCGGGCAGGGATCGCAATACCCCGGGATGCTCGCCGGGCTGGCCATCGATTGGCCGGACACACGGGCATGGTTCGCCGACCTGGATGCGGCGTTCGCGCGCGGCGGGTTTGATCGCGCCCCCGGAAGGCTGATCGCCCCCGGTCCGGCTGCAGAGGCCGACCTGCACGGGCTGACGTACGGTGCCCCGCTCGGGCTAATTGCGAGCCTGGCACTGGCCGAGGTGTTAGCTGAACTCGGGGTGCGAGCCGACGCAGTGGCCGGGCACAGCAACGGGGAGCACGCCGCATTGACGGTCGGTGGCCTGGTATTTTACCCAGACCGGAACGCGGTGTGCGACCACCTGATGCAAGTGGCCCGGCTCGGCCGGGATCTCTGCCCAGCCACTGAACCGGAGGGGATGGTAGCCGTCTCCGGGCCGTCGAGGACAATCGTCGACGCGGCCCTGAGACAGCTGCCAGATCCACCGGCTGTGGCGGTGGATAACTGCCCCGGGCAGTGCGTCCTGTCCGGCACTCGGCGGTCGTTGGGAGTGGCGGTGGCGGCCGTCGTGGCTGTCGGCGGTCTGTGCCAGTGGGTGCCGACCGACCGGGCGTACCACACCCCACTCTTCGCCGATTGGTCACGGCTGCTGCGGAGCCACTACGACCGAGTGATTGTCACCCGGCCGCGGGTTCCGGTATACTCCTGCCTGACTGCCGCCCCGTTCCCCGCCGACCCGGACGCCGTGCGTGACCTGATTTCCCGGCAGTGGTCCAGCCCAGTCCGGTTTCGGGAAGTGGTGGAGAATTTATACGCGGACGGGGTACGAACTTTCATAGAGGTGGGCCCCGACGAGAAGCTGACCGCGTTCGTGAGCTCCACCCTCCGCGGCCGTCCGCACCTAGCGGTCAGTGCATCGAGCCGGTACCACCCGGATGGCGCCCAACTGCGGCGTTGCGCAGCCGAGCTATTCGCCAGGGGAGTTGCCATACGCCTTGACCGGCTGGGGCCGCCGACCCCCGCCTCCCCTGCCGCACGGCCCCGGGCTGACATGATCCTCGCCGCTCACACCGAGCTGATTGCTGCTGCAAACGCCGGAATAGACCGCGTCCGAGCGCGCGTGGAGGGCTTGATTCGGAGGAGTGCCGCGCCGGCCCCAGCCTTCCGGGGACTGCTCCGGGATGGGATCCGGTCGGACGGGCCTCGGCTCACCGCGTTCCGGCGGTTCACCCGACGGGGTGACCGATATCTCGCGGACCACAGCCTCGGTCGTCGCGGTGACCAGGACGGGCTGCCGGTGCTTCCGTTCACTCTCAGCCTTGGGCTGGCGGTCGAGGCGGCACGACGGCTGACCGGGGCGGACGGCCGAGTGGAACTGACAAACGCTCGAGCCCACCGATGGCTCACCCTCGACCGAGGGACACTCGACGTCCTGTTGGAAGCGGAGCGTACACCCGACGGCGTCGTGCAGATTGCTCTCGCAGGCCACGAGCCGGACGGCCGTCGGTATGCTGCCTTCGGCGCGGCGGTAGCCGTCGACCCGCAGCGGCACGCTCCGCCCCCTGCAGCGCTCCCGGACCCCGGTCGTGGCCCGGTTGGGTGCACGGCGCACGAGTTTTACCACCGATTCGCGTTCCACGGACCGAGTTTCCAGACACTCTCCCGAGTGGAGGCGATCGGGCCGGACGTAGCGGTAGCCGTCGTCCGGGCGACCGCCGTGCCGGACATGGACGTGCTGACCGTCGGCCTCGACCCGGCGGTGCTCGATGCAGCCGGTCAGCTGGTTGCGGTCTGGCTATTGGAGCACGGCCACCGGGACTTCGGGGCGTATCCGTTTGCCCTCGACCGGCTCACGTTGTTCGCTCCCCCGGTCCTACCTGGGAACGAGTTGCGGCTGGTCGCCCGGGTGCGGCGGGAATCGGCCGGATGGACGGAGGCGGACCTGGAGTTCTCCGACCCCGCCGGCCGGCTGGTCGCCCGGCTGGAAGGGTTCCGGCAGCGACTAGTGTCATTCCCGGTTGGGTTCGCCCGACTAGTACAAGGCGGTGCGCCGGACGATGAGCCCGGCACGGCTGCTCTACCCGAAAGGGAATTCTTGACCGCAAACGGCGGCATCTGGGGACAAGTACTAGCCCACCTGGCGCTGCCGCCGGAGCGGCTCGAAGAATGGTACAGAACCGGGCGGCCGCTCCGCCCGCTGGAGCAGTGGTTGGACAACCGCCGGCCCGCGTCGGGTGCGGTGGGGGACCGCCGGCCGGCGCCGCGCCTGGCCGGTTCGCATTCGTGACCCGGAGCATCGCGATGAACAACCCGTCGAGCCGCAACATCTGGGACTGCGTAGTCGAGTCAATCCGCACGGTCCTGGAGGAGACCGGGGAAGAGCCGGACAAGGTAGAGCCGCACCACGCCCTCGGCCGGGACTTGGGGATCGCGTCAATGCACGTCATCCATCTGATGGTGACGATCGAGGACCGGTTGGACCGACCCCTGAATTTCCACCAGCTGGCTTGCAAGGAGGGGACCACCACCGGCCAGGACCTGACTGCCGGCGACCTACACCGGTTCGTCTGTGAAAGTCTGCGGGTGCCGGTCGATTGATTCTCGGGAGGGCATAATGCGGGCCATTGTGATTGGAATCGGGTATCGGGGCGACGTCCAGCCGCTCGTTGGGTTGGCTGCTGGATTGCGCGCCGCTGGCTACTCGGTCACGGTGGCAACCCACGACGAGTTCGCCCCACTCGTTAAAGAAGCCGGGCTCGGGTTCCATCTGCTTCCGGGGCAAGTTGCGCAATTCATCGGCGGGCCGGCCGGGGCGGTGTTACGGGACCGGATATCGGACCGTGCCCGATTCCCATCCTTCGCCCAGTCATACATGTACGGGTTCCTAGCCGATCTGCTCGACGCCGTTTGGGCCGCTTGCCGGAACGCGGACATGGTTTTTGGCTGGCCGCTCACCCGTATGCTTCCGACCCTGGCCGAGGGGCTCGGTGTGCCGTGCTTCGTCGTCGCCCCGTACCCGGTCCCGTACTTCCCGACCCGGGCGTTCCCGAACCCGTTCGAAAATGACCGGCCGCCGCCCGAACCGCCCGCCGGAAAGACTCGCCATACCTGGCTCCGTGGGCGGGTCGCTTTTGGGACATTTGCCCAGCCGGTGCTCGATGCCTGGAGGGGCCGGCTTGGGCTCGCCCCGATGCCCTGGCAGGTCGAGCGCCGCCGGCTGCGGCGCCTCCCGCATCTGCTCGGGTACAGCCCCTGGGTACTGCCCCGGCCCGACGACTGGCCGGCGAACGTCCACTGCACCGGTTATTGGGTGCACCCAATACGTCCCGATTACCGCCCGCATGCCGAGTTGGAGAAGTTTTTGGCCGACGGCCCACAGCCGGTCGTGTTTAGCTTTAGCAGCCAAGTGTCTAAGCGAACGGCAGTGCTGACAGACGCGGTCCTAGGGGCGGTCGAGCGAACCGGGCAGCGGGCGGTGCTCCTGGCCGGGTGGGGCGGGCTCCGGGTGAGGCGGCTCCCACCGGGAGTGCTCCAAGTGCCGGCCGCTCCGCACGACTGGCTCTTCCCCCAAGCCAAGGCGGTAGTCCATCACGGTGGAAGCGGGACGACGGCGGCCGCACTACTCGCCGGCGTGCCGAGCGCCGCAGTCGCGTTCGGATACGACCAGCCGCTGTGGGGTACGCGACTGGCTCGTCTCGGGGTCGGCCCTGAGCCGATCCCGGTCTCTGAAGTAACCTTGGACCGACTTACAGATATGGTTTCCGACCTCGTGTCGAACCCGGCCCGGTGGAATTCTGCTGCACGCGCCGCCGCGGTCCTCCGGGCTGAGGACGGGGTGGGGAATGCCGTCGCTCTAGTCCGCGACTACCTCACGAGGGCGTGACCGTGCATACCCTCATCGTGACCGCAGACGACTTCGGGATTAGCCCCGGCACAGTCGCCGGCATCCTAGAGGCGATGCGGGAGGGGTGGGTGGCGGCGACGTCCGCGATGGTTTGCGAACCGGCCGACCGACAACGGGTGGCCGACGCGGCCGGGGTAGTTCCGGGGCGGATCGGGCTGCACCTCCAGCTGACCGATGGGAGGCCGGTCAGCCAATCTGGAGCGGTCCCCTCGTTGGTCGACCGGGACGGCCGGTTCCCCGCCCACCCGTCCTCGGCGGGCCAGATCGACCCCGGGGAGGTGTTGGCCGAGTGGCGGGCGCAGCTTGGATTGCTCCGGGAACTCGGTGTGGAGCCGTCTCACCTTGACAGCCACCACCACGCCCATACTCTGCCTGGGGCGCTGGAAGCATATGTGGAACTGGCCAGGGAGACTGGGCTGCGGGCGCGTGGCGGGCGGCCACTGGTCGTACGCCGGTTGCGGGCCGCCGGGGTGCGTTGCGTTGACGCCTGTGAAATGACCTGGACCGGGACAGGCCGCGGGGCCGAGACCCTGATTCACGCCGTGACCGGCCTAGTCGCCGGAGCCGCGGGGCCGAGAGCGGTCGAACTTGTCGCCCACCCTGGACACCCCGACGACGAGTTGCGGCGGCGGTCGAACGTGATCGAGGCCCGGTGGAACGAACTGCGGGTTCTTAGCGACCCGGAGCTGCCGGCCCGGCTTATTGTCGCTGGCTTCCAGCTCGCAGACATCACCCAGTGGGAGCACCCATGACGCCGCCAGCGGGAGTGACGGTCGAAGCCCTGGCCCCGGGTTTCGGGGATGTGGTTGAGTGTCACGGCCCGGCCCAGCTCAAGGACCTCGAACCGGAATGGGTTGCCGAACGGTTCCACAAGCGTGGATGCTTGGCGTTCCGCGGGTTCGGGGCCGGGGTCGGGGATTTCGAGGCGTTTACCGCTGCTCTCGGCGGTGACTTCATGACCTACCAAGGCGGCGGGCTACGGTTCGGTCCGCTCGACCGGCGGGCAATTACTCCCGACCGAACGGTTCTCTCCGCGACCGGGTCCACACAGGAGTTCCCCGTCCCGATGCATGGGGAAATGTATTACATGGGCCGTCCACCGGAGATCATCTGGTTCTTCTGCGCTACCCCCCCGGCCGCCGGCGGGGAGACCACCGTGGCCGACGGCCGCGCCATCCCCGATGCCCTCGCCCCGGCTACCCGCCGGCTGCTGACTGACCACCGACTGCGGTTCGCCCGCGACATGGCCGACGGCGAGTGGCAGACGGCGTTCCTGACGGCCGACCAGGCCGTGGTCGAGCAAGTGTGCGCCGAGAACCGGACATCCTGCCAGTGGGGGGCGGACGGGTCGCTACGGACCGTCTTCGAGTGCCCCGCAATCATAGAACACCCAACCCGCGGCCAGGTGTTCATCAACACTATACTACCGGTTGCTTTCGGGGAGCTGGCAGTCGGGCAGAGCACGGTCCCCGGGCTCACCCGCATCACAATGACGGTCCGGCTCGACGACGGCCGGCAGATCCCGGCGGACGCCCTGGAGAACATGCACAAGGTGAGCAACCGAGCCGCCGTCCCGGTAGGCTGGCGGACCGGCGACCTGCTGATGGTGGACAACACCTGGGTGCTCCATGGCCGTCGCGCTTCGGAAGGGACTGGTCGCGAGATCTTCGTCCGGATGTGCCGGTTCAAACACGCAGCCTGACGGCTGGCGGCCACCAAGGAGGTCGGACGTGCGGGACTTTGCGAGCGAGATCGCGGCCGAGCGGTGCTGGGACATCAACACGGAGGCGGTATTCCGCGCCCGCGGGGTGCCTGTCGATGACGCCATCCTCCAGACCCGCGCCGAGCTGGTCGGATTCTGCGAGTTTGTCGAGCGGAACAACGTCCGGTCGTACCTGGAGGTCGGAGTCTGGACGGGGCGACTGTTCCTCCTCTTGAACCGGCTGTTTCGGTTCGAGAAGGCGGCTGCCTGTGACCTCGGGGCATGTCGGACATTCGGCCTGCCGTTCCACTTAGACGGGACTCACTACCCGGTGTTCGTCGGCGACTCTCACTCCCCGGAGTACCGCGCCTGGTTGTCGCCCTTGGAGCGATTCGACCTGATCCTGATCGACGGAGACCATTCGTACCCGGGGGTCCGGGCGGACGTCGCGACCCACCTCCCACATGCTGAACGGTTTATCGCCTTGCACGACATTTGCGGCGCTCGTCACACCCATGGGGTGAAGCGCTTCTGGAACGAGTGGGATGGGGAAAAGACGGAGATCGTTTGCCCGCACGTCGAGGCGGGCAGCCAGGATCCGACGATGGGCATCGGCATCTGGGCGCGGCAGGCGGTGAAAGGCGGCACCAGTCGCACCAACAACCCACAACCCCCAGGTTACCGAGATTCTGATTGATCTCTTGAATCTTGAACGGGGTCGGTTCATACTAGAAGAAAGTCATGAACAACAATCGTTGATTACTGCTTCATGAGATCGCCCAGATTGTCCCAAACCTCGCGGGATGTATCGCGCATGTTCGGTTTCCTTCTCGGAGTCGCCGCGTCGCCCGACTACCGCGGCGTATGCCGCGGGTTGGGCTGGCTCGTTGTCAAGGCCGAGGACGCCTATGCCGAAGCACGCCGGGCCGTCGCGCAGCTGGCGGAAGACGTTGAGGATGCAATGGCTGAAGCTCGTGCCTGCAGGCGGCCGGCGGATCCGATCGCCGCGTCGCCGTCCCATTGACCGGTTCTCTGTCGTCACTGATTCCTAGTCCGATCCCGACACGTGAGGAGGATGACATGCCGTTCCTGCGTCACTTCGCGATGGGTGTGGCGATGGCCCCCCTCGCCCGCCCGGCCGTTCGCGCCACCTTGCGGGCTGGAATGACGCTCCCGTCGATGCTTCTGGACGCCTGGAAGGACGTCCGAACTGAGGCCGAGAGCATTAGGACCGACGCGAGGGCCGCAGACCCAGCGTCGGTGGTGCAGGCCGTCGAGCACCTCCGTACCGAGGTGGAGGCGCTGCGGAACGAGCTGCGGGCCGGCCGCCAGGCTGGGACCAGCCCAGTCGTTCCCAACGGCTGAACCCCTTGGGTAGTCTCACCTATTCACCGCACCACCGGTAGCCACCGGCGGGCCCAGGTGGAGTACGTACCGAGGGCCCACACTAATGTTTGTCCGCGTCCGATCCGCGATCCGCGGCCGCGTTCGGTGGGATGTTCGTGCCCTGCTCGACCGGCCGGACAAATGCGGAGCTGTGTGTCGAGCGCTTTGTGCCCACCCGCGCGTCCAGTCCGCCGCCGCCAACCCAGTCACCGGGGGCGTCCTCGTTCATTACACTGGGTCCGACGACCTGTTGGACCTGAAAGAGGTTCTCGTCCGCGCGGTGACCGCCCCGCCCGCTGTCGCTTCGACATTTACGCCGGCTGCGCTGCCCGCGCCGTTGGGACCGGCAATGTCACCTCCGACGGTGCCGGCCATCGTTATTGACCCGGCGGACCCGGTGCGATCGCTGGTTGTGTCGCTCGCTCGGATGCCCCGGCTACGGCCGCTGGCGATCCGGGCCGTAGTCCTTGGTGTCGTTGACCGACTTTTTGAGGCTGCCCCGCCGTTGATGATCGGGGCCGGGGTCGATGTTGCCACACGTGGCAGCGACTCATTCCTTGGCCGACTCGGGTTCGGCTCCGCGGTGTCGCGGCTCACGGCTCTGGGGGCGGCCAGCGCGGCGGTGTGGTTGCTCGACACGGTCAGCGGATACGCCCGGGGGCGGGCCTACGCGGACTTGGCGGACGCAGTGCGGCTCGAACTCCGCAACTACGTGTACGACCGAATCCAATCGCTGGACGTCGGGGTGATCGAAGGGCGGCCGGCGAGCGACTGGCTCTCGGCGCTCCGCGGGGACGTGGACCGGGTGGCCGATTTTGTCGAGTCCGGGATCGACCCATTCGTGGCGATCGCCGCCAACCTGCTCACCGTCGGCACCACTCTGCTCGCGTCGTCTCCCGTCCTGCTGGCCGTCCAACTCCTCACTGGCCCCGCCGTGTACCTCATCTCCGCCCAGCTGCTCGGACCGATCCGAGAGCGGGAGCGGGCGGTCCGTAAGGAGGAGTCAAAGTTGGCCGCGGCTCTGGCGGAGAACGTGGCCGGGATCGCGACCATCACAAGTTACGGGGCGGGGGCGGCCGAGGCCCGGCGGGTGGCGGTGGCAGGTGAGCGGGTGCTGGAAGCGGCTGGTCGCCGGACCGCCGTTCGGGCGGCCTATGTCCCGGCGATTCAACTTGCCGTCGGAGCGGGGTTTCTGACTACGCTGGTGTACGGTGGGTGGCGAGCACGCACGGGGCGGATCGCCCCTGGGATATACAACGTGCTCTGCTACTCCTCCCTCCGGCTCCTCGCCTCACTCGGCCAACTCGGCACGAGCCTCGAACGGTTCCAGCGGACTATGGTTTCGTTGGAACGGCTGGCCGAAGTGCTGCGGCTCGAACCGGCGGTCCAATCGGGGCCGCAGCCGTTGGACCCGAGCGCGGTCGCTGGGGAGATCCGGCTGGACCGGGTGACATTCGGGTATCAGCCGGAGAAACCTGTCCTCCGCAACTTAACGCTCCGGCTTGTCCCTGGCCGGACCACTGCCGTCGTCGGCCCGAGCGGGGCGGGCAAATCAACTGTGCTCAAGCTTCTAATGAGGTTCTACGATCCTCAAGCTGGCACGGCCCAACTCGACGGCACCGACCTCCGAGAGCTGCGGCTGGAAGACCTGCACCGGTGCGTCGCGGTCGTCCCGCAGGAGGTGTTCCTGTTCGCCGGGACGGTCCGCGAGAACATTGCCTACGGCAACCCGAGGGCGGCAGAGGTGGACGTGCTGCGGGCGGCGGAAGTGGCCGCGGCCCGGCAATTCATTGAGGCTCTTCCTGACGGGTTCGAAACGGTGATCGGCCCCGGCGGGGTGCAGCTCTCCGGCGGGCAGCGGCAACGGGTGGCGATCGCCCGGGCGGTCTTGGCCGACGCTCCGATCCTAGCATTCGACGAGGCCACGTCCGCCATCGACTTCGAGACAGAGGCGGCCCTGCAGGAGTCGCTCGGCGTCGCGACCGCCGGGCGGACAAAGCTGGTGATCGCCCACCGGCTGTCCACCATTCGCCGGGCGGACTGGATCTACGTACTCGCCGACGGCCAGCTCCACGAGGAGGGCCGGCACGACGACTTGGCGCGGGCCGGCGGGCTGTACGCAAGTATGTGGCGCGTGCAAACCGGCGAGGAGCCGCCCGGTCGGGCCAAGCCGGGCAGCGGGTGAATGCCGCGACATCAGGGGCAATCGTGGTTCGCGAGGCCGACGGACCGTTCGGGCGGCTTGACCGGCTCCTCCTGTTCCAAGCGGCGACGGTCGGAGTCGGGTTAGGGTATGTCGGGCTTCCGCTCGCCCACCTGTTCACCGCCCGCGGCGACCCGGTGCTCGTACTTGACGCGGACCCGGCGAAAGCGGTGAAGAGTCACCGTGACGAGAGCGCCATCTGCTGAATCCCGGCTTTGTTGGCTTGATGGTAGCGCACTCGAAGAGATTGAAGGACTTCCTTCCTGGTCTGCGGGCTGACTTTAGTGTCCATGGTGTGCCTCCTGATTTGGGCAACATCATCTTGAGGCAACGACCCCACTCACGGTAACAGAAACCGTGAGTCAACGCGGCAGGGGAAAGCCAATTGACGCTACACATAGCCCTCGGGTTCCGATGCCTCGGTCGATGGCTTGCACTCCTGCTTGCACCAACAATCCGATTTGCCTGATCCATCACCGATGGCCGTCGGTCATGCGAAACCGTTGACCGGACAAGTTCCGCTTATCCGTGTTCCTCGGATAATTCATTGCTTCTTTTTGTCCCCAAAGAGCACTTGGTAACCTTGGGCCGCCTTCCTTTCGAAGGGTGGTAATCGGCATGGAAAAGGAAGCGGCTTGCCGGTTCGGATACCGGATTCTGCGGACCGTCTATTTGGTCTGTTGGGCGTATATGCCAGCGGCCGGCAGGAACTCGCGGCCGATGAAGTCGAATTTGTTCGCGCCCTGGCGGATGTCCTGGGCGTTGCCGTCGAACGCAATCGCCTGGAAGGCGAACTGCGGCTACGCGTCGGCGAACTTGCGCTGGCCGACCGCCGCAAGGACGAGTTTCTCGCGCTGTTGGCGCATGAACTGCGCAATCCCCTCGCCCCAGTCCGCAACGGCCTGCAAATCTTGCGCTTGACCCGTGACAAGTCCGAACTCGCGTCGCAACTCTACGAAACGATTGACCGGCAAGTTCAGCACCTATCCCGGTTAGTGGATGACTTGTTAGCCATCTCGCGAATCACTCGCGGCAAAGTGCAGCTTCACAATGAGCTTGTCGACCTGGCCGACATCATTGAAAGTGCCACCGAAGAAGTGCGCCCACTCATTGACAGGAGTCGGCACCGTTTGACGATCAGCCGATACTCCGGTCCCGTCTGGGTCCAGGGTGATCCCGTTCGCCTCGTGCAGGTCTTGGCCAATCTGCTGAACAATGCCGCCAAATACATGGACGAGGGAGGGGAGATCATTCTCACTGTGGGACGCGACGGAGATTTTGCGACTCTTCACGTCCGCGATCAGGGAATTGGCATCTCGGCGGAAATGTTAGACCGCGTATTCGATCTATTTGCGCAAGTGGACGATAGCATCGACCGTCCGCAAGGCGGGCTCGGCATTGGCCTGACCCTCGTTCGCACATTGATTGAGCTGCATGGTGGTCGCGTTACAGTGAGTAGTGCCGGCATTGGCAACGGCAGCGAATTCTCTGTCCGCTTGCCATTGCAGGCGCCGCCGGCAGAGATCAATTCAGAGGACAAGGCCGATATCGTTCCGACAGTGCCGAGGCGCGTTCTGATTGTCGATGACAACAACGACTCAGCCGATACGCTCGCAATTCTCTTGAAGTTGCAGGGTCATGAAGTCGTGACCGCTTACAACGGACCGAAAGAGCTCGAGATGGCCCGCGAATTTCGACCCAACCTGATCTTGCTCGACATCGGTTTGCCTGGGATGAGTGGCTATGAAGTGGCTCCGTCGCTCCGGGCAATTCAAGGTGTTGCGAATTCGATGATCATTGCAATGACGGGTTACGGTCAAGAATCGGATCGCCTGCGAACGCGGGCGGCGGGCTTTGACTACCATCTCGTCAAACCCGTCGATGCGCTTGAACTTGCACGGATTATGGCAACAGAGCGATCAGCTCAACGACCTCGCGCCTAAACGCCAAAAACCTACGACGCCGCAACTTAACCGACTCAATAGTCGAGAATCGCGCGCCATACCGGGCATGTCCGCGCTCACACGGCTAGCATCGGCCAATACTCGGCACAGTATGTGCATCAGCTTACTCCGCCCCCGTAATCCCGCCCAAGAACGGATTCGGCATCATGCCTGGCCCGGGCTCAGGTCTCGGCACCACCGAACTGCCCGGCGAGCCCATGCCGCCTTTCCGTGTGCTATGCGTCGACGACAATCATGATTGTGCCGACAGCCTCGCCCTACTTCTGCAAGTCATGGGGTTCGAGACACGTACTTGCTACGACGGTCGTTGCGCGCTGGTTGCCAACCAGACGTTTCGCCCAGGCATTTGCTTTATCGACTTGAACATGCCCGGAATGGATGGCGATGAAGTTGCGCGGCAATTGCTCGCACAGGACGACTGGCAACCCTTATTATTGGTGGCCATGACGGCGATGAGCGACGAGGCAAGCCGGCTGCGAACGACGACCGCGGGGTTCGATATGCATCTGGTGAAGCCGATGGATCCGCACAAACTGACTCTCGTCGTCGATGCACTCTTCCGTGCCGCCGAGCTTCGATGTCGGCATGGAGCGCCTGAGGCAGTTTCTGTGCATCACCCGGACGTGGCGACGCAGACGATCGATCAAGCCCGACGCTAAGCCTGCGGCCCCCGTGTGGCATGAAGTTTGCGATCACAATTCCGCCCGCTGGCCCACGTAAACTATGCAGCGAAAACACCTTCAATTTGGTCACGGTTTTCGTGTCGTCCTGGGCGACGCGCATAGCCAGGCTGCCCAGATGACCCTCGCGCCGGGCGAGGGGGAAGGCGGTCCGGACAACGACCATCGTGGCGCCGACCAGTGGCTCTTCGTGGTCGCCGGAACCGGACAAGCCATTGTCAATGGCGATGCCGTCGAGCTACGCGCCGGAACGCTGCTGCTCATTACCCGCGGCGACAAGCACGAAATTCGCAATACGGGCTCCGCCGCGCTCAAGACGCTGAACGTCTATGTGCCCCCCGCCTACACCGGGAGCGGCAATGAACTGCCCGCGGGGAGAAAGTGACAACAATGGGTGCACAGCCGGAGGGACCGAAGACCAGGACTCCAGGCTTTGAACGCGCGGTCCATGCTCTGACGGGCTGGCTTGGCAGCACTTCCGCCTTTGCGCTCGTCCTGGTTTCCATGGTCGGATGGTATCTGTCGCGCCGTTACTTCTCGTCAACGGAAGCATGGCAGAACGCCATCATGTTGACGCTCACTATATTGACGTTTTTGCTGATCTTTCTGCTGCAACGAACACAAAACAAAGCACTGCTTTCAATCCAACTCAAATTGAATGAGCTTGTTGCCGCGCAGCATGGGGCAAGCAATCGGCTGATCGATCTTGAGAACATGTCGGAGAACGACGTGAGGAATCTGCACCGGCATTATCAAGACCTGGCCTCGCATACCAAGACCGAGGACAATCCTGGAGAACGGCACTCCGTCGAAGAAGCGGCGGCGGGGCGGCTCACGACACGCTGACCCGAACCGCTATGCGCCAGCAATGCAAGTTATTAGGCGCCGGTTCCGAAATATCCTTGCACTCAGTACTGACCCCCCGCGTCATTTTCGTTCGCCGCGTTTCCCGGTAGAGCGGCCCCGAACTTGCTGACCAGAGTAGGGCGGTCGTCGCCGGATTGTCCGGAGCCACGACGTGCCATCAACAATGCAACGGAGCCGGAGTTATGGTAAGAATTTTGCTTTCACTCGCTGCCACAAGCGCTCTGTGTGTCGGGTCGGGGTTCGCCCAAACCAGCCCCCCGCCGCCGCCGGTGCGGCCGGGAGACGCAGCAAAGCCAGGATCGACCGTAGCTCCGGCTGGCGATGCGCCACACGCCTACCGAGTCAAGGGCGTGCTTGGTGCGAAAGTAAGCCTCAAGGGCGACGTCAATATTGGCACGGTCGATGACATCGTGTTCAGTGACGCCGGCCAGGTTGAGTATCTCATCGCCGTGAACGATGGGAAACTCGTTACCATCCCCTGGGAAGCCGCCAAGTTCGACTTCGACAAACGAGTCGCGACGCTAAATATCACCCAGGACCAGTACAAGGTCATTCCGACGTATACAACCAGCGAATATCCGGTCTACTTTGAACCGACCTACCGGACTCAGGTATACGGCTGGTATGGCTTGAAGCCCCGGCCGTGGGGTGTATTCCGCCGCTAAGGCATTGTGCTTTTCAAAGCTACTGTCGAGCTAGGCAAGTCCAGCGAAGACAGAACCGAGGGCCGCATCCGCATTGGGTGCGGCCCTGTTCTTTTTGGCAACTCGATTAAGACCACCACGCTTGAGCGCCGCCGGCTCACGTTCTCATTCACCTAACGCGGGACGCCTCAACCAATTGTCGAGCGTACTCTTTGCCGACGATTGTCGCGCGACTCTTACCCTCATCTAGCCGAGGGCCATGAATCATATATGAGCGCGTACGCTACCGTACAGAAAAGCTCGCCGGCATCATCGCCTCGGCATCTCATCTGCTACATCCCAAATGCTGAATTGAAGGATTTCGTCAAGTCGTAGGGCAGGCGGCCAGCGGGGTCGTTCCCTCCACTTGCTTGTTCTCTCACCAAGGTTGGATTGCAATGGTTGCTAATGAGGCCGTCACGGCCGAAGATATCGTCCCTGTACACAGTCGAATCGCCTGGGGGCCGGTCATGGCGGGGGCCGTGCTCGCCCTCGCGACCTATCTGCTGCTCACCCTGGTCGGCACCGCACTGGGACTCTCCATTCACGGGCGCGTCAGCGACCGCGGCTTGGCGATTGGCGCTGTTGTTTGGGCAGTCATCACCACGGCCTGGAGCTTGTTCGTTGGCGGCTTTGTCGCGAGCCAGTTCACGACGGGCGAAAACAAGATCGAAGGGGCGGTCTACGGCTTCATCGTCTGGGCCGTGGTTTTTGCCATGATTGTTTCGCTCTTGGCCGCCGGCGTGCGGGCAGGCTTCGGCGCCATGGTCGGGGTCGCCAATACGGCGGGAACCGTGGCCAATGTCAATGGCAATTGGGAAGAGATCGCTCGCAAAAATGGCGCAACTGACGCCGATATTGAGCGAGCGCGCTCGGACATGACGACCGCGCCGGCTTCCATACGAAATGCGATCAACGATCCCGCCAATCGTCAGGCGGCTGAAGAACATGCCACGCGTGCCGCATGGTACTCCGTACTCGGCACCGTGATATCGATGCTTGCCGCGGGCTTCGGCGGCTATGTCGGATCGGGCCCCACGTTTCGACTGGTTTCAATAGTCACTGGCAATCGCATTGCGGGCAATCAGCGCGTGCCGGCGGTGGTTCGACGTTAATTTTCTCGCTTCCTCTCCTCCGTCGACAGTGTTGGGCGATGAAATATTGCCCCACTGTCGCGGATTTTTTCCTTCTCACTGGAGCCTTTCATGCCTCTCGCCTCGTTGCGCGACTTATATGTGGATGAGCTCAAAGACCTCTACAACGCCGAAAATCAATTGTTAAAGGCGTTGCCGCGGATGGCGAAGGCCGCCACGCATCCCGAACTCAAGGCGGCGTTCACGGAACACCTGGAAGTGACCCACGGGCAGATCAGCCGCCTGGAAGGAGTCTTCAAGGAATTGGGCGAAAAGCCCACCGGCAAGAAGTGCAAGGCAATGGAGGGATTGATCGACGAGGCCAAGGAAATTCTCGACGAAGATGCCGACCCGAACGTGTTGGACGCCGCCCTCATTGCCTGTGCCCAGCGCGTCGAACACTATGAGATGGCCGGATATGGCTGCGTGCGTACTTTCGCGCGCCTGCTCGGCTACGAGAAGGCAAGTTCTCGCCTCCAGGAAACGCTCGACGAAGAGGGCGAAGCCGACCACAAGCTGACCGAACTGGCGGAGTCCATTATCAACATTGATGCCGACGATGCCGCCGAAGAGGAAGTCGTTAGTAAGAAGGGCACTGCAAAGCGTCAGCCGGCACGAGCGTGAAGCCCAGAGCAACGCCGATAATCGACAAGACCCTTGAACCCAGGGGATAATCGAGAATCTCGATTATCCCCTGGGTTCTCGCTGTTTTGCTGCTTTATTCAAGAAATTGGCCGCTCTGGCGGTTCTACACGACGGTGCCATCGCGCTTGCCCGCGACACATTAATAACAGATTGTTCGTTGCTGCAAGAGCACTCGTCAGATTTGTACAACTCCGGCATTTTTGGAACGCGCTTTGCAGTTGTCTGCTTAGACCATGCCGCATGTCGAGTGCATAACGTTGCCGCAGACAGAGGCATATCGATCACAGTCTCGTGCTTCGCGGGACTCAATCTAATTCGAGGGAATGATGAACAAGCTTCTAGCGTTGGCGTTGGCAATCATGATGGGCAGCTTCGTTGGATGCGAAACCAAGAGTGGCACTGCTCCTTCGACTGATCCCGGGAAGCCGAATGCGACCCAAAAGCTTTCGATCACGGCGACGGATAGCCACAGCATCACTCAGGACAAAACTGTTGAATTCATGGTCGACGTTACGCGCACCAATTTCAAGGAGCCAGTGGAAATCGCAGTGACCGACCTGCCCAAAGGCGTGACAGTCGATACGAAGGACCTCACTGTTCCAACTGACAAGAGCCGGCTGACAATCACATTGAAAGCGGCGCCTGATGCTCCGCCAATTACGGATCATGTTTTTCACATCACTGGCAAGTCGTCAGCGGTCCCTACAACTGAACCGAAGGCCATCAAGCTGACCGTCAAGGCGAAGTAAAGATCGATTCTGTATATCCAGTGCCGAGGCCGATTGGCTTCGGCACTGTTTTGCGCTCATCCCACTGGTTTCCACCCTTCTCTTCAAACTGTTCCCTGGCCTCCTTCAAAGTTGATCTGTTCGGCGATTGGACTTTCTCTCACGATATTCCAGTCGCGGCACAACAAATGCAGTTCACGGAACTCCATCCAAAGGCTCGGTAAGCGGTTTGTCGCTCACATTTGGTGGAACCACAGAGAACGTGCCGATGCGCCGCAGTCTTCAGGTTTTGATTCTCTTCGCGGCGTTCGCCTCGGGGTGCAGCTACCAAGCCGACGACGGTAACGAAGCGCGCCGAGGCGATGGTCCTGGCGGCCGGGATCAGCCGCTGGCTCTGGCACCGCGGCAGGAAATGCAAGTGGGCCGGAAGGCTTATGCAGAGGTGCTCGATCAATATCGGGATCGCATCTTGCCGAACAACCATCCGGATGTTCACCGCGTCAATCGAGTCGTCGCGCCACTAATCAAGGCCGCCCAGAACGAGCCCCTGCAACGCGAGATCAATCTGCGGGTCGAGGGATACGTGTACGAGTGGCAAGTGACCGTTGTGCAGGAGCGGCAAGTCAACGCGTTTTGTCTTCCGGGTGGAAAGATCGTGGTATTCACGGGAATCTTGCCAATTGCCGCGTCCGACGATCAACTGGCAACCGTATTGTCGCACGAAATGTCCCACGCTCTGGCTCACCACGGTAGCGAACGAATCGCACGCCAGCAGGCTGGCGGAGGAAAGTTCACACAGCTGAATTACGACCGTTTCCAGGAGTCGGAGGCAGACCATATTGGCGTCTTCCTCATGGCCTTTGCCGGCTACGATCCAAACGAAGCGATCGCATTCTGGCGACGGATGGAGAGCTTGTCAGGAGGCCGTGAGCCGCCGGAGTTCTTGTCCGACCACCCAAGCCATGAAGCGCGCGTTGGAAAACTGACCGAGTGGGCGCCTAAAGCGCGGGCCGCAAAAAAAGCGTTTGACGACGGACGGGTATTACAACCAAAGCGGTGACGATTCAGATTCAGGTATTGAGATTTCATGAGCGAGGACCCTGGCGACGGGATATCTGACCCCAACCAGATCTTCTGAATTCTTTTTTATTAGAGGAGCAAAACATGAGTTCCGGCGGCATGCTCGGTGGCGGCGGGTTCTTCGGCAATGAAATGAGTCCAAGTGGACCGCACGGCATCTGGCCCGGATGCGGTTGCAGCAGTCTGTTCATTATCCTGGCCGGCATCTTGCTCGTCTGCGGTGGCGGGCTCCGAATGCTCAACCTATAACCCTATCCGCACATCACTAGGAGTCATCGCATGCGCGCACTTTGTGGAGCAATCATCACGGCCGGGGCCTTGATTGGCCTTGGTCTCACGGCAGTTGGCATTGGCACCCGATACGAGAACGCACGCGCCCTCACAGGTACGGGCGATGAGACGCAGCCTCTCCTACTTCACCTCCATCAGATGGATCGGCCACTCATATTCATTCTGGTATTCATCACCGGCGTTGCAGTGATTGGCCTCGGGATCGCCATCGCCGGGCTGGCCTACCATCATCACCGTCGCGAGCGGGAACATCTATTGGGGCGAGAGCATGCAACGACCCGCCACCCGATAGGCTAATTTATCGGCGGCTTGGGCCAGAGCGGGGCAGACCACTCGCCTGGCCAATCCCACCTGATCCAGTTACGGGCGTGCGAAGGTCTGTACGCTCGTAGTGACGAACGTGCACACCAACAAAGAACAGCGCACGTAGAACGGTGAATGCAACGTCAGTGGTGGCTCGCGGTCGCCACTGATCGTTCATTTCATTCCTCACAACATCGCGGCCACACTCAATTCTCGACAGGAATCCCAGAACATC
Organism: Gemmataceae bacterium; assembly: GCA_036266155.1. Taxonomy (GTDB): domain Bacteria; phylum Planctomycetota; class Planctomycetia; order Gemmatales; family Gemmataceae; genus SIAJ01. Next base: position 8,884 of record DATANR010000168.1, on the reverse strand, counting down.
CGAGAGGTCTTCCTCAGTCGCCGGCTTGACCAGATGGTCGCGGTCGGAACCACCATGCGGCCAGCGCCCCCACGACTACACCAACCGCCCCGCCCGCGGCCAGCACGCCTTTCGATGCGCCGTATTCCATGCTGACAGAAGTTGCTGTAATGGTCGTCCGGTTTTCCGTTCCAAGTTGAGCGGCGATGACCAGCCCCGCAAGACCGCCGATGCCCGCGACAAGAAGCATTCCGACTACCCCGACGACGCCCGGCCGACTCCAAGCAAACCCGACAACGAGCCCAGCCAGCGCGCCGGTTAGGAGACCGAAAATAGCCGGTGCGGGCGCAAAGCGTAGTTGCACGCTTGCGTTCGTACTGGCACCGTCGCCCTCGGCGGATTGGCCCGCCTCGAAACCGAACAGGACCGCGAACAGTACGCCGACGACCAAAGCGCACGCGAGCATCCGCGTCCAATGGCAACAATGCGTCCCGAACATAGCTTGGCCTCTTTGTCGGTGCGTCGTGGGAGTTAGCCCCTTCCCCGCAGTATGACCGGACGGTCGGTCGGGGGCAAGCTAACACCTCGATTTGGGACGGGTCATTCGATCAATGATAAGCGGCCTTTACTTGCGCCGCTTCGGGGCCTTTTTCGCTGGCTTGATTGTCTTTTTGACCGTCTTCGTTGCCGCGTTCAGTGCAGCCTTTATGGGAGATGGCTTCGTCTTCGATTTGGTCTTGGCAACCGAACGCCTTGCCGCCCCAGGCTTAGCCTTGGAACCGATCGCCGCTTTCCCCTTCGATACAGTCTTGGCGATCGCACTGGAATTCGCACCCGCGATGCCGCCCACGACGGCCCCGACGGCCGCTCCCAAGGGGCCGAGCATCGAACCCGCCGCCGCTCCGGCTGCCGCCCCGCCGACGGCGCCCAAGCCTGACACGTCATCCGGTTTCTTTGCCTTCGCCATTTCCGCCTCTGGTTGAATTATGTTCGCGAGCAATTCAGCATGTTCCATGCCAACCGTGTTCTCGCTCCCCGGCTGCACGCCAAGCGATCCTTCGGTTGGCCGGGCTTTAGGCTGGTCAACACAGATCATGCGCTTCGATCACATTTGCAGTAAGGGGGGAGCAGTTGCCACATGTATGGTGAGTCTCGTTCGAACTCAACTCTGATTGGATGAATCCGAATCGTCAGTCGATTTCACGTGTTTTTGAGTGGCGACGAGAGTTTCTGCAACTCACTGGCACGTGCAATGCGGTAATGACTTCGCCGTTGCACCGTCATCAAGGAGTCGCGATGGGTCTTCTCGAAATCATTATTGTGATCATCATTCTCATGGCCGTATTCGGCGGCGGATACGGCTACCGTCGTCGAGGCGATTGGGGAGCTGCGCCATCCGGCGTCTTCGGCCTGGTGGTCATCATTCTGCTCGTAATTCTGATCATGCGTTTGATTTGAACCCCAGGCAACGTCATGGGCGTGACGGTCGGTAGCGAGGACATAGGCAGTTGCGGGGATCGAAGGGCGCAGAACGTCGAAGTGGAATGGGAATGGCACAGCGAACCGTCCGTGTCAAATTCACGATCGAAGCCGGCGTTCACTCGGGAAACCGTAGACAGCGTATAATGACACAGTTGAGCAAGCTTCCGATGCCTTCCCTTCACGAGGACCATCCACTCGGACCCGGCGGACATCATCCGAAGGGACCGGCGACGCGCACCGCTTCAGCGGGGCAACCGGGACCACCCAATAGGAGCCGAGCGATGTCCAAAACGACTGCCCTTCCGATTTCGCCGTCAGGTGAGTCCGACCCGATCCAAACAACGCCTTCGGCAGAACTGCGGCAATCCGCCATTCGAGCGGCCGTTCTCCGCGCTCTCGGGCAACCTGCTCAGTTATTCCGGGTGGCTGTTTTCCCATTGTGGGCCAACCACTTTCGGGTAAATGTGGTTACGGGGCCAAATGCAGGCTCGGTCAACATTCCGAATAGCTACTTCGTGACCGCCGACGAGGTCGGGAACATTTTGAGGTCCACACCGCGCATCCAAAAACTGTACTAGTCGTTCCGAACGAAAGGTTGTCACCGTTCGATAGTGGAAACGGACCCGAATGGCTGAAGATGCTTGTACTTCCAAATATTGCTCAAACAAAATAATCATTCCCGAGGAGTTTCATGCTCGACCCAAGCCCGTGGCCATCGGAAGATCGACGGCGAGCCATTTTTGCCGCGATCGTGGAAGCTCAGGACCGTTCCCGATCGGTCCACGAAGCGAAGCAGGAGGTGCTCTCCTTGTTCGGCGTCACTTGGAACATCGTGGAGCGGATTGAAGTGGAGGGAATAGAAAAGGACTGGCCACCGCTCGGCGCAATAGCCTGACGCACAATCACTAAGGGTCACAGTTTCGAATCCTGTAGCTCCCACTCGACGGAAGCCCCTTTGCCAAACACAATTCAGCGTACGCGCCCAGAGTTGGCGGGGCCAACAACCTTGGTACTTCCGTACCATTACGAAAGCTCCCGGTAACCCGGAGCGATGGCGAGCCAATTTCGCAAGACCTACATTCCCAAGCATAGTTATTACAATTGCAGCGGTTGCGGTGTTGTCCATCTCGACGGCCATGGCCATCATGCTCCCGAAGCAGAGACCGAGTATCGGTAAGATGGCCGGTTCGTAAAACTCATCAATTCCTCGGTGCGGATCAATCTCAAGGTAAGGAGAACACGTGAGTGCGTTCCGCCTACTGCTCGCTGTTATGGTCCTGACATTGCCCTTCTCCAGCCCAGCGTCCGCGGCGAATGACCCAGCCGACACTTATCCCGGCCTGCACCTCATTCCGTGGCCCAAAGAACTGAAGTTAAATGCGGGGCATTTGCGGATCACGGCCGATAGCCGCATCGTGGCTAGCACCGATCCGCTTCGGCCGTTGGCCGACGTCCTGGCTGACGAGCTTGCCAAATTGACCAGCCTAAGACTGAAGGTGACCTCCGGCCCAGGCCAGCCGGGCGACATTGTTTTGAAGATCAATCCGGCTCTCAAGGCGGGCGAGCCAATCTTGATGCTACGGAACCGCGAACCCGTGCGCACCACCGACGGTGCACACACCATTTCCGTTGACGATGCGGCTGTAGTGGAGGGATTTGATTATCGAGCCACCGCGGAAGGGACAGCGACGCTTCTACAACTGCTGGGCAAGGCCGAGAGTGGACTGATCCTGCCGAAAGTCACCGTCAAGGACTGGCCGCACGCGGATTATTGCGGCGTCATGCTCGACGTTGCCCGCCAGGACCATCCGATCGAGGCGATCCAAAAGGCCGTGCAACTCTGCCGGCTCTACAAGGCGCGCTACCTGCAGTTGCATCTGACCGATGATCAGGGCTGGACGTTTCCGTCGACCAAGTATCCGAAGCTCGGCACCAAGAACTATGGCGCTCATGGCGGAATCACGCCACGCGTTTACAAGTTGGATGAGTTGAAGGCGCTCGTGGCCTACGCCGACGCCCGCGGCGTGACGTTGGTGCCCGAGCTGGAGATGCCCGGTCATTCCGGCGCGGCCGCACGCGCGATGCCCGAGATCTTTGACGCCATCAATCCGCAATCGAAGCAGCCGGTCGGAATTGGCTGCATGAACATGTCGGATGAAGAAATCTATCTCGCTCTCGACACGATCATCGGCGAGATGTGCGATGTCTTTCGCTCGTCGCCGTACTTCCACATTGGCAGCGACGAGGTCACGTCCGGGCGGCTGTCGCTACACCCGGGCTACAAGTCGTTCATGGCAAAACACAATCTCAAGGACGACCATCAACTCGCCGATCACTTCGTCGCCTCTGTGTGTGAGCTGGTCAAGAAGCACGGCAAGAAGGCGATCAAGTGGGAAGGTTTGTCGAATACGGCCACCAAAGACGTGATCATCATGGGCTGGGAGCTGAACAGCACCGTGGCTTCGGACGTGCTCGCCCGTGGCTATACGACGATCACGGTGCCGTGGTCCCTGGCTGTGCCGTGGGAACAATGGAACATGTACGTTTGCAACGGCAGCCGCCTCAAGAAAGGCGATTCCGTTTTGGGCGCAGCCCTGGTCGCGTGGGAACAACCGCCGCTGACGCACATCACGAATTTGCGCAATTTGGCCAGCCGGCAAGAGCGAACCTGGGGCCCCGATAACCCGGTGACGATCGATGGCTTCGCCGCCCGCTTTCAACCGTTGGATGTTCTGGCGGGCAAGTTGATCGACATGCCGCCGAAACCTCAATATGAGGCAATAGTTTCCACGTCGTTAGCCACGCGCGACTTTCTCGACCCCGTGTTCGCGTTCGACGGCAACGACGCGACGTTCTATCAATCGGCGACGCCGCCGAAGGCCGGCGATCACTTCACGTTGACGTTTCCGCAACCCAAGCAGGTGTATACGATCGAAGTGCTGACCGGCGGCAATCGACGGGGACAACTCTCAGGTGGCGAAGTCCAGGTATCACGCGACGGCACGACGTTCACCACCATTGCAATACTCGACAAGGGCGTTGTTCAGACCGTTCTGAAAGACAACACGATTCGCGCTATTCGCTTGCGAGCTCCGGTCGATCAGAGCGAGCCGCTGATCGTGCGCGCGATCAAGCTGCGTTGGCTGATCGACCTGTCTGGCACAGTGCGCAATCCAGCTTCTGTGATCGGCGACGGGAATGTGGGCGTTCTGAAAGGGGACACCGAGTTTGGCTACCCGATTGGCACGTGCACCTTTCCCGTCATCAACCGTGATTTCACTCTCAAGTTGAACAACGGCGGAAACCCGTTCAACTTCACCGGGCCGATCACCGGTTCGGGCACGGTGGAGGTTCACGCGGGCAGCGTCAACGCGCCGTTGGTGCTCGATGGCAAAGTCGCCAACACGATGACGGGGACTTGGTCGATCCAGGCGGGCCATGTCGTGCTTGCCAAGGAGCCGGGCGTCGATGCAATGGGCAGCACGATAATCGTGTCGGGTGGCGCGAACGATCACAATGCTCTGATCTGGAACGCAAACAACCAACTCAATGATACGGCCCAGGTTCAATTGCAAGCCAGGGCTTCGATTCACTTGAATGGCTTCAGCGACACATTCGCAACCCTCGCATTGGCTACCGGCGCCAGGGTAATGACTGATGGCCCTCAGGGTCGAGGCGTCTTGCGGGTTCGCGAGCTAGCGGTTGACGGCAAGAGTATGCCGCGCGGCATCTACACGGCTCCGTCCGACTGGCTAGAAGGTGGTGGCTACGTGTTGGTAGGTGATGTCAAACAAGTTTCCGTGTCCGACATTGTCATCAATCCAAATGAGACCATCGGAGCGGGCAATATCGCCAGGCTCAAGCCGACGGCACTCTTCAAACTTCCGGATGGCGAATGCACGGTCGCGGTCAACACATACGGCGGACCGTTGGCGCTCGAATCCGCTGGCCGAAACGTAAGCTTTGCCGGCTTTGTTACCGGTGGCGGTTCCTTGTCGATCAAGTCATCCGCGGAGCAACCGCTCACGATCGCCGGGACATCCAGCAACTCCTTCACCGGAACAACAACGCTCGAACGCGGTACGCTACGGCTGGGCAAGCCAAGCAACGCGATTGCGATTCCCGGCAACCTGGTGCTCGGCGGATCCGCGGTTGAAAACAAGGCGGACGCGGTCATCTGGGACGCCGATGGCCAGATTGCGAGTTCCAGTGTTGTGACCGTGCAAGGCACTCAGACATCGCTTCTCGACTTGAACGGCCACAAGGCGGAGTTCAGCAAGCTGCTGCTCTCGAAGGCCGCCACGATCCGCACCGGGACCGGCGGCACACTGCAGCTCAAGCAATTGTTCGTCGACGGTACGCGCCAGAAGGACGGCGTCTACAAGGCCCCGCAACCGTGGCTGACAGGCACGGGGACGGTGACCGTGGATGCGCGGGTAGATGTGAAAGGCATCATTGGCGCGCCGGAAGTGGCGATCGGGCCCGGCAACATCGGCCACCTGACCGGAGACACGACCATCGCCTATCCGTCGAGTGGCAGCGACATCGACATCGCGACCAACGGCTTCACACTCAAGCTCGATAGCGGCGACGGCAATGCCTTTGCTTATTCGGGAAGTATCTCGGGTCAGGGCAACGTGGAGTTCTATATGGGGCCGTCGTCGACGGGTTTTCAGAACGCACCACTGCGATTGACTGGCCCGAAGGTTAACAAGACGTCGGGCCGATTCCTCGTGAAGAAGGGCCGCGTGCAACTCGAGAAGCCGGAGGGTGTCGACGCGATTTCCGGCGATGTCATCGTTGGCGGCCAGGGCTTCAACGATTGCCTGTTTTGGCAGAACAGTCACCAACTCAAAGACACGGTGAAGATTGTGCTGATCGACGCAGGCAACAGCGGCGCAGCCTATTTGCACCTGAACGGCTGCCAGGAGACGGCCGCAAGCCTGACGATGACAGCCAACAACAAAGTGCGCACGGATTCAACGGCCGGTGTCGGCGGTGAATTGACGGTGAAAGCGCTGACCGTCGGCGGTGTCGCGATGCCCGCTGGTACCTACAGTTCGGGCAATGCGAATTGGATCGAGGGCAAAGGCAAGGTGATCGTTCGGCCGTAGGCTGACCGAATTTTCAACCGATGCAATTTCGGCTCGTGATCCGATTTGGAAGTGGTCGAACTGTCTTCGGACCCGTGCACGGCGGAGAGCGGATTTCGGATTTTCGTAGGGGAAGTCACCAGACTTCCGTCTTGACGCTCGAGCGGAAGTCTGGCGGCGTCTGGCGACTTCCGCTACAGAAAGTTGAAGTCCGCTCTAATGACGCCGTATGACCATCGATCCCCTGAATCCGCTGTACCTACGCGACGAGTTGCGCGGCTTGATGGCGTTGCTTGACGACGCGGTACAGGATGGCGCGTCGGTCGGCTTTCTGGCGCCCTTGGACCGAACCATGGGCGAAGATTACTGGCGCGATCGCTGTCGCGAGGTTGCTCAAGGTCGGCGCATGATCCTTCTGGCCCGCGAGCAAGCTCGTATGGTTGGGTCGGTCCAACTCGCCTTCGCGGGTCAACAGAACGGCGCGCACCGTGCCGAGATCGAACGGCTCCTCGTGGCTCGATCGGCGCGTCGCCGCGGGATCGGCACCGCGCTCATGCGGGCCGCCGAAGCAGCGGCAATCGAACAGGGCCGCACGCTTCTGATCCTCAATACACGAACCGGTGATCCAGCCCACGCTCTGTACCTGCGCCTCGGCTATCAGGAAGCCGGCACGATCCCGAAATTCGCCCGCAACCCGGACGGCACGTGGAACACCACCTCGATCCTGTTCAAGCATCTCCATTGACGAGTCGTGCCTACCGCCCAATTCCCTTGGCCGCACGGGTCAGAACCGCGGCCGCGTCGCCCTTGGCCCACTCGGCCAGTAACTCGTGGGCTGCTGGTGTACCCTGCCACTCCAGGACGAGGACCGCTCGCAGTTCGCGCACTTCGGCGGGCGACAGTTTGTGGGTGGCAAGCGCTGCCATGAGTTTTTCAAGCCGCTTCGCCGCCTCGGCCGAAGGGCCCGCCTTGAGGGCACGCTGCAGGAACGGTCCCGCAGTTGACCCCAGTTCGCGGAGGTCCGCCTCCGCCTTCTCACGTGTCCCGAATCCAGGCGCGTCCAGGTCGGCGATGAGCCGGACGATCCGCTCCGCCGCCGGCGGTTGACGGGCGGTGACCTTGGCCTTCAACAGAGCAAGGCCGCGGTCTCCGGCGGCGGCCAGAAGGCGAGCGGCACGCAGACCGGTCGGTGCGTCGGCACCCAAATCGTTCCAGAGCGGCCCGAGGTCGGCCGGGATCTCCTTTGCTACCGCCGCATCGATCGCCGTCCGCCACGGGGCCGTGTCCCAGACCACCACCGACGTGTCGGCCAGCGACACCGCGACGCGTCCGCCGTCCGGTGCGAACTCGAATTGCTGCGGTCGAGCCGCGGCGCTTACCGTCGCCACGGCCTTCTTCAATACGAAGGGTTCATAGACCTCCACCGACCCGTCGTCACGAACCCGGAGGATGTACTGTCCACGCGGGCCAAGGACGACAGTCGCCTGCCGATCAGTCTCGCTGACGCGGACGCCCTGACCAGTGGAGATGTCCCACAGGTCGCAGGCGAATGGTGGCTGCGCGGCAAAGCTCAGCGTGTTCCCACGAGTGATCCACTTACGGTTGTACCCCGTGGTCAGCAAAAAATTGCCTTGCACCCGATCCGCTTCCAGTCCCGCGAAACCGGTCGTCCACTCGTGGGCCAGCTTGCCGTCCGACAGCGAATAGCACCGCATCTTGGCCGGCCGGAGCGTCTTCTCCTTGTTGTTGTAATCCCCCTGGTCCACCCCAAGGCCGACCGTAAAGCGACCGAAACGGCGCACGGTGTCGACCCGGTGCCCGGTGACTTCCCACTCGCGGATGGATTCGTTCTTGACGGGGTCCCAACGCGTCGTGTGAAACGTATACTCCTGAACCGTGTCGATCATGGCAGCACCACCACCCGGCATGCCCGGCGGGCCGGACACGGTGTAGACCTGCATAACGACGGACGAACCGTCCGGCTCGACGGCGATCGGAATGGCCCACTGAAACCGCTCCTTTGGCAGCGGGTCGCCGAGCCGGCGCAGCGGCTTGCCGGTCGTCGCGTCGAATACGAGCAACTCCTTCGACCCGACGCGCTCGGTTTTCTCGCTCTTCTCTAACCCGGCGACCATCTCTTTGCCGCCGTTGATGAAGAACAGGTCGGGCATCATCTTCCACTCGTTGTCCGCCACGAAGCCGGTCGGCAGCAGCTCGTAAAGCCGTTTGCCCGTAACTGGGTCCCACGCCGTCCAGGTGCGGTCGTGGCGGACGGCCCGAGTGAATAGCCGCGTGCCGTCCGGTGACCACGTCACCCCGGACGGACGGGA
>DATANR010000167.1:0-10678 GCA_036266155.1 Gemmataceae bacterium | reverse complement strand
TGGCTCCGATGGCCAGCTAACGGCACGATCGCGAACTGAATTCAGAACGATTCGCAAGCAAGAACGAGTGCATCGGCAGTTCGAAAGGCCTTGAGATACAACATAACACCGGAAAAATGGCGTTTTTCAGCACCCTGCTAGTGGAGATGAGGGGGATTGAACCCTTGACCTCTTGAATGCCATTCGACGCGAACTAAACAACCGCCCGGACGTAAGTCATTTCCAATTGGACATTTCTGGCAATTGCCTTCGGACGAAAAGGCCAAGACAACTGCCCTTTGAATGCAATATAGGAATTGGTTTAGGCACTAAAAGGCACATAGGCCCGAATATAGTGGAATCGCTCTGATTCAGACAACGCCGTTGGAATCGGTACTCGGTCATGGGCAGAGGCCCTGTCCGTGGGAGTGGGAGGGGTGTAAGGAGTGTGAGGCAAGTGGGCTTGCAAAAAAACTAGGCCGGCAAACGTGACTGGACGAACAAGTCCTCCAATCGTTTGAGGTAGCGTTCGGGATCGCGGCGGAAGCGGCGGTGGTCGACGCGGCGCTGACGGTGTTCGTCCAGGTCATGACGTAACTCCGCCCATTGGGCTGGGTCGGCCTCGGCCAGATCGGCGGCGGTGAAGGACCCGTGCTGGGTGGCCGACGCCGCGATCAGCCGGGCGATCCCGCGCACCACGAGCGCCGGACCGGGTTGCTTGCGCCCCGTGGCCCGCCGCTGGTGGTAGCGCACGGAGCCAAAGAATTGTTCCAAGTCGTTGTTGGTGCGCGGCAAGCCCGGCACGTCGTAGCACCAGAACAGCCCCGGCCAGTAGCTCGCGGTCATCTTCAGGAAGTGCTGCTTGGCCGCCGCCAGTGGGCCAACCAGCGTCTCCGCCATTGCGTTGGTCAGCCCGGCCAAACGATCGCGGACCAGGTCCCCGGCGGCGCAGGTGTCCGCCAAAATATGGGCGGTGCGGAAGACCCAGTCGTACGGCTCCGCGATCGGTGGCCAGAGCGCCGCCATCGCGGACCGGCCCCGGTCGATCAAGCTTTGGAGCTTTTCGAGTTCTGGCGGCATCCCCCTTTTTCGGCCACGCGGCCGAGGCTGTCGGAAATGGCGCCCAAGCGTTCGTTCAGCTTCAGCCCGGGTGCAGCCAGGGGTGGCCGGCCATCGTCGGTCAGCGCCGCCCGCTCCGCTCCGCAGTAGCCCCGGATGACCTCGGCCATCGAGTCGTCCCGGCCCTCAATGGCGCGCTCGATCTTGCGCACGCCACGGACCTTCTTTTTCAGTTCCTTCTTGACGTGTCGATCCGCGTCACTGATCGGCCGAGCCGCCTCACGCAGGTAGTGGAACTGGCAGAGTTGGTGCGGCACCCCCGGCAGGGCCGCCGTCACGGCTTTGCGGACGGACTGCTGGCCATCGCTGACCACCGCCTGGATCGGCACCCCGACCGCGGCGACCACGGCCTTGAGCAGTTCGGCCAGATCGTGCTGGCGAGCGGAGAGCAGGCTCTTGGCCGACAGCACCTCGCCGGACAGGCAGTCGCGGATCACCCAGAGGACTTCGTGCCCCATGTCCGGCTGCAGCCCGTCGATGGCCAGGACCACCTTCCCTTGCCGCCGGAGGATGCGCTGGAGCCGCCGGTTGTCGGCGAGCCGGACGGCGAGCAACTCGTCGTACCGGTCGAGCAGATTGGTGACCGTCCCCTCGGCGATGGCCAGGCCCCGGCCGGTGAGGTCGCAGTGAATCTCGGGGACGGCTCGGTGCTCAGCGTAACGCAAGGCGCCAATGCGAGCGATGACGTCCAGGCCAAACTCATGCCGCGGGAGGGCGAACCGGCCCTCGGCCTCCGGCCGGCACGGGCGTTTGAACGCCGCGCAGTCGGGGTTCGGACACCGGCGGATGGTGAGGTTCAGCCGGGTCAGTCCGTCGAGCATGGTGACGGTGCGCTGGTTGACGTAGTCGGCATGCATCCGCCGGCCGCAATCCCGACAGTCGGCCTGGACGGGCACCAAGTCTTGATGGTAGGTCGGTTCGGGTTTGGCGGTCTTGCCATGATTCCCCTCCCTGGGATCAAGCGCAAATCCTATCGGCCTACGGCCTTCCACGTCCAGTCACGTTTGCCGACCTAGAAAAAAAGGGAGCCTTACCTGAAAGGTGGTTTACATCGTGCGCTGTGACGCCCGGCCGTTCAAGTCACGCAAGTGCAGAAGATGCCGTCCAAGTAAACGATCGCCCGAACGCCATCAACGTTGGCGCACCCATCGCTCGGCCACCTTCCAATCCAGCTCGGTCGTGATCCGCAAGATCAACGTAAGTGACGTCTCAACGCCGTACAGTTTCTTAGTGATCTCAGTCCCGGCTGCATTGCGGGCGACTGCCGCTGTTCGCCGCATACAGCAGTTCGCTTGCCATGCTGTCGAATACTGGTTCCCAACAACCGTATTCAGGCTGACGGAATAGTCGGCTAGTCGGATACCAGGGACTATCGGTCATCCCAAGTTGCCATCGCCATTCCGAGGCATATGGCAGGCCGACCCAGACTGTTCGCCCGATCGCGCCCGCTAGGTGCGCGTGCATGTTGTCGCAAGTGATAACAAGGTTCATTTGCATCATCGCCGCCGCCGTCGCCATAATGTCCCAACCTCTGAAACGGTTCATGTCATCGGTAAGGATGGTCACATCCGACGCGCCGTCGAACACTTTCATTTCCTCCGAGGTCGCGTCCTTCTGTAGGACATAGAAATGTGTATTGGGAATATCAATTAGCCGGCGGAAGAGCCCTGTTGTGAACGAGCGGATCTTGTTTCGCGGAGTGTCGCGGCTTCCCTTCCACGCGATCCCGACCTTGAACTCACTGCGGTCGAAGTGGCGCCGCATGAAGGTTGCTGGAAGTGACTGTTCGCAACGGAGGTACGGCGCTAATGGAATGTCAGCGCCGAACCATCCAGGTAATGCCGAAAGCGGTGAGTAATACTCACAGGGCAGGCTCCTCAAACCACCCGGGTAGGCCAAGAGCAGCCCCGGGTCGGGGATCAATTCATTGGCCAGCTCGTTAAGACGAATGATCGAGCCGAGGCTCTCTGGGCCGTAAAATGAGATATGCCGAAATTTTTGTCTCAATTGAGGGACGTAGCGGAGGAACTGAATGGCATCGCCGAGTCCCTGATCCGAGTAGAGGAGAATGTGCTGCCCCGTCGCCACGCCATCCCACATTGGCATGGGGCATCCCTTCAGCTTATACCGTTCCGTCTCGTAGAAGGCCCGGTAGTCCGACCACGCTGTCGGAAACTCGCCGAGAAGCAACCGGATCGTCCCCCGCAGGAACCGTGCGTCAGGGCGGTAGGGACCGAGGCGTGCAACCTCCTCAAGGCATTGCAGCGCCTCGCACGGATCGCCCGTCATGTCGCAGGCACTGGCGAGGTCGAACCACGCCTCCGCATTGCCCCGCTCGTGGCGCACGGCTCGCCGGAAGGCATCTCGCGCCTCCAAATAGTCACCTTTCGACCATGCTATTCTTCCGAACTCAAGGTGCCTCATACCTTTCTCCGCTATTTCGCAGCATACGGAACTCGCTATCGATCGCGACTATTCAGTCCAGGCTCGGCCCCATGCCTATGTGTGCCAGTGGCTGCGGGCGCCTGATTCACTGGCCCAAACGGTGCGAAGAGAAAGGTCCCGCTCGAAAATCAAGGGACCGAAGACCGAATAGTCTGAGTACCTGCCGCGAAAGTTTCCACGGAGTAGACTACTGTTGACCCTTGACCCGGTTGACTTAGAAAACCGCCTCTGTGCGTAGGACACGTCCATGTCAACACCCATTTCCATTCCAATTCTTCTGGGAATCGTGGGGCACTGCAATGTCTTGATGAACAAGTACATTGATCAGAAGATCAGAGATGCGTTAAGCCGCACGTACGACGAGTTTGATGCCGCCTACCCAAGCACGCCAAAAATCCTGATCACCGCCTTATCCCCAGGCGTCGACCAGTTGGCGGCCGATATCGCGCTTAATCGGTCACAATGGTCCGTGCGAGCACCTCTGCCTTTTCCTCCCAACGTATATCTCGACAGCGCAATTTTCCAACCGACATCGGATGTCGCAGCCGGAATGATAGCGGATGGAAGGGCAAAATTCTTGGAACTACTCGGCCACGAGAATGTAGATTGGTTCGTGGTCCCCGTGCCGGACCGTGTGCAACTAGCGCGAGACCGGCTCGCAGAAATGGTGAAACGACGACCCGGCACGTGCCCCGCTGACGAGGCTCTCCAGGCCGGCTATCTGGCGAACAGCGGCGGCTACATCGTCCGGCACTGCCACTGTCTCCTGGCCTGTTGGGACGGCTGCGAGGAGGCCGCGCCGACCGGAGCGACCGAACTCGTCCGATTCCAACTTGGAGGACTGGCCCCAGCCCATTACCCGTGGACCGATTACGAGCCCCTGGGGTTCGACAAGGACCGTGGACCGGTGGTTGCAATCCACACCCCGCAGGCTGGGGACTATGCCGCAGACGCGGGCGTCCGACGGGTACTTCTCCCATCGTCAGTTGATGGGCAATACTACGGAGTGGCAGTCGACGTCGGCCAAGTCGTTCGCCGACTGTCGCCTTGGACGCGTTTGCTGTCGCGCGTGTCGGAGGCATGGGGCGAGAGCGCGCCTCGTAATGCGCCAACGCAACGTTCACATCAGAAGACCGCGCGACACGCGGCATACCGAGAGTACGACCAGTTCCTCAAAGTATGTCAGGCGATTGAGGACTTCAACCGCGAGGCGCAGGCGATCAAGCCACACGATGCAACCAGAACTCCCGATGGGACAACTCAGACTTACAAGCAGCGCATGCAACAAGTCCAATCGGACGTCGACCAGCATTTTCCGGCCCCGCCTGCCAATCCTGCCAATCCGCGGCCGTCTGCCCGAGAGTGGTACAGACGCTTGTCTCAAGTACGGGAAACCGCCGCCCACCTGACCGGGCGACTTACACCGTACCACAATTCGGCCGGGGTGGTTTTGTTCGGCGCGCTGATCGCGTGGCTGGCAACGTTGCACTTTTATGCACACCCGGTGATCCACGCGGACCACTCAAAGCCACCTGAACACCCGACCGGCATGCTCGTCGCCTTCGTGATCCTCTGGCCCCTGACCGGCCTAGTGGTCGTCGGTGTGTGGTGGCTCCGGTGGGATGCTCGGCGACTCGACTACCGCACCCTTTCCGAGGCTCTACGGATCCGCCGGGAGTGGGCTCTGGTTGGAATCGAGCGTTCGGTGGCGGATGCGTACCTGAGCCAAACGCGGAGCGAGGTGGCGTGGATCCGGCGAGCTCTCCTCCACTTGTGTCCCCCGCCCGCCCTCTGGAGAGAGCATTTCGACGGGTTGACGTTCGGCCAGAAGTGTGAGCGACTCCGCAAGGTGCGATCGCGATGGGTCCTGGTTCAGGAGGCGCGACATCGAGACTCCGCAGCAATTCAGCACGCCAATGTCCGTCGGTGCCGCCGGCGAGGATTCGTGCTAGCCGTAATGGGCTGGTTGGTTTTGATATCGCCTCTATTGTTCCAGTGGGGTCAGGGGGCTCTCACGTGGGCATTGGCATCGTACGCACCCGCAACCACGGCCGAATCGTCGGCAATGGACCAATCCACTGACCCGGTCACTGGAGGAGCATCGAACTCGGTCCCAGTCGGGCCGAACGATTCTCATCGAGACGCGATCTGGCTCGACCCGGAGCGGCCGCCGAATACTCTCATTGTCGTGGGGAGCATGTTACTCATCTTCGGTGCAGGATATGTCGCGGTTTGCGAGCGCCGGGCCTACGAACAGCTGGGCAAACAATACGAACAAATCTATGTCGTTTTTCGTGCCGGAGGGCGGGAGTTGGATACGGTCCTCGACCCGCCACAACCGGCCATCCAGCGGGCTCACGGGTCTGCCGAGCGCTTATTCGTCTCTGCTGTTAGCGATGGTTCCGGTCAACGCGCCGAACTGACGCCCAACGCTGTTTCGGAGCAGGCATCTATCGCCACCGAAAAAGTTGATGTCGCCCGCGCCCAGCGAATCATCGAGGCGCTCGGCCGGGAGATGCTGCAAGAAAACGCCCAATGGCTTCTGATCCGTCGTTCGAAGCCACTGGAGCTTCCCCTCGGCGCCTAACCGAAACTCCGCTTCGCATTTAAGGCAGACCCTCCAACCGTAGCAGCTGGCTGCGCGCTAATCTGGTGGTATTCAGCCGCTTGACGCTCGACACAGAACGGCGCCTACGTTAGGATCGTTTGCGAGCGTTGCTGGCGCCGGGTGGCAAACGGAATGACCGGCCACGCAACGCGGACTTTCCTAGTGAGTTGGTTCACACAATGGATGAGGACATTCAGTTCGCCCGAAAACTTGGCGGCGTTGCCGCCAACGAATTCTACAAGGTAGTAGAACTGGACCTAGACAAGTTGTTGACAGGGGGGATGTCCGATGCGTACGTCTGGCGGGTTCATAACAGGGGCACGCGCGACTCGCCATACCCTTTGACTTCCGGGTTCGTTCTCAAAATTGAACGCCTGAAAGAACAGACTCTGGTCGACACTGAGGCTTGTCGGCATGCCATGGCCCGGGAGAGGTCGAGTTTGGCGGGGCGGATTGTCCCGGACATGCCCTCGTTTCCAACGGTTTCAAACCCCGCGAAGTTCACCTTCGATGACGACACCTTTACAGCCAATCTTTACATTCTGGCCGAAGGCGTGCCACTTCGGGAATTCTTCCCAAACAGCGGCCCGCAGCCGATAATGCCCCCGGCCGAGTTAGCTGGCGTATGCCAGGTCTTATCGCAACATTTGATCCGGGCTTTCAACCCCATTCCGTTCATGGGGAGCGCAAGCGAGGCTCCTGCACCCTCATCGCTGTCCGTGCGCGATTTACTAACTTCGTGTCCAGGAGATTTGAATCCGGGCCGCGACACAAGGCGGTGGCGATATTTAAAACAAGCGCTTAACCCGTTGTGCCGGGACGAAAAACAAATGGTGATTACCATTTCGGATCACGTCCTTCTAAACCCGCTTCGACTTTACGAATGCACCGATTTTGACCCCAACCATCAATTTGTTTACCGAGGCCTGATTCACGGCGACTTACACCTTGGCAACGTGTTGACACCCGAGCTGCCTACGAATGGCGAAATGAAAAAAAGAAGAGAAGAAAGGACGTTTTGGATTATCGATTGGGCCTTGGCATCGAACGCGGGGCTTATTGGCTACGACCACGCATACCTCGAACTCTCGCTTTGGCTCACTCACCTAGAGAAGCTCGGCGAGATAGCGTTCCCTCTCCCTCGCCTATTAGGGGTCTTGGGCCGGGCGGACCGCGTTCTGAGTGATGAGCGTGTTTTCCCCCAAACGTTCGAGGTACTCGGTCCGGACTTGAGTTTGGCGGGCTGCCTGGAGGGTGTCCGCAGGGGGATGGTAGATGCAGATTGGCCGCCGGCGTTCGTGGACGGAAAAAAAAAGAACCGCCCAAAGGTTCCGTTACTGAACCAATGGAATCTGGTGCAGGTCGCGGCGGGCCTGAACTGGGCATCGAAGTCTCGGCTCGACGAACGGTCCCGGACCCACGCGGCGGTGTACGCCGGTTGGGCCGCGACCTGCTTCCTGAAACGCGGGTCGACAAGGGGAATGTGGCAACACGTGCTCCGGGATGCGCACACTGACCCAACTTTTCATCCTGTTCCCCGGTACGAAACCAACGCCGCCGGAATCATGAAAAGCCTTCAGTTGGTCGGCCGAGATCGGCCGTACCGTGTGCTGCCCACGCTGGTTGCCGTATCGGATGCCACCACTCTCACAGCCACCACGCTCGGCCCCGGGAAGCTGAGTTTCGCTCCTGCGGTATGGGCGCGGCCCAGAGACTTGGCGCCAAGCAAGGTCGTAGCAGCCGCCCGCTACGCGGGCGATTCCCCCCGTCTCGCCGTGCTTTGGGAGGATGGGACCGTTACAGTCGGTTCCCCCCATGACAACCTGCAACCGCGAGTGGTGGCGAATGACCTTGGCAGTCAACTACAAGGAACAGTTGACCTCGACTGGTCGCCTGACGGGTCGCGCATCGCGGTGGCGGACAAGTCTAGGATCACCATATTCACCGTAGACTCTGAGGGATCTGACAAAAAGATTCCTCTGCCGAATCATGCGGCTGAGGAGAGAATTGACTACGATGGCTCCGGACATCGGGTGATCCGTTGGCTGCTTGGCAGCGAGTGGTCCGGTTGGGTGGCCGTAGCCGGCAATGCGAAAATCGTGCTCATTTCCACCGGGACACTGGAAGGGCCTATCTTCCTCGACGCGGAAGGCGTCTATTGCCTGGCGCCGAGCGGACGCGAAGCGGAGTTTGCAGCGGGCTCTAGCCACGGGATGATCACGTTGTTCGCTCCTGGTCGCCCTACAGATCCGTCGCATAATCAGCACGAAATGTGGAGCGTCGGGGGCAAGATCCACGGCTTGGCTATCGGACGTCGGCGGCTAGCGTCGGGGAATTGGCTGCCCGAGATTCTGGCGGCCAAGGTCGAACTGCCTGGCAAAATTCAAGTAGTCCGACTTTGGCGGTGGGGAGCATGGGGCGCTCACAGCGACGAATTCCCGGATGCGATGGGTCAGCATTACCCGACTGGGATCGACCTAACTCCTAGCGATAAGCCGGGGGAATATCTCCTCGCCACCTACGGCGCCGACGCTCTCGACGAGGCCCGGATCTGGCTCGTTGGCCGCGAAGGGTGTCGGTTGGCTCATTGACATTGGCGGCAGGCTTTTAGCTGGCCGGCCTCGGGATGCAGACTACCCCCCGACCCTCGGGCGCAGCGGCGAAGTTCTCGACGAATGCCGCCTCGACCGCTGCAGTGACGGTCGCGGCGGAGGATTCCGAGGTGCCAAACGGTAGGTAGGCGATGACCACGATCCGGCATGTTTGTGGACCGACGGGGGCTCGCCCCGCGTCGGCCACCGGGCTGCCAATTACGCCGTCGGCATCCGTCAATACTAACTTGCCAGCCGCACTCTTTGTTTGCCCGCCAATCGTCGTGTACGCTTCGCCGGCCCGACCCAGTCGGTAGTCCCACCGCACGCCCTCCACGCGCCCGAGGTCGTAGATCCCGAGCGGAATTCGGTAGCGAATCGAGAGTCGGTTATTCAAGTCGACAAGCGGGTGGATGTGTACAAGCCCCTTTTCAGCGACTCGACGGATCAGCGCCTCCGATGCCGGTCGATAGCGGGTCGGATCCATGTCCGGCATGGACCGGAAGGTGGCCCGGACGGCCGCGACAATGAGATCATCGGCTGAGACCGTGGCGGCGTCCGCCTGCGCCCCTTCAATTTCCTCCTGAAACCGCGGCCCGGGGTCACCGGTCCCAAGGCCGCCAAGAACACAGAACCCAAGGGCAGCCTCACCCTGCCAGCGGACGATGACCTCGTTGTCAATGCGGATCTCAATCATCTCGCCCCTTGTTAGAAGAACACCCGTCGCAGCCACCCCTCGCTATCGGCCCGCTCCCACGGCCCATCGTAAACCACCTCCCCACCGGCCATAAGGGCCACCCTTTCCGGAAAGGCCCGGACGAATGCCGGCCCTTGGTCGGCGATGACGACCGCCACGCGCCTGTCTACCTGGATCCATTTCAGGGCATCGATCAATTGCTCGGTCACCTGCGGGGAAAGCCCCAATGCCGGCTCGTCGAGCAACAGGACCCGGGGCTGGCCCATTAGCGCGCGCCCGATATTTACCTGCGTCTGCTGCCCCCCGGACAGATCCCCCGCCCGGGCGTCGAGCTTTTCCCGCAAGGCCGGGAAGACGCCGAGTACCCAATTGAGGTCGGCGGTCGCGTCGCCACCGGAACAACGGACGTAGCGGCCGAGGAGCAGGTTCTTACGGACCGACAGGCGGGCAAAGACTTGCCGGCCTTCGAGGGCGATCCGGACCCCGGCCCGGCAACGGTCGGCGGCGGACCCCGCGGTCAGGTCTCGACCGCCGACCCACACCGATCCAGCGCGAACCGCAAAAAGTCCTGCGACGGTGTTCAAGAACGTCGTCTTGCCGGCGCCGTTCCGTCCGAGTAGGAGGACCGTTCCGCCCTCGGGGACGGTCAAATTGACCGGCCGCCGCCATGTCCCGGACTCGAGTCCGCGAACTTCAAGCATTGGTTCCTATCCCTGTCCGACCCGAATGGCACAAAGTTAAGCTGCATTGTAGTTATCCAGTAGGCGTTTACGCAGAACTCGACGTGGCTGGTTCATGAGGTCATAGGGTTTGGCTCGGCGTTTCTTGGCACGCGGCTCGTAGCGGCCGGGTCGATGCGGATTGAGGCGCAGTTTCAACGGCGCTGCGCTGGTCGTAGCTTCGGCCAGCCAACGCGCCGCATCAACAAAACTGATTCGTTCGATGGGTACATGTTGCCGCTGCGCGGCTTCTAGCATCACGAGGCGCACGAGGTTGTAGACCAGCGCGTACATGGTCAGTTCCTTGTGCACCCCGGCGACGGTCTTGCAGCGCAGCACGTCCATTTTCAGGGTCTGTTTCAAATGGCGGATGTTGGTTTCCGTTTACCAGCCATAATGCCTCCAAAGATAAAGCCTATATCAGGCGTTCAACGCGTGACGTTGCCGCGCTGAACGCCTGAGTGAATCGCCTCGAGGTTACTTATCGTCGCGTGGCTTGGGTGTGGTCAAGTCCGGCGAC
>DATANR010000166.1:0-15308 GCA_036266155.1 Gemmataceae bacterium | reverse complement strand
CGATGGCACTTACCGAACGTGTTACCCCGGTTTGGAGAGAGAGTCTCGGCCTGATCGGCGAGTTCAAAGCCTTTATCCGTCGTGGCAACGTGATCGATCTCGCCGTCGGCGTCATCATGGGGGCGGCGTTTGGCAAGATTGTCAGCTCGCTCGTTGGCGATGTGATCATGCCGCCGATCGGCTGGGCGCTCGGTAATGTTGATTTCAAGGACCTCGCCGTCACGCTCCGCGCGGCAAGCCCCGAAATTGGGCCAGATGGCAAGGCATTGCAGCCCGCCATTGCCATTGCCTACGGACGGTTCTTGCAAGCTCTGATCGACTTTGTCCTCATCGCATTCTGCGTGTTTGTGCTGGTGAAGCTGGTGAACCGCATGCATCGACCCACTGCGGAGATACCGAAAGCGCCGTCGGATGAGGTCAAGCTCCTGACCGAGATTCGCGATCTGTTGAAAGCCAACTCGCCCCAAGCTGATGTGACCGAAATCGTCCCGCCGAGAAGCTAATGGCGCCGGCCCTCTCCCATCCCGTGCTCTCCCGCCGGACAATGCTCCAGGCCGGCGGCGTCTCGCTGTTGGGCCTCGGGGCCTCGCACCTGAATGCCCTGCGTGCCGAAAGCCCGCGGGCCGCGTCCGCTGGCTCCGTGATTTACATCTTCCTCTCCGGCGGCCTCGCCCAGCAGGACAGTTTCGACCCCAAGCCCGACGCTCCGGATAACATTCGCGGCGAGTTCAAGCCGATCGCCACGAAGACGCCCGGTCTGCGGATCTGCGAACATCTGCCGCTGCTCGCTCAACGCTCGGACAAGTGGGCCGTCATCCGCTCGCTGACGCACGCGACCAACAACCACTCGGATGGCCACCTGCTGATGCTCACGGGCCGCAACACGCTGCCGCCCGGCTTCAGCCCGAACATGCCGAAGGACACGGATTGGCCGAGCATCGCGTCCGTCGCAGGGGCCATTACGCGGCCGCGCAATAACTTGCCGCCGGCCGTCGTGCTCCCCGAACGGCTGATCCACAACACCGGCCGCGTCATCCCCGGCCAGTTCGCCGGCGTCATGGGTCGGCAACGCGACCCGTGGTTCATGGAAGGGTCGCGCTTCGAGCCGAAAGCCTATGGGGCCTATCCCGAATTCGAGTTCGACCACCAGGATCGGCCATACAAGCCCGTCCGCAACGGCTTCGAGATTCCGGACCTCTCGTTGCCGCAGGGCATCGACGGCATGCGCCTCTCGTCGCGGCTTGACATGCTCAATACCATCGACGAGCAGCGGGCGGCTCTCGATGGCGGGGCCAGCCGCACGGGGCTCGACCACCATCGCCAGGCGGCCGTCTCGCTGCTGATGGAGCCGCGCGTCCGCAAGGCGTTCGATCTGCGCCATCAGCCGGAACGCGACCTCGATCGGTACGGGCAGAACGCGTTCGGCTGGTCGCTTTTGATGGCGGCCCGGCTAGTGGAAGCGGGCGTCAACCTCGTGCAGGTGAACCTCGGCAACAACGAGACCTGGGACACGCACGGCAACGCGTTCCCGCATTTGAAAGAGAAACTCTTCCCGCCGACCGACAAGGCCGTTGCCGCTCTGCTCGACGACCTGCACGATCGCGGCCTGCTCGCCTCGACGCTGATCGTCATGGCCGGCGAATTCGGCCGCACGCCGCGCGTGTTCGGCCTGCCGCAACACTACAAGCTGCCCGGCCGCGACCACTGGGGCGCCGTCCAAAGCGTCTTCCTCGCCGGCGGCGGCGTGCAAGGCGGCACCGTCATCGGCACCTCGGACAAAAACGGCGGCTACCCCACCAGCGACGCGCAAACGCCGGAAAACCTCGGCGCGACGATCTACTCGGCGCTCGGCATCCCGCAATCAACGATGTGGAAAGACGCGGAGAACCGGCCGCATCATGTGTACCATGCGGAGGCGGTGAGGGGGTTGATGGGGTGAGTGAGTGGCATCATGGCATGAGAAGGGCGCAGGCTGCGTCGCAGCATCAGCCTTCTGGGTCAAAGTGTTCGCAACAATCTTCGCACGTCGTCCACCTTTTTGGTCATGGTGGCTATGAGGCCATCCAATTCGCGGATCTGAACGCTGAGGCGGTGATCCTGCGCGGCCTTGATCGGTTTGGCTGCCTTCAATGCTGCAGCGCGCGCCAATTCGTATTTACGTTGCCGACGAGCGTTCTCCTGTGGCCTTTGGCCGTTTGCGGATTTCGCGGAAATATGTGGGAGAATCGCAAAGAAGACGAATCCGCCCCACCAAAGAAATGTCAAAAAAGCATAGAAAAGACATGCTCCGACTTGACCAATGCGTTCTTTCGCAGTTTCGGCTGGACTCGAAAATAATTGACAACAACCTACGACAAAACATACGGGCAGAAACCATCCCAAACATCAGATAAAGAAGCCATATGAGGCTGCGTTGATGAGCCCAGTCAGTATGCACTTTTTGAGCGGTGGGACCGGCTGCAACTCCAAGAGTTCGGGCGGCGAGGGCAACTTCGCATACCGTTTTACGCCCCAAGTCAACTGCTCCTTGCAAGCCTCCCGCATTCCTACATACTTGTCTCGATTGCCCGTCAAAACGGCGAGATCCGCTTCAACTCGTTGCCGTGTGATCGTTGGGTCGTTTACACCATAGGCGCTCGTCAGTCCCAAGGTTCCGCCGATATTCGTTATCACGGTCCCGCAACGCTCGCAGACGGGCGCGAGTGCGAGAACTGACGTTTCGCTCAGCGGACCACCGCAATTGGGGCACTGGGCGGCAATGGGCATGACGTACTCCACAACACGGTCAGTTTGTGGGTAAACGGAATCTGCGAGGTTTGTTCAGTTTATTCAATGAGCTAGTTTCGGGAGATAATGGTACAGCGGCATCACGGCAACTCGGCCATCATGCCGCTTGGCGTATCCTGGCAATCCACGCGCGACGGCGCCGTCAGGCGCTGACGGAACAGAATGAGACAAGCATGCCCGCTGCTTCGCGCGGATGGGTACAGAATTCCCTCGAATCGATTGCTGGCGAAGGCCGTGGCCCCGTGCTCAAGTCGATACGCTCGGAGGAAACACGCCTTCGGCGATCAGTTGTCGGCGATGACGGGCTCGATGCGGAAGGTTCATCGCAAGCACGGCGATCGTCGCGCGGCCGACAGCGGTCCGGCCAATCAGTATTGGACCATTCCAGCGAAAATGACGGTCCCACTTGTGCCGACGCGGATGAAAAAGCCAAACGCGCTTTCGCGTTTTTGGATCGACGCCCCCGAGATTTGGGCCCTTGTGATGGTTGTCCGCAAAACACACGAGCGCCAGATTGCCCGGTGTGGTGGGGCCGTCGTGTTGCTTGGCAATGATGTGGTCGATCTCGAAGGGCAATTCATCGCAGGCTTGCGACATCTGGCAATACTCGCGGCAATTCCCGGCGCGTTGCCAGATCATTGCGACGAGTGCGGCATCCATACGTGGGTCAGGATTTTTGGGGAGAGAGCTTCAGCACCTGGCGAGCCTTGGACTTCAATGTAGACAAGATCGCTCCGGCCCGCTCGATGTCGTCCATCTGCTCATCTTCTTCGGGAGTCAAATTGCCCGCACGTGCTTTCGCGGATAACTCGCCCATGCGAGCGATTTCGGGAGGCGAAAACGCGAGCCCGAGCAGCGCGCGAGCGACCTTCGGAGTCAACTCGCGATCCGGATGGAGGATCCGCAGCCAGATTTCCGTTTCCATTTCCAGCGATCGCGTCGCGGTTTTCATGGATTTAATCATAACCGATCGAGCCAACTCAGGGCGAACATTGGTCAATCTCGCGCAGTCGGGCCATCACCTCTTCCGGTGTCCGCCACTTGGCGGCCGGATTGTTGAGACGAGCCAATAGCTCGGCGTCGGTTAATCCGACTTCGGGATACGACAATCCTGGCCGGGGAGCAGGAATGAATTGCCCAAGGAGCCGACCGTCCGGGCCGTGAACTTCCTGGGGGCTTGACGCACTACCCAGATTCGTGGCAGTTGTCTCGTCATTGATTTGAATGGACATGGAGCATTCTCCTTCGCGGCCCTACGTACTCCATCATATCAGACCTCATGCCGCCTTCCGCTTCAAACTTGCCCCGTCGATTCGACATACGTGCTCGCTTCAGCGAAAGCGTCGCCATCCCTCCGAAGGTGTACCAGATGCGCGGCGTCCATTGACAGAAGCAACTCTGCGTCAGTTGGGTCATCACGATCAATCCGGCGGGCTCGCCAGAAACCGCAACGCGAACGCCGTGCTGATGACGGGGTACTGGTCGAGTGCGTTCGCAATCTCCCATCGACCGTCTGACTTCTGGTTCTTCACCAACCACTCGGCGCCCAATCGATACCACTCGATCGTCTTGTCCTTGGTGCCGAAGTCCTTTTTCTCCGACGCACGACCGAGCGCCGCGATCACGTCAAAGTTGTAAAAAGTATGCGGTTCGTTCTGAAGGCGGAACTTCTTTGCCAGCCAAGCATAGCCAGTATCGACGGCCTTGTCCGCTTCCTTGGCAGCCTTTCCCCGAACTTCTTTCGCCAGAGTTAGACTCAGCACCGCTGCCGCCGTCATCGTGTGCGTCGACTTGTTGGCATCGCTCGAATAACTCCAACCACCATCCGGAAATTGAGTGCGGACGTAAAGATCCTGTATCGACTCCCAGATCGCTTCTTTCGCAACTTTGAATCCCGCCTTATGAGCGGTGTACAAACCGGACACGGCGTAGCGCGTATTGGAGTTGTCAGTGGATGCGCCAGTACCTTTGGAATAGGTCCATCCGAGTATCTGCTTGTCCTTCCAAATGGCCGTTTCCTCAAGCCATTTCACGTTTCGTTCAATGAGGTCGGCATCTGCTTTCTGATTCACCTTGCACAAGACTAAACTTACGACGTACGTGTGTTTCGGCTCGACTGAGCGAAGATAGTTCAAGCTGCGGGCGATCACCGCGTCGTTCGCCTTTACGCCACTTTCGAGGAGCGCAAGAATAGCGAGTGCGGAAGTGCCGCCCGGCTGTAGGTTGCTCAGGAGGGAGTTTTCCCACGTCCATCGGCCGCCCTCGTCCTTTTGCTGACTCTTCAGGTACTCGATTCCTTTCTTCTGTGCCTCCAGCACTTTCTTCGTAAGTTCGTCCTCCGGCGCCTTGTCTTGGACGACGGGCGCCACGATGAGAACGGGTGGGTTTGCCGTTCGGCAAATCCGTGGACACGCTTCGATTGGCTGACAGAAATTAAAGGCAACCGAAAATCCGGCAATAACGAACGCGGTAGAGATGAGGGCCTTCATCGCACCTTCCCCTGGACTTGAGTTGCTCCAAGAGGATACCCGAATTCGACAGACGTTGGAAGTAGCAGACGTTCTGCGTTAACTGGATGGTCCGGTAAGCCGGAGCCCGAAGCGGGAGCGAGGGCGACGGCGTCACGCGAAATTCGCGCCGTCGCCCTCGCTCCCGCTTCGGGCTCCGGCCCGTCCCACCCGCTGGTTTGAGACCGTCTCAATCCGGCCGACTCGCCAGAAACCGCAACGCGAACGCCGTGCTGATGACTGGATTCGCTTCCGCCGCGCTCGTGGAGGTGAACCGTCCGTCGTCTTTCTGCTTTTGGAACAGCCAATCGCAGCCTTCGCGGAACCAGGCGCGGGACTTGTCGCCGTCGCCGAACTTCTTGGTGGTCTGCACGCGGCCGAATGCGGAGATGACGTCGAGGTTGTAGTAAGTGAAGTTGCACTCGATGCGGAAATTGGACGCGAGCCAATCGTTCGCATTGACGAGGGCTTGCTTCGCGTTCGCGTCTTCTTCGCCGATCGCCTTGACGGCACATTTCAGACAGAGCGCGCCAGCCGCGGTCATCGTGTGGGTTTCCGCCCCGCCAAATTGGGTATAGGCCCAGCCGCCATTCTTCGTTTGCGTGCGCGTGTAGTAATCGCGCACACCGGTCCAGAGATTGGCGTTCGTCACCTTGAATCCCGCCTTATGCGCGGCATAGAGCGCGGCTACCGCGAAGCGCGAGTTCGAGTTGTCGGCGTCGTTGCCCGGTTGGTCGGTGTAGCGCCAGCCGATCAGTTGTTTCGCATTGTTGTGCGATGCTGCTTTTTCGAGCCAGTTGACGTTGCGCCGAATGAGATTCGAGTCTTGCTTTTGATTCGCTGCGCAGAGGACCTGTGTTTGCAGCGAAACGACATAGACGCTCTTCGGTTCGAGGTTGCGCAAATACTCCATCGCCTTCGCGATCGCGGGGTCGGTCGCCTTGGTTCCCGATTCGAGCAGTGCCAGCAACGCCAGTGCGGTGAAGCCGCCGGAAATCGCGGCGGTAATGGGCGGCTTGTCCCACGTGCCATCTTTCTCCTGGTTCTGAAGCAGCCATTTGGCCGCGCGGTCGCTCGCTTCGTTCGCACTCACAAAGAGCGGGTCGTCAGCCTTCCGATCTTTGGGCGCCGGCGCCCGCGTGAGGGCGATCGTGGGTTCGGACCGCGTCGGCTGCACGGCCGCGACCGGTTGCCGCGTGCTCAAGGCCACACCGAGGCCAGCGACGATGACCGTGGCGGAAACGAGAGCCTTCATTGCAATCCCTCCGGTCGAAAAAGCGTGTGGCAACAACGTGCGTATCGCGTCCGGCACAGCGGTGGCGTGCGTCAATTGAATAGTCGTTCTCAGCAGGCCCGCAGAGACTTCGCTGCGCAGGTCGCCGGTCAGCACGAGCGTGGCGAGCAGAGCTGGCGCTAGGCCTCGTTTCGTAAGCCGTTCGCGCAAGCGCTGCCGGCCCTCGTCGAGCCGGCGATGGAGCGTGCGCAGTGACCAGCCGAGCTGCGTCGCTGCTTCATCGCGCGTCAGGCCTTCGAGATAGCAGAGCACGAGCGGTGTCCGCCAGCGTGTGGGCAGGCGATTCAATTCGTCGTCGAGAACGCGGCGGACCTCGCCCCATTCGACGGCCGCGAGCGAATCGGTGCGGTCGATTGCTTCCGTCCCCGAGCCCGCCCGTTTGGATCGCCTGAGTGCCTTGCGCGACGTCCGAACGGCAACACGATAAAGCCAGCCTGGCAAGGTCTCGCGAATGCGGCCGGCCCGTTGCGACAGCGCGATGAACGTCGCCTGAAAAGCATCGTCCGCGTCCGGCGTCGGGCCAAGCGTTCGACAACAAACACCAAGCACCATCGGCCCATGTCGGCGGAGCAGAATCGCAAACGCCTCGTCGTCGCCGCTTGCGGCGTAGCGCGCGAGCAGCTCGCTATCCGTCCGCGTGGCCGTCGACGCGGCAACGCGATGCAGATATTCGGTCACCATCCCCAGCGGGGCATCGGCCACATTTTTTCTCCGACGACAACCTCATTGTGTCGACAAGTCGAGAACGAATGCCATTTTTTTAACTCATACGCTGGGACCTAAGTCGGAATCTCGAGCTTTCCAGAGAGAATTGATGCCATCCGGCGCTAGAATTGAGAAGTGAAAAACTTGACGCATCTCGTTTCTGAACAGGGAGATAAGTACGGCAATCGCAATCTAAGATGGCCAACCCCTGTATGTGTGTTGGCCATCTTAGCCGGTTGGCCATCTTGCTCGCAACGGTTTCATGCCGCGTTGAAATGCATACGCGGCATCAAAATGAGTCAATTCACGACCAAGGATCAATCGGTCACCCAAATCTTCTGGCAAAGCGCTCGAATTGCTGGTACACATACACCATCGCGTCCGTACCCTCGGTCGAGGTGTCGCCATGGCCCGCATGACCCGTGAGTTTTCGCTCGTCCTCGTTGGCTCGGGGATTCTGACCGCCGGCCACTTCCTCTATCCGGAGGAAGACCTGGAGGCCAAGCAGAAAGAGCAGGTCGCTCAACAGCTTGGCGGGAATAACGTCAACAACAACGGCCAGCGCCACTACCGCGGCGGCGGCTTCATCTGGATCCACACCGGCGCCTGGGCGGCGTCCGGCAGCCGCATGGGAGGGCGGCCGCCGGCGATGGGCGGCGGCAACGTCTCGCGCGGCGGCTTCGGCGGCATCGGTCGCGGCGCTGTCGGCGGCTGAACAACCTTCTGCACGACTCCCATGCACCGCATCCGCATCGACCCGCGGCCCAACTGGCAGAAGCGCGTCGAGGAGCACGGTCTGCTGTTCCACACGCTCAAGGGTGAGCCGTATTGGGACGAGTCGGCCGCTTATCAACTCTCATCGTTCGAAGTCGACCAACTCGAACTTGCTGCCAACACGCTCCACGCGATGTGCCTCGATCTCGTGCAAGAGGTCATCGACGAACGCATGTTCGGCCTGTTCCTCATTCCGAAGGAATTTGAGGAAATGGTCGTGCGCTCGTGGAACGACGACGAGCCGGGCGTGTACGGCCGATTCGACTTCGCCTACGACGGTGTCGGTGCTCCCAAGTTACTCGAGTACAACGCCGACACGCCGACCGCCCTCCTCGAAGCCTCGATCGTGCAGTGGCAATGGCTGAAGGACATCGACGAGCGCGGCGACCAGTTCAACAGCATCCACGAACGGCTGATCGAAGCGTGGCAGGCACTCAAGGAACGTGACGACGGACCGATCTGCTTCTCCGCTCAAGAAGGCGTGCCTGAGGATTACATCACGGTCGAGTATCTGCGCGATACGTGCATCCAGGCCGGATTTGAGACGGACTATCTCGACATTGAGCAGATTGGCTGGGATCGATCGGAGCGGACGTTCGTCGATCGCGCCAATCGACCGATTCACCGGTTGTTCAAGCTCTACCCGTGGGAATGGATCATCCGCGAGGACTTTGGCAAGAACGTGCTCCAGGCCCCGACCAAGTGGATCGAGCCGGCGTGGAAGATGATTCTGTCGTGCAAGTCGATCCTGCCGCTGCTCTACGAACGACATCCGCACAGCCCGTACCTGCTGCCGGCATCGTTCAACGAGATCGAGGGCAACTACGTTCGCAAACCAGTCCATGCCCGCGAAGGGGCGAACATTACGGTCGTCATCAACGGCCAGACGAAGATCGCGACGGACGGCGTCTACACCGACGGGCCGAGCGTTTACCAAACACTCGCGCCCATGAAAGCGCACGACGGCCGCTATCCCGTGTTCGGCACTTGGGTCGTCAACGGCGTCGCGTGCGGGTTGGGCATCCGCGAAGACGAGACGATGGTCACGCAGAACACGAGCCGGTTTGTTCCGCATCAGATGGTGGATTGAGGACGCTCACGATGACCGAGAAATACCGCTTCGAAGAACTCGACCGCGAGACCCGCGATTACCTGGTGCTCGCCCGCAGCGAGGAGGGCAAGGGCGCTCCGGGTATGTTCATCGGCCAGACGGATTACTGGCCGATCGTCGCGCTCATTCTCGGGTTTGCGATCATCATTTTGACGGTGATCTTTGCGTTTCCGCCGGTCGATCCTCCGATGAAGGAGGCGATGATTCAGACGGCGGGCTTTCTCCTCGGCGGCTGGCTCGTGATCGCCGCGATCCGCGTCTGGGCGGCCGGCAAGTCGAGCAACTACGCGGGCAATTTTATCTATGCCGACCCGGAGAACTTGTACCAGGCGAGCGGTTCAACGATTCGCATCACCGACCTTGGCGAACTGCGGGAGGCCAAGGCCGTCCAGAATTTCAACGAGGGGAAGTACCAGAACACGAGCATCACGCTTAAGGTCGGCCACGATCGACCCTCGATTCAGGTCAATGATCAGGACCGTGCTCGCCGCCTGACGGTTTTCCTCAATGCGGTCGCGTACATGAAGGACGGCGGCGAAGATGGCAAAGACGACGTGCTGCGCAAGCTCTCGCCAGAAGCGATGGGCTCGGTTGCCAAGCATGTCGCCAAGACCGGTGAATTTCCCAGCCATCCCGAGCGAACCGAGGAAGGCCACTCCGTTCGTGTGCCGCGTCCACGCAAGGACGGTCGAGCCTCGACCGGCATCTTTGGCATGCTCGCTGTGATCTTTGCCGGCGTCGCTCTTTTCCTCGGCTTCCTGGCGATGAACTACCCTGTCCGTGACGAAGTGGTTTTCAGCCGGATCAAGGAGTTGCCGCAGAAGGAGCAACCATTTTTCCTGCGCCAATACCTCGCCGAACCGAACTTCAAAGCTCATCGCGACGAAGTCCAGCAACTCCTCAACAAGTGTTACGAAGACGGCGTCCGCACCAACGTCAACGGCACCGATGACGAAATGAAGAAGGGCCTCGGCGAGGTCGTTCTGGCATTGAAGGACAAGCCGCAGCCGGTCGCATCGCTGCTGACAGTCGAAGACGAAATGCAAGCGGGTCAAGGACTCGATAGCAGCGGTCGCGAGAAAACCGTTCAGCAGAAATTGGCGGACAAGTGGGGCGCGACCATTGGCGACGAACTCGTGGTCTTTGCCACGCTGGAAGACCCGGACAAGCCGGGTCAATCGGACAAATCAATTCCCGCCATGATCGAAGTCCGCTGGAAGTTCACGGCCGCAGGATCGGTGGATTACACACTCAAGTTCCGCAAGTCCCCGGATGAAGAACCGTTTTCCGTGACGACGGGCAATCAACCCTCCATGGGCAGCCCCATCGCGACAATCGAAGCGATGAGCGATCAGATTGTTTCCAAGACGGTGGGGATGACGAAGTTGCGACCACTTCCGCCACCCGATGATTTTTGACATCGGTGCGTTGGCCGTCACATCGGACCCTTGCTGCTCGCCCACAGCATGCTTATCGTGAAACTCATCAATCCCTTGCCCGCGAGGACAGCGACATGGCAGAAGCCCCAGGATTCCGCGGCCGAATTTACGACAGCATCACCGAATGTATCGGCCACACGCCGCTCATCCGCGTTCGTCGATTGGCGGCGGGTTTGCCCGGCACGATCGTCGCCAAGATGGAGAATTTTAACCCGCTCTGGTCGGTCAAGGACCGCATCGGCGTCTCGATGATCGAGGACGCGGAACGGCGCGGCAAGATCACCAAGGATACGCTCATCGTCGAGCCCACGTCCGGTAACACGGGCATCGGCCTCGCGTTCACGTGCGCGGCCAAGGGCTTCAAGCTGACAGTGACGATGCCAGAGAGCATGTCCCTCGAACGCCGCCGACTGCTCAAAGCGTTCGGCGCGAACCTCGTGCTCACGCCGGCCGAGAAAGGGATGGGTGGCGCCATTGCCGAGGCCGAGCGAATTTTCAATGAGGCCGGGGGCGAGCCAAAGGCGTTCATTCCGCAACAGTTCAAAAACCCCGCCAACCCGCAGATTCACCGACAGACCACGGCCGAGGAAATCTGGCGCGACACCGATGGCAAGGCCGACATCCTGGTCTCCGGCGTCGGCACCGGCGGAACGATCACGGGTGTCGGCGAAGTGATCAAGGCACGCAAACCGTCGTTCAAGTGCATCGCGGTCGAGCCGGTGAATAGTCCGGTCATCACACAGAAACTCGCCGGCCAAGAGATCAAGCGCGGCCCGCACAAAATCCAAGGCATTGGCGCCGGTTTCATTCCCGACAACCTCAACCTGAAGGTTGTCGACGAAGTGATTCAGGTCGTCGACGAGGATGCCTTCGAAACGGCCCGCCAGCTCGCCAAGCAGGAAGGGATGCTTTGCGGCATCAGTTGCGGCGCCGCCATGTGGGCCGCGATCCAAGTGGCCAAGCGGCCCGACAGCAAGGGCAAGCTGATCGTCGTTGTCCTGCCGGACCTCGGCGAACGCTACTTGAGCACGGCACTTTATCCGCAAGATGCATGAGTCGAACGAGCCGGGCGGAGCCTATGCGGCTTCGCTCGGCCTTGGCTTGGTGAATTGGGCACGCACTCCAGGATTCATGAGCACGAAGAGAGCCCAGCCTCCGGCTGGGAACCCGAGAATACAACAGCAATCGGCAGCGTCAAACAGGGCAGCCGCACTGCCAATCATGGCAAGCCCGTGCCACCTTTGAGCGATTGCCGAGATCCCACCAGCTATCACAAGAAGATTGAGCGCCAAAAATCCAATCCGGACAGTTGGCATCCACTTGATGGTGCGATCAACGTAATCGTCCAATTTGACACTTTCGAGTTGTTGTCTAGTCTGATCAGCAAACATTTCGGGATCGGAATAAGCTCGGCCGATGATCCGGGCGTTCGACAACAATCCGAGCAATCCGAGAAAGATAAGCAGGACGCCAGGACCAAAAGTTCGTGAACCTGCGAAGGGATTGCGGCGAGTCAATTGCGGGGTGGTCAGCTTTCCATCTTGGGAGCGGACGGGCGCCTGAAAGTGGCATTTGCAAAACGGACACTTCGCCGTCTGCCCAAGCACCTCATCTGGCACACGGATCGGCTTCTTGCAACCTGGACACTGAATCGATTCCAAGACGCTCCCCTGCGAACGAGACGGGGCGTATGATACGAAGCCGTCGAGGGTTCGGGCGGCCGCGATGTCGAATACGGGCGCGAACATTTGCGCCGGTTGCGCATCCTTTCGCCATCGAAAAACAGCCGCGCAGGACTTGCTCCAAATTGGTCGCGTAGCTATATCTGAGGAAGCCGGGGACGTAGCTCAATTGGTTAGGGTACCGGACTGTCGATGCTAAAAAATCTTCTCCTACCCCGGATTTTCCGGGGTTTTTGCATTTCTGGACGGTTCCAAACGGTTCCCGGCGAATCCGAAACGGGTGTCAGCGGGTGTCAGGCGAGAGCCCGTCAGTCGTAGTCTCAAGCAGCCGTACATCGTCTATCCAGCATGTTTGGCCATCGGATTCACGGACCACGCGGATCGGGTTCAGCCCGACAACTAGACGCCGATCATATCACGGTCCGATCGGCTCACCAAAGCAGTTGGCTATCGCTGACTGTGACACTCAACGCCCGGTTCGATTCGTTGCGGACAGCCTCAGCTACATCGCCGAACTCGATCGCAGGCCTCGCAGGCGATGGCCTCCATGAACTGGGCCTGGGTCAAGGGCAGCAGCCGAATCTCACACCGCATGGCTGCTAGGGCCGGCCTTTTCCAGTAGCCGCTGGCAGGCCGGGCAGGTCACCTGGTGGTGCAGGGCGGCGACGGCGTCGTCCTCGCCGATCGAGCAGCCGGCAAGGTACGCGGCAAACAAGCGGCCGGACTCGGGCCTGGTACATTCGGGAGGGGCTTCCATAGCCGCGGCCCGATTGTTTCGGTAGGTGACAGGATTGGACATGATAGTCCCCCCTTGAATGAAATCTAAGAGTATCACGGGTCCGGGGTCATTGGTCCCTGTAAGGCGACCGCCAGCCGGTGGGCGAAAGTGCGTCACTGTGGGGGCGGCGGTCCGAGCGTCGCGAGACGATTCGGGAAGGTCGCGACCTGGCTGGCCAGCGGGCGAACCTTCGGATTTGCACACTGAGGGTATCGACCGCCGACTAGGCCGACCATGTATCCGGTCGGGGCCGCGGGACGATTTGAGAGGCGGTCCTACCCGATCTGACGGGTGGGCCGACCGTGACGAATGTGGGTGAGAGGGGCGACCCCGAGGCCCTCCCACCCAGTCGACCTGTGCCGGGGCTCCCGTGCCTGGCCAAAACGGCCTGACTGCAGAGGGAGCACATGTCGCGCCAAAGGACGGACATCGCGTCCGGACAAGCGGCTGACGCTATGGAGAGGAACGCCCGGATCGCCGCACTGGGATGGTGCACGGCAGGCGTCGGCCGGTCTGTAGCGGAGTCGTTCATGGAACGATCGGCCTCTCAAGGGAAGAAAGCAGTGCCGCCGGACCTTGAGAGCCCGCCGCACCGTACGCCGTCGCGTTTGGACGGTCTCAAATCAACCGGTTAAACGCATCTCGCACCTCACGGTCCGGCTTATTCTGCACCAGAAGAGGTTCAACCTCGACCAACACTTCCTGGTGCCTGCATTCCTCATCGGGTGTGGGCGAGGTGACATTTCGGTTCACATACGCGAGCGCATCCGCAGCGTTGTGCCGCGTCCTCTCCGAGCGGTGCCGGTCAATTGTCCGTTGCGGAACCGTTCCTTGCACCCAGTGCTCGAAATGGTCGTAGTTGGTAAACGACTGCCCGTCTGACAATAACGCACGAATGAGGCAGAATGTTGTGTCGTCGACTATTTCCTCGATCAGCCACCTCTCCCTGCGCAGGTGCCGGGTGCCGGCAATGAGCGCGACAAACGTCACCAGCGACGCCAGGTGGGTAACGACCGCGAGCCTCCATGACTCGTGTCGGCCCCGCACGTTGTAGTCGCGGATGAGGCACTCGAGGGTCGGTCGAGCGCTTGCCTTTAACGTTTCATACCACATCGCCACGGAGTCGGCCGAACCGCCCCGTGCCCATTTGATGTGCGCCTCAGTGCACTTGGCTTTGATGCCTAGAAACACCGGCCAGGACTCTTCCAGGTCGCCCGTAGAGTGGCCATCTTCAATCGGAATCGGCGCAGTGGTTTTCGACATCGGCGCCCTCCGAGCTTGACCGTCGCATGACACGTCCTCCGATTGGTAGGGCGAGTGGTCGGAAACGGGGCGAGTCCGGCTCCAACAGGGGCGGAGCGGATAATTGTCGGTGGGTCAACTGCGAGGCGATGAACTACAGGAGAAACGGACGAGGGTGGGAGGAAAACCAATCAAATATTTTTTGGTTTTCCTAGTCGGCAGGTTCGTTTCCATTTGCGAAGGACCAAACAGGTCTTTCCAGGTGGCAGCCAGATCCGTCGGGGTGGGACACAGCGACCGCCCGCGGATCTGGCTGGGGGCTGGAAGCCCGGCAGGCCACTATCCAAGTTACCAGGCTGTTCTCGGGTGTACAAGCCATTCCGGAAGCGGCCGAAAGGCATCCGCATGACGAACATCGCAAACAGCGTACTCGGCCGGCGCGGCGTCGGGGATTTCAACGCCCGCTGGCTGTATTGGCTGCGCGCGCTCCGCCCACTGACGCGCGGGCGCGCCGACCCAACTGCCCGGCCGTCGAGCAACGCCGACCGCACGGTCCCGGCTCTCTACGCCTCGACCGAGGCACGGGCGTTTA
Organism: Gemmataceae bacterium; assembly: GCA_036266155.1. GTDB lineage: Bacteria > Planctomycetota > Planctomycetia > Gemmatales > Gemmataceae > SIAJ01. Next base: position 397 of record DATANR010000166.1, on the reverse strand, counting down.
GTGACGAAGAGTGGCACGCCGGCTGGCCCACTTAGGACGGCCGCGCGGCCAGGGCCGTCCGGCCCCGGCTCAGATCGGAATTGGTCGGCGGGCGATTCCTAATTGTCGCTCCGGCGCGTGCCGGGGACGGTCATCCGCCGCAGTTAACGTTTTTTATGATCGGAAAGGTGTTACACATGGCCACGAAGCACAAGACGGGCCGCCAGCCAGGGAAGGCCGGGGGCGAGACGATGGGGACGCTAGGTGCGACCGCGACGGGTAAGACCCAGACGGGCGGCGGCACGGGCGGCGCTGGGACGGGCTCGGGTGGTAGCAGCCGCGGATCGCGGGCGCGCGGGCTCGGTACGACCGGCACGGGCGGAACGGGCAACGTGGGCGGCACAGCCGGAACGGGCGG
>DATANR010000165.1:0-37054 GCA_036266155.1 Gemmataceae bacterium | reverse complement strand
CGATAATGTCATCATCGGTCGGCTGACGCCGCTCCGCTCGCCCGGCATGGAGGCTTCATTGCCAGCCGTCAAGAAAGCCTGGCATCTCGTTCCGCACGAGCGCGTCGCCATCGAACGCCTCGCTGCCGAACTGCGCATCTCACCGATCGTCGCGCAGTTGCTACTCAATCGTCAGCTCACTTCGCCAGCCGACGCCGGTCGATTCTTGAACGCCCCGCTCAGCGGCTTGCATCCGCCGCTGTCACTGCCCGGCATGCCCGAAGCGGTCGAGCGACTCTATACGGCCGCTACCGCGAAGAAGAAGGTCTGCATTTACGGCGACTACGACGCCGATGGCGTGACCGGAACCGCGATCCTGCTTGGCCTCTTCCAACAACTCGGTGTGCCGGTCGAGTTCTATGTGCCGCACCGGCTCGAAGAAGGTTATGGGCTCAACAGCGAAGCGCTCCGGCAGCTCGCAGCGTCGGGCGTGCAGGTCGTCGTCACCGTCGATTGTGGGATCGCGAGCCTCGATGAAGCCGACGAGGCGAAGCGGCTCGGTCTCGAGTTGATCGTGACCGATCATCACGAGATGAAGGATCGACTGCCTGCCGCGGCCGTGTGCATTCATCCCCGTCTGCCGGGAACCGACTACCCGTTCGGTGGGCTCTCGGGCGCCGGGGTCGCCTTTAAGCTCGCCTGGGCTCTTGCGGTCCGGCATTGCGGCAGCGAGAAGGTGACCGATCGGCTGCGCAATTATCTTCTGGATGCCTTGTGCCTGGCAACGCTCGGACTGGTGGCCGACGTGGTGCCTCTGGTGGACGAGAACCGCATCCTCGTGCGAGCCGGGCTCAATCGCTTGCGCGACAAGCCGCCGCTTGGCGTCAAGGCGCTGATCGAATCGGCCAAGATTCCGCTCGACAAGCCGATTCGATCGGAAGACATCGGCTTCAAGCTGGCGCCACGTATTAACGCGGCCGGCCGGCTCGGTTGTGCTCGATTGGCCGTCGAGATGCTCACGACCGCGGACCCGAACAAGGCACGGCAAGTGGCCGAGTATCTGGAAAGCGAGAACTTCCATCGCCAGATCCTCGAACGCAAGATGGTCACTCAAGCGCGTGACATGGTCGAGCGCGACGGGGCCGAGCAGCAGTCCGCCGTTGTGCTGGCCCATGCCGACTGGCACCCCGGCGTGATTGGCATCGTGGCCGGGCGGATCGCCGAGTACCTGGGTCGTCCCACCGTGCTGTTCGCGTTAAAGGACAGCGAGATCGTGACTGGTTCGGGCCGCTCGATCGCCGGTTTCGAACTGCACACGGCCCTTCAGGCGTGCGATGACTTGCTGGAAGGACACGGCGGTCACGCCATGGCCGCGGGCGCCAAGATCCGGCCTGACAAAATTGACGCCTTTCGTGAACGTTTTCAGGAATACGCGGCCAAGCATTTCCCGGCCGGCATTCCATCAGCCCCACGGCTGCGGCTCGACGCGGAGGTCCCGCTCAGCATGTTAACGTTCGGACTGTTGAACGACCTGGACAAGTTGGAACCTTATGGCGCCAACAATTCGAAACCGCGCTTCCTGGCCGGTGATCTGGAAATCGTCGGCGACCCGAAAAAGATGGGCAAAGAAGAACGGCACCTGAGCTTCTATGTGAAGCAGGGCGGAACCAAGATGCGCGTTGTCGCCTGGAGCATGGCCGAACGACTGGAAGAACTCACGAGCGAGAATCGCCGAGTGTGTGTGGCGTTCTCACCGAAGATCAATGAGTGGGAGGGCCGGCGGACGATCGAATTGGAAGTGGTGGACTTTCAGGCGGGGGAGGTGGCGACGCTGGAGTAAGTGCATTTTCAAAGTCGAACCAATGGCCGGTTGCATCTCGTGCCGACTTGCGGCACAATACCCTTCCTGCCTTCCGCCCCTTTCTCGGAGCCTCGCGTGCGTCTTCTCACTCTCTTCGCCTTGTTGCTATCCGCCGCCATCACCGTCGCCGCCGATCGGCCGACCATCCGTTCCGCCAAGAGCGGCCCGTGGGAAGCCGCGGACACTTGGGTCGATGGCAAGACTCCGACACCCGGCGACACAGTCCTCATTCGGCCCGGCCATCGCGTTGTTTACGCGAGCAAGTCGGACCAGGCGTTTCGCTCGATTCACGTCAGCGGCGTCCTGGCATTCGATCCCGATAAGGACACGTTACTCGCCGTTGGACTATTGAAGATTCAACCGGGAGAGAATACGGCCGAGGAAGGCTTCGATTGCGATGCCCACATCGAAATGCCGAAGGAGGGCGAGGCGAAGCCGGCCTTGGAGATCGGCACACTCGATCAGCCCATTCGCAAGTCGGCGATCATCCGACTCACGTACTTCGAAGGTATGAACAAGGATTCGTTGCCCGCGCTGATCTGCTGCGGCGGCCGGATGGATTTGCACGGTACGCCGATGAGCCGCACATGGGTCAAGCTGGGGGCCGATGCAACCAAGGGGGCACTGGTGGTCACTCTGTCCGAGCCCGTGACCGGTTGGAAAGTCGGCGACCGCTTGCTTGTGACTGGCACCAAAGACCCGGACGAACAAAGGGGAGTCCACTATACGGAAGAGGCGACCATCACCGGGATCGTCGACAACAAACTCACCCTCGATCAGGCTCTCAAGTTCAATCATCTAGGTACAGGCGAATATCGCGGCGAAGTGGCCAACCTTTCGCGCAATGTGATCGTCGAATCAGCCGACGTCGCCAATCGCGGGCACACGATGTATCACCGGCACTCCGCTGGTTCGATCTCGTACGCCGAGTTTCGACACCTCGGCAAAGAGGGCGTCCTTGGCCGCTATGCGATTCACTTCCACCTGATCGGCAACACGATGCGCGGCAGCTCGGTCATTGGGGTATCGGTCTGGGATAGCGGCAATCGCTGGGTGACCGTGCATGGCACCAACTACTTGGTGGTTCGCGACTGCGTCGGCTACCAGAGCAAAGGTCACGGCTTTTTCCTGGAGGATGGGACCGAAGTCTACAACGTATTCGACCGTAATCTGGCGATCCAGTCGAAGCGAGCCAAAGCACTGCCGAAGCAGGCGTTGCCGTTCGATCACAACGAAGGGGCGGGTTTCTGGTGGGCCAATTCGCTCAATACGTTCACGCGCAACGTGTCATGTGAGAATGGCCTCTACGGCTACCGCTTCGAAGCGACGCGGACGAGCAGCTTCAATCTGACGTTGCCGATCATGCAGCCGGACGGCATGCGTAAGCCGACCGATATTCGGACGCTGCCGTTCGTGCGCTTCGAGGACAACGAGGCACATGGCGACGGGCTCTACGGCATCAACATCGGCGAAGGCGTCGATCGTGTCGGGCCAGACGAGCGGCATCCGTTCGTGCTCAAGAACACGAAGATTTGGGAACTGCACTACGCCTTCCGGCCGCAGTCGCCGTGCGTGATGGTGGAGAACATGAAGATCCACAATACGGCGTATGGCGTCTATCACCCGAACTACGATCGGCACTTCTATAAGGACTTGCTCATTAGCCACGTCGGGGCTGAGCCGTTCAATCGCGGGCACGATGACCTGAGCATTCAGTACGGGCTGCTCGCGGTCGACGGATTGACCTTTGCCGGCCACCATTACGGCGGGCCAACCGGGATGCCGCTCATTCAGATTTCCGACGACAATCCGACCGGAACGGCCGAGTCGCACTTCCGCAACGTCAAGGTCATCGACAACAAGGGCGCCGAGAAGCGCGCCCTCGTCAACCTCGGCGGCGGACCGCGGCCGACGCCGAAAACGCCCAAGGGCGTACCGGTGTACATGCACGATTGGTATGGGGCCGGGCAACACGCCAAGATCGCGAGCACGAAAGCCAAGGACTTGCTTGCCGACGGCAACGTTTACGGCTCCGAAGTCGGACTGACCGGCGACGAGTCGCGCGTGGCGAAGGTGACGGGCGTCGAGTTTCCGAAGTTGCTCGATCCGGTCGATGATCTACCGCCGGCGACGATCATCACGCGGGTGATTCAAGAGGGCGGCAAGTTGGCCGTTTACGGCGTGACCGGCGACAACGGCGCGGTGAAGCGCGTACTGGTGAACGGTGTCGAAGCGAAGCCGACGCGCGAGAATTTCGCCGAATGGGAAGCCATCATTCCGATGGCGACGAAGGTTAGAGCCCACGCCGAGGACGCGGCCGGCAACATCGAGAAGCTGCCGCACGAGGCCGCGGCACGGTAAACGAAATGCGTTTTATTTCGTTGCACGAAAAACCGGCGTTGAATTTCCAGTTTCTTGTGGGAGAGGGTGTGGCAAAACCGTGGCGATCTTGGCGACCTTACCCAAATTTGGGCTGAAAACGCAATATTTCAAAAAGGAAGATCGCCAACCGCGACGCCGAACCGGCACTCTGGAGTAGACGGTCGCCAGGTGATAAGAATGTGTTGGCGTGCATTGCAATTGCTTGCCCGCAACCAATTGGATTCAACAAAGTCGGGCGGCCAATTGGCCGCCCGACTTCACGTGACTCAAGTTGCCTTACTTATCTTTCTTCGGGTCCTTGCCGACAACCACCAAGCCGAATCCAAAATGGTGGCTGCTTGCTTTTTCCGAAATCAAACCGCGAATACCGACGATCGGCTCGCCGGTACAAACGACCTTTGGTGCGGTGTCCGGGTCACGATGCCCGTAGTATTTGCTGTCGTATGAGTCTTTCATGTCCAGGCCGGACTCGGTGATCTTCGCGAAGACAATGCTCATGCCGTCGATTTCGTCACCGCTGGTGTGGATCTTGCACCCGGCAACCGCATAACCGTCCTTCGCCTTGACACGGACAGCGCCAATCCCCGAGGTCCACCCATACACCTTGCCAAGGGTCGTCTTGCCGTCGCTGGTCAGGTAAACCGCCCGAACGCCGCGGACGTACTGCACTGTTTTGTCCCGAACCCCTGGATACAGGTCGAAGCCGACAATCAGGCCCGGCTTCGCCGGGGCCTCGTCATACGGCGTCGTTCCGCCGCCGTGCTTGCGATCCCGGCGGAAATCCTTGTCCTCGGCTGCCTTCTTAAGGACATCCATCAAGGCCGACGTTGTTTCGTCGAGTCCGTCCTTCTTCTTTTCTTTTTCCTTCTGGGCGGCTGCCGGCGTGGTGAAGCTGGTGAGCAACACGAACGCGGTCAGCAGCACGGCGGCCGAAACACACCGTCTAACGAGCATGGCCAAAACCTCCTGGCGGAGACGTTGATGCGAATGAAATCGAGGGTGCCTCAACAATTTACCGGCCCTCGTCCCGCCCGTCTACCGGCCCGTTACGCGAGGTTCGCGGGCCCAAAAGCTCGCGGCAGCAGGTCGCGGAGCGTGCAGCGGATTTCATCGGGGCCATCGCAAACGCTCACGACTTCGACGTCCGGATTGAACTCGTTGAGCACTTGTCGGCAGGCGCCGCACGGGGCAGTGGGCGTCGATGTTGGCGTGTAGATGACGACGATCGCAACGTCGCGTTCGCCCGCAGCCACCATGTGAAAGACCGCGTTTCGTTCAGCGCAGATGGTTAATCCGTAGGAGGCATTCTCGACGTTGCAGCCGACGAAATGGGCTCCCGACTTCGTCTGCAGTGCGGCGCCAACACGGAACTTGCTGTATGGCGAATACGCGCGGACGGCGGCCTCTTTCGCGAGGCTGCGCAAGCGATCGAGGTCGGCAGTCATCGGCTCGCCTCCACGTTGCGCCGCCGGAAGAAGGCCGCGATGGCCAGGGCAAGCAAGCTGCCCAACCAGAGCCAGGCGCCGAGTCGCGGCAAATCGGGGTGGCCGGGTCGGCCAGGCGGAACAATCACGAATAACGCACCGACGAGCAAGTTCACTACTGCGATCACCGCCGCACCAGTGGGTCGACGAAAGATCAAAAGGGCCAGGGTCACGAGGGCCAGCGGGTTCGCCACCCAGGCCAAATATCCGACCGAGCCGATCTCGACACCTTCAGGCACGAATATCCACCCCAGCGTGAGGCACACCCACCCGGGAGCAGCTTCATAATGTTCGCCCTTGAGCGGGTCGTCGGTGCTGTACGAATCCGGCGTCTTCCACCAGTCGATTGCCGGCAGAACACAAGCCGCCAGATAAAGGCCGAATGAGAGCAAGATCACGCTTCGATACGGCCGGGAGTTGTTGGCGTGCATTTTCTAGCCCACAGCGGCTGAAGGCCTGAGTATTGCTAAGCGCGCTGAGAGTCTACGAAACAACCGATTCCGATTCTACACGCGCATCGACCCCCCCGAATAACCGCCAGCTCCTGACCGTCCAACCCATAGGCTCGGAACCTCTCTCGCCGAGCCGGGGTTCATTCATTTGTCCGCTGGGTGGCACCGGAGGAACCGGCGTCGCTATAATTGCTTCCGTCCTACCGGCCCCCGGAGGCACGCCCTCCGCTCGCGACCCAAGGATCCCGCCGTGCCGACCCTGCTCGACGTCGAAACCGAAGCTCCGCCGTCCGCCCCACCTGAAATGAAGTCGAAGAAGGCCACGACGGCCGCCTTCAAAGTCATTCCTGAGACGCGGCCGCTCCGTGATCGCATTCGCGATGCGGCCGTCGATTACGTCCGCCCGCTCGACAAGTCGAAGCCGATCACGCGCGACGAGTTTCGAACTCACTCGTCGATCCTGCTCCAACAGCTGGGCCTCGGCGAGCAGTATCTCGGCTTCACGCTCGTTTGCCTGGCGAACGAATTCTGGCGCGAACAAGTAGCGGCCGTTCCGTTCAATCGCCGCCTCATGTTGCTGCCGCACTGCTTGAAGAATGCCGAAGGCTGCCCCGCGGACTACGACGAATTCGGCCTCGCTTGCGAGAAGTGCGGAGCGTGTTCGGTTGCTGACTTCAAGACCAAGGCGGAGAACCTGGGCTACAAGGTGCTTGTCTCGGAAGGCACGCCGATTGTCCTGAAGATCATTGTCTCCGGCCACGTCGATGCCATCGTCGGCGTCGCGTGCCTCAACGTGCTAGAGAAGGCGTTCGACAAGATTTTGCTCGCCGGCATCCCCTGCGTGGCAACACCGCTATTGTCGAGCAATTGCAAGAGCACCTCGGTCGACGACGACTGGGTGTTCCAGATGATCGACCTCAAGAGCGAGCCCGCACCGCAGCAGACCAAGAGTTACGTCCATTTGATGCGGGCTGCGAATGCGATGTTTGAGCCTGCGGACCTTGCCCGCCTGGCCCCGCGGTCGCGCGCGCAGGGGAATTCAGCCGATCCGCTCGCGCAGCACGAGGCCATTGCGTACGACTTCCTAGCCAAAGGCGGCAAGCGATCGCGGCCGCTGATCACGCTGGCAACCTATGACGCTCTCACCGGCGGCAAGGGTACGTTATCCGCCGATGGACTCGAACTTTCCGATTCGGTCAAACGAACCGCGTTGGCGATCGAGTCGTTCCACAAAGCCTCGCTCGTTCATGACGACATCGAAGATGACGACGCCTATCGCTATGGCGCGATGACGCTGCACCGGCAATACGGCATCGGCACTGCGATCAATGTTGGCGACTATCTGATCGGCCTGGGCTATCGCCTTGTGAGTCGCGAACGCAAGGCGCTCGGCGCCGAGGTCGCTGCCGACATTCTCGATAAGCTGGCCGATTCACACTTGAAGCTGTCCGAAGGACAGGGCGCCGAGCTGCTCTGGCGTGATGCCGCCGACAAGGCTCTGGCGCCGCTCGATGCGCTCAAGATCTATGCGTTGAAAACGGCGCCGGCATTCGAAGCAGCCCTGTTCAGCGGTGTTCGACTGGCAGGTCCGTCCGAGCAATACGAGAAAGCGATCACCGACTTTAGCCGCCACTTAGGCGTGGCGTTTCAGATTTTGAATGACCTCAAGGATTGGGGCGGCGACGAGGACAACAAGCTGCTGACGGGACAGGACGTGTTGGCCGCCCGGCCGACGCTCTTGCTGGCATTGGCCCTCGAAGGCTTGACGCCATCGGATAAGAACGAACTCCTCGGCCTCATCGCGGCAGCGCGCGAGCACGATTCCTCCGACGACAACGCGGCCGTTGACACCGTCGAGCGCGTCCGGGTGATGTACCGCAAGGCCAACGTGTTCCGGAAAGCGGACGCCCTCGTCGAAAAATATCGCGCGCGTGCGGAGGCGATCGCCGACGAGATCGAGCCGACCGAATTCCGCGAGTTGCTTTATTATCTTGTCGACACGGTTCTGGAAAAAGGCAGCATACCGGACGACGAGCCGAAGGAATTCGCCGTTCAGTTAGGGTTGCCGGTAGTCACGGCGCGATAAGTGGTGAATGATGAGCAATGAGTCGATCCCGGCAAACGACCTTCAACAAACGTCACCACTTGCTCAGCAGTTGATTTTTCCGCTCGTTGTCATCGATTCCGTTCTCTGGCCCGCCGATTCGTCGGTGTCCTTTATTTCGTCCGCGGATATGCCGCAGCCGTATCGCGGGTTATTGGCCCACACGCACCATATGACCGTGACGGTCGAGGCGCATTACGGCGGGGCAGTCGATGTAGGAGTGCTCGAAGTCGGCCGCACGGGCGACGACTACCATCGTCGGATTGTGCTCAAGCTGCATGGATCCGACCGGATCGTGCAGTACGGCCTCGTTCGCATCAATCTCGCATTGCTCGATGCCGAGGTGCGCGATGCGATCGTAGCGCAGTCTGCTCCGCTCGGCCGCATTTTGATCGAGCACAACGTTCTTCGCCGCGTGGAGCCGACGTCGTTCTTGCGCGTGACGCCTGGGCCGACGTTGTGTCGACACATGGCGTTGATGCGGCCTTCGATCCTGTATGGTCGAACCGGCGTGATTTTCTGCAACGATCAGCCGGCCATCGCGGTGCTTGAGGTGTTGTCGCCAATCTAAATGAAATGGGGCCGGACTTGCTGTGCAGCCCCATCTTCCTAGCCGCGAACCGACAACTACTTGCGCGTCGGATCGGCTGCCGGGACGACGCCATAAGCCTCGGCGATCTTGTCCAATTCAGCCTTCGCCAGCTTGCCCGCCAATTCATCCTGATCGCGCTTGGCTTTGATGCGTTGCTCGCCGTCGGCGTTCTCCGGGACCGGGATCTGCTTGGCGGCCTGTGCTTGCGCTTTCTCCATAACGGCATCGACCGCCTTCTTCTTGGCGGCGGTCAACACGGCGACCGCGTTGGCATATTCCGCCTTAGCTTCTTCCAGCCGGACACGCGCCGCGTTGATGAGCCGGCTCTGTGCCGGATCGAGGGCCTTCGCGGCGGCGACCTCTTTCAGAACCAGCACGTCACGTCCGTCAACTGTGAGTGCTCGATCAACCAGATACTCGCCGCGCAAACTGACGGTCTTGACGGTCGTCGCTGCATCCGTGGCTGGCAGGCCAACAGCGATCCCGTCCGCGGCAACGCCCGATGGCCGAACGACCATGATGCCCTCGGTGACCTTGGTCACTTCGCCGGTCGTATCGAGCCATCCGCGGTTGCCGATGCGGATTGCTCCGAAATTCAATGCCGCGATTCCCTCAGGAGGTGGTGGTAACAATTTTTCAACAACCCAAGTAGCACGGCGCACCTGGACGGTGGTTTCGGCGACCCTTTTCGCTTCGGGCGCCTTGCCGCCGGGCACTGCCGGCGTGGGGATTTCGGCAGCCGCCTCGGCTTCCAATTTGACCAATTCGGGCGGACGTGCAGTCGGCGTAATTGCCGGACCTGGCGGCGGCTTGTCCACAACCACTGGCGGCGGTGGTTGCTTCGGCTGTGCCACTTGCGACATCGCGTGGTTCACAAACAGGGTCAAACCCATCGTCGCCAACAAAAGTCGTGCTTTCATGGATGTCCTCTTCGATTGACTGCCGACGCGAGCAGCCTCGGCGTCAACTCGGGCGCGGAACGTGATTTTTCCGGGCATATTCAATGGATTGAGAACTGCACATGACGTGCCAGCCCCGCCGCGGGCATTGCCGATATGATCGTTACCAACGCCGATCCACGCGCGGGAAGAAGATGAGTGACGCTGCTGTACCGGGAACCGCTCTGTATTTCGATCCGGATGCTTACACGGAAGCGCACGCACGCTCCGGTGCTCCCAGTGGGCCGGCTGGGTTGATGGGTCGCCAGGTGGCGGGCAAGGAGTTTCTCGACGCCTATTTGTCCCATGCACGCACAGATGTATTGACCGCGGTCGTGCGAGCGCTAGATCGCGGGGACGTGCTGGCGACGATTTGCCGCGAACATCCGTCAAATCAAACACGCGTGCGCCGGGTCGTGCTTGTTCCGGAGGCGGACTTCTTGCCCTCCGTCACGTCAGCGCGGCCGCCGGCGAGCGTCTTGCACATTCCGTGTCCGCCGGACGCCAAATACGTCTGGGGTCGACAAGCGACGGGCGCTCGATTCGCAATCTCGGGAGTGACGCATACGCTCTCGTCGACCAATGCCGTTCAGTCGCTCTGCAATCTGGTGACGGCGCCGTTCGAATCGTTTGACGCGCTCGTGTGTACGTCGCGTGCGGTGGTCAACATGGTGCGGGCGGTCGCGGGGACGTATGCCGATTACCTCGCGGATCGGTTCGGTGGCCGACCGGAGCTGCGTGCTCGACTGGAAGTAATTCCGCTTGGCGTCAATCCCGATCGCTTCCGACCAGCCACGCCCACGGAGCGCGCGGCCGAGCGCAATCGGCTTGGCGTCGCGGACGACGAAGTCATGGTTCTGTGCGTCGGCCGGCTATCGCATCATGCCAAAGCTCATCCGTTTCCAGTTTTCCATGCCGCCGATCAGGCAGCCCGCAGGACGGGCAAGAAAGTGCTGCTGGTTTTTGCCGGGTGGGCCGCCCATCCCGCCGTGGAAAAGGCTTACCGCGACGGCGGCGCGCGCATGGCCTCCGGAGCACGCGTCGCTTTCGTGGATGGTCAGGATCCAGCCGTTCGCTTCGGGGCATGGCGTGCCGCCGATGTCTTCGTCTCATTGCCCGACAACATCCAGGAAACTTTTGGCCTCGTTTGCGTCGAGGGCATGGCGAGCGGCTTGCCGGTCCTCGCCTCGGACTGGGATGGCTACCGCGATTTGATCGTCGACGGTGAAACGGGTTATCTCATTCCGACACAGATGATCAACGGGGCCACTGCACAGGCGACAACGAGGCTCGTGTTCGGTCAGATCAACTACGATCACTTCTTGGCGGAGTGCAGCCAGGCCACCATTGTTGATCCCGAGGCGGCGGCCGAGGCGCTGGCTCGATTGGTCGCGGACGCCGACCTTCGACGGCAACTAGGCGCTGCGGGCCGTGCTCGTGCGGTGGAACTGTTCCGCTGGGAGAGGGTGATACGGGCCTATGAGTCGCTCTGGGAAGAGCAGGCTCGCGAGGTCCTGAAGTGGTCGCCACCGTCGCGCTCGTACTTTGGTCCGGCCGCCTATCCGGCGCCCGAACAATCGTTCGCCGGGTACCCGTCACAATGGCTTGGAGACGACGACCGAGTTTGTGCCGTTGCCGGGGCGATGGACCGATTGCCCCTGTTCTTGAGTCATCCCTTGACGAACGTGTCCAATGAGCGCCGGTGTCGCGATGTGAAAACGTTGACCGCAGTGTTGCAAAAGGTCGGGATGCCGCGACTCGTCAGCGACATCGCGAGCGAATTCGAGCGGGCCAGCGTCGACTCGATTCAGGCTCACGCCACCGTTGCGTGGCTTTTGAAGTACGGCTTGCTCATTCGAGTCACGGTATAGTTGGTCCGTGTTGAGACACCGCCGCGTGATCATGATCAAGACGGTTGGCGCGGTTTACCCGGCCGGCGGCATAATCGGCCAGAAGACCGCCGACTTCCACGGGGTCGGCTGGCTTCAAGAAATAGTGGTCAAACCCGGCAGCCGCCGCGGGGCCAACCAATTCCTGTTCTCGGCGTGCCGTGACTGCAATCAGCAATGGTGGGTTGTCGATCGCTGACCGCAAGCGCCGGGCGACGCCAAAACCATCCAGGCCCGGCATGTTGATGTCGCACAACACCGCGTCGGGGCGATCGGCGAGCGCCATGGCGACCGCCGCCTCACCGCTATATGCCACTCGAACGTCAAATCCTGACATTTGCAAGAACATTGCCAAACTGTCCGCACTATCAGAATAATCGTCGACGACGAGCACTTGAAAACCCATGAAACCCGCGCTTCTGTTGAGCTGCCATTGGGAGCAATCTCTCAAGCGGCAAAGGGGGTGCCAAGCATCCGAAACGGAAAGGACCGGTACTGTGAAACTCAGGATGTGGCCACGATTTTGAGGTCTGACTCGCGACTTGTGGGCCTATTGCCGACTGGAAGGCAAGCCGTGATCGTGGGAACGGCTAGCGGCAGCGCAAAACCGGGAACCGCACTGCCCGGAACTCCGTCGAACTTGCAGGCTCAAGCTGGGCGGCGTACGATCAAGCGCAGCGTCATTGCCAAGCCTTTCCGTGGTCGGAGTCCCGCCGTGGTCGATCCGTACGACTGGCTCGGCATATCGCCGGCTCTGAGGCCGCCCAATCACTACCAGTTGCTCGGGCTCGATCCGTCGGTCGCCGATGCCGCCACCATTCGCACGGCCGCCGATCGGCAATTGCGACGCCTGATGCCCCATGTGACAGGCCCGGACGCCCTTTTGGCGGAACAACTCTGGACCGAACTCGAAGAGGCCCGCGACACCCTTCTCGACGCCGATCGCCGGGCCCAGTACGACGCCATTGTTCCCGCTACGACCGCCGATGAGGCGCCGCGGCAAACCGCAGCCGCGAGCCAGGCCGCTCCCGAAATCTCGGCCTTTGAAGAGGCTCCGGCGGAAAGCGCTCCCCAGGGTGCAGCGCCGTGGTGGCAATCTGTTCCGGAACCGACGGCCGCGCCTGCCAATCAATGGTGGAAGCAGCCGTTGCCGGAGGATGCGGCACCACCACCTCCACCAGCGCCCGCGGCGGCCACGCTCGTTCACTCGGCAACGGCCACGCTGCCGATCGCCACACTGCCGGCTCGGCCGCCGGTCGCATCGCACAAACATGCGCTACCCGATCCAATGCTGATGCCGCGCCCACGGCGGCGGCAGTCGTCGATGGTCGCGGTCGCTCTCGTCAGCTTGTTCGTCGTCGGAATGATTGGCGGCGGCGCTTATTACTTCTTCGGCCGCAAGCCTGGGACTTCGACTCCGAAGCCGGAGCCCCAGCCCGAGATTGTTAAGAACGATGTCAAGCCTCCTTCGGTGCAGGAGCCGGGACCGAACCGGGTCGAAGAGCCGGTCGTGCCGACTGCACCACTGCCCAAGGACTTCGCCGACCAGCTTCGTCCGAGGGTTTTCACGGGTCATGCAGGTGCGGTCAATGCGGTTGCGATCGAACGATCGGGCTCTCGTTTTGCCACGGCCGGGACCGATCGCACGGTTCGACTCTGGTCGGTGTTGAAGGATGTCGGCCAGATTCGGCACTCATTCACGAGCCCCGCGATAGGCATCGCGTGGGCGAACTCGGACGCCCGTCTCATTGCGGCTGATGGCTTTACAGTTGGACTCATCGATCCAACCAAGGCCGGCGCCCCGCGTGGCCTCGATAGCCCACGCGGGGGCGTGACGGTCTTTTCCGCAAGCGCCGATGGTCGCCGTGTCCTGACCGGCCTGACCGACGGATACCTTCGGCTCTGGGATGCAGACGCCGGTCGATTCGACGAATGGCCGGCGGCGGCCCGCGGGCCTGTGACGGCGGTCGATCTTTCCGCCGATGGCAAGAAGGCGCTTGCGTCGGTTCAAGATGGCGCGGTCTCTTATTGGGACACCAGCACGCGGACGCAACCGCACGAATGGAACCCGCACCCAGGTGGAGCGATTGCTGCCGTGTTCGCGCCGGATGGAACACGGGCCGCCACCGGCGGGGTCGATGGCAACGCGGCCGTTTACGATTTGAATGAACGAAAAGAGGTTTGTCGCCTCGTCGGGCACGTCGGGCCAGTGACGGGTATCGCGTGGTTTCCGGGTGGTCGGCAGCTTGTGACCGTCGGCGTCGATGGCACGGCCCGACTCTGGAATGCCGACACGGGCCAACCAGTACGGTGGACCCAGACTCTCAATGGCAAAGGCACTTGCGTGGCCGTCGATCCGGGCGAACGCTTTGTGCTCGCCGGCACTTCGACCGGTGCGATCCATTTGTTCCCGCTGCCGCGCGTGCGCGGCGAAGTTGTCGCCGCTCCGCTGGCCAAGCCGCCAGCCGAGCCGCTGGCGATTCCAGATGCGGAGGCGGTCGCGACGGCGATCGCTGCCGTGCGCACGGAGCTGGCGAAGGAGTACACGTACAATCGGCCGGACGATGTTTCGGTGCTGGCCGACAACCTGCGGCGACGGGCGGCGAGCGCGCGAGTCAGCAATCCTTTGCGCTATGGTCTGTTGCAAGAAGCCCGGTCTCTGGCCATCAAGGTTGCGGATGCGCCTACGGCATTCCGCGCTGTTGAAGATCTGACCCTCTGGTTCGATCACGACGAACTGGCGGAAAAGGCCGCCACACTGGCCGCGATGCCGCCGGATGCCGATCCGGCCGTGATTGCCGCCGCGGGATTGGTTGCCGCGGAACGGGCTGAGATGGATGCGCGCTCGGAGCTGGTCGGCAAGATCTTGTCGCGCCTTCCCGAATCCGCCGGGCTGCCGCCGGACATCACCGCACGGCTCACGGCGATTCGTCAACGTTCGACGGCAACGGCCAACGAACGCAAGCTGGTCGGACGAGCCATTGACCTGCTGAAGAACGCGCCCGACGATCAGAAAGCAAATCAAACGGTGGGTCTGTATCTCTGTCAGGCGCGTCAGGATTGGGTCAACGCTTTGCCTCACCTCGCGAAGTGTTCGGACCAGCGCTTCAGCGAAGCCGCCAAGCTCGATCTGTCCAACCCCACCGATCCCAAGACGCAGCACCGACTCGGTGAAATGTGGTACGTGTTCGCCAACGAAACGCGTGATCATCGGGCGCGGCGTGCTTACTTGGGCCGAGCACGCGTCTGGTTTGAGCGCGAGACCAAGGCCAAGCTCGAAGTGACCGATGCGGTCAAGGCGCGGGCTCGACTGGATGACGTGAACCGGCTCGACGTGCCGGGCAAGGACCCGGCGACCTTGCCGCTGTTCACGCCGGTTATCATTCGCCGAGCGTACAACACGGTGGGCGCTGACGTCATTCGGACCGAGTGGGTTCTCGACAACGGAGCTGTTGTCAAACCGGAGGGCGTCGTGCTCGGCCCGGGCACGCCGTCACTGCGTTCGTTGTTCGGTGTCGCGCCGGGGGGACGACTCAGCTTGAATTTCGTGCCTGACGGACGAGAAGTACGTTTGAACTTGCCGGGCCAGGAAGTTGCGTTCGCGGGCACGGGCAAGACGTTTCGCATTGCGATTGAGCGTAAGGACGATACCGTAACACTGACCGCCGTCAGCGACGACGGGCAGCCGGCGACACGGACCGTTGAACTTCCCGCGGCAGCACGCGGGCCAGTGCCGATCACAGTCCGCCTGACCGGCACGCCGAGCCGACCCGAAGGCGCCATTCTGACGAGTGCGATCGCGCGAGGGCCAACGTCGCTCTCGCCGCCAACCCCTGAGTGAGCGTCATGGCCTTTTCCGCCGAGATCAGCCGTACCAATCCTACCTGCCTGCTGTTCCTGGTGGATCAGTCGAAATCCATGGACGGGCCCTTCGGCGGCGAGGAAGGGAAGAAGAAATCAGAGGGCGTGGCGGACGCGATCAACCGCCTGCTGCAAAACCTGGTGCTCAAATGCGCCAAGGCCGACGGCGTTCGCGATTATTTCCATGTGGGCGTGATCGGCTACGGATCGGAGGTGGCGCCCAAGCTCGCGGGAACCGACGCTCAGCAGCCGCTCGCCCCAATCAGCGTGGTTGCAAACAACCCTCTGCGGCTCGAACAACGCAAGCGCATGGTCGACGACGGGGCCGGTGGTCTCGTCGAGCAAGCATTCCGCTTCCCGGTCTGGTTCGAGCCAACGGCCGGCGGCAAGACGGCGATGAACGGAGCGCTGACCCTTGCGAAAGAAGTCTTGACGGACTTCATCGCGACCTATCCCGATTGCTTTCCCCCGTTGGTAATCAACCTGACCGACGGTAAGCCAACCGATGCGAACCCGCTCGATGCCGCGGTCGCTTTGAAGGCACTGAAGAGCACCGACGGCAACGTCTTGATGTTCAACGCGCATTTATCCAGTTCGCCGGCGCCGCCAGTCTGTTTCCCGAGCGACGAGAATATGCTTGCCGACAAATATGCGAAGTTGCTGTTCCGCATGTCGAGCATTTTGCCGCCGAAACTGATGGGCGCTGCCCGCGATGAAGGGTTTTCGATCGCCGGCCCGGCACGAGGTTTTGTCTTTAACGCCGACCTGGTCGCGGTGATTCGTTTCCTCGACATCGGCACGCGTGTGGCCGCGCCTCGGTAAGACCTTCTTCGGTTTCATTGCGTTGCATTCGTTTCTCAATCGCCGGGGATGGGGTGGTGTGCAGTGAAAGCAATGAATGCATCACCCCTGCACTGGCGATCGTTTCTGGTGCCGAAAGACGGGCATACGCCCGAGGAGTGCGAGGACGCGGTCGCAGGCGACGTCGATCTGGGCCGGTTTGCCGTCGCGGATGGCGCCTCAGAGAGCTTTGCCGCGGGCGAATGGGCTCGATTGCTGGTCGATGCCTTTGTGTTCACGGGGCCGGTCAAGAATTGGCTAACGCGGCCACGCGAAGACTGGAGCAAGGCGGTCACCGGCCAGGCCGTGAGCTGGTACGCCGAAGAGAAGTTCACCCTGGGCGGCCACGCAACCTTTCTTGGTCTGACCACGCGGATGACCGACGACGCGATCGAGTGGGGCGCCGTTGCCGTGGGCGATGCCTGCCTGTTTCATCTGGTCGCTGGAGCATGTTTGTCGAGCTTTCCGCTCGGTCGACCAGCGGATTTCAACACCTCGCCAGCCCTCGTTGGATCGAAGGGCGGCACACCCGCGTGGAAAACGGCGCGCGGCTTCCTCCGTCCCGGCGAAGCGCTCCTGCTGACGACCGATGCACTTGCACAATGTCTGTTGACCACCGCCGAAGATCGTGCGTTCGCGGGCCCGGGACTGTTGTGCCTGGACGAGGACGATGACTTTGCGCTGTGGGTGGCCGCCCAGCGAATGGGCGGCAAGCTGAAGAATGATGATGTGGCGCTCGGGATGTTGGAGTTCGTGCCCGACGCGGACGAAGCCCCGCAGTAGGAGGCTCGATGGGTTGGCCCCTGTCCCAGGATTACAACGAAGCCGTTCAGAGCCCGCGGACGTCGTTCGGCGACGCGGACCTGAAGACCGGCGAGGTCGTCCCCGGCCCGCTCGGCTTGCCGTTGCCGCGCTCGGGCAATTTTGCGGACGTCTACCAAGTTCGCGGTGGCGACGGGCGGATGTGGGCGCTCAAATGCTTCACTCGGCCCGCGGGCAAGTTGGCCGAGCGCTATCGCATCATCGATGATCACCTGCGCGAAGCCCGCCTGCCTTTCACGGTCGGCTTTCAGTTTTTGCCGGAGGGCGTGCGTGTCCGTGGCAATTGGTATCCTGCCCTCAAGATGGAGTGGGTCGAAGGTCTACAGCTCAACGAATTCGTGCGGCAGAACATCGGCCGGCCGGATTATTTGCGGGCGATCCTCGGCTTGTGGGTCCGGCTATGCAAACGGCTGCGCGACGGGCAGATCGCGCATGCGGACTTGCAACATGGCAACGTGTTGCTCGTGCCAGGCGCAACGGCCAACACGATGAAGTTGCGACTGATCGACTACGACGGCATGTGGGTGCCGGCCCTGGCGAACAACCCGTCGGGGGAGGCGGGTCATCCGAACTATCAGCATCCGCTACGACTGCGTGATCGGGTCTACTCCGCCGACGTCGATCGCTATCCGCATCTCGTGATCGGCTGTGCCTTGCGCGCCCTGGCCATTGCCGGCAAGCCGCTCTGGGATCGCTTCGACAATGGCGACAACCTGCTCTTTCGCGAGATTGACTTTGCCGACCCGGCCAAATCGCAGGTCTTTCGCGCGCTCTGGGAAATCGACGACCCGACGGTGACCAACCTCGTCGCGCTGCTCGTGCTGTGCGGCCGGCGCCGGCTCGGCGACACGCCGTGGCTCGACGAGATTCTGTCGGGCGACACGGCGGTACCGGTCCGCGATTCTCTGTTGGCAAAAGCCGCCGACATTTTGGGCGTGCCCCGGCGAGCGGCGCGCAAGGCGCTCCCAGTCGCGCAGATTTACGTCGTGCCGGAGGAAGCGAACCAGTTTACCAACTTCGGCGAATGGTCGCGCCGCCGCGCCCGTAAGCAATCGAAGTTGCCGATCGCCATTGCCGGTGGCGCCGCGGTGCTGGCCGTCGCCGTGGTGATCGGCATCTTGCTTTCGCACGGCAAAAAGACGGAGACGACGACTCCGACGCCGCCAGTGGAGGCGAAGGGCGGACCGCAGCCGGCGGAGCGCGTGGGAGCGATCGATACGAAGTGGGTCAGTTTCCCGAGCGCACCGCCAGCGCCGAAAGTGCGTGCCATCGCGTCGGGCATCGATGCGTCATTGCCCGGTACGAAGATCGTCCGGTCGTACCCTGTGCGTAATGCCGCGGCCCTCGGCGCATGGTTGCAACCCGATGGCCTGCACGCGATCCTTGTCGGACACGCACAAATCGGGATCCTCGAACTCGCAACGGGTCAAGTTCGACCGCTGCCGAAGTCGAGCGTCGAGTTCGTGCGTGCGACGGCGAGCCCCGACAGCAAGTTCGTGGTGATCGCCGGTAAAGACAAATCGGTGCGCTGCATCGACGTCTTCACGGGGGCGGCGGCTTGGACGAAGAAGTTCCCTGGCATTGTCAACGCACTCGTGATGACGCCGGACGGCGAGCGTGTCGCGGCGAGCGGCGAGAAGGTCGGCTACATGGAATGGGCCCTGGGTGATGGCAGCGAAGTTCGCCGGCACGAAGCGCTGCAAGCGAGCCAGTTCGCCTTCAGTCCCGATGGATCGCACGCCATCGCGGTCAACGACGCCGGCGTGGAACTCTGGTCGATGGACGACGGCAAGGTGAGCCCGATTGGCCCCGGCCTCGCCGCGTCCGCCGTGGCAATTTCCGCGGACGGCGAACAAGCACTGGCCCTCGGCGTTGGCCGCGAAGTCAAAGCCTGGGCCGTCGCCGACGGCAAGCCGCTCGTGGATCGGCCGGCGCTCGTGCGGCAGGGTGTCGCGGTTCTTTCGACGCTTCGTGAAGGGACCCTGCTCTTCGGTGGCCAAACCGGCGAGATCGGTTACCTCGGTCCCGATGGGACGAACGCGCTGTTTGGCTTTCCAGCGGACTCAGGAGCTGTGACATCGTTTTCGACAACCGCCGACGGTCGCCATGCACTCGTCGCGTCGGAGAAAACGGGCGTGGTGCTGACGCGCCTATCCGATCTGGTGCGGCCGGGCGGGCCTGCGGAGACCGGCCCTCTGGTTGGCAGTCTGCAACTTGTCAGCTCAATTCACTTGCAGCCGGACGCAAATCGCTTTGCTTATGACGCCAAAGGCGAGCATGTGCTCGTCGCCACGTCGACCCATGTGCGCATCTATGCCGGCGACAAGCTTACGGGCGGGAAGCCGCTAGCGATTCCGGGCGCCGGCATCATCGCCGCGGGTTTCGGACCGGACGATTCCATCGTCGTGTGCCAGGCCGGAGCCGATGGCATCACGACGCGGATGTACGATCCACAAGGCGGGAACGCCGGGCCGGTGTTTGTCGTTCCCGGCGTCAGCGGGATGGAGTCGGCACGCATCTCGAAGATTGTTGCCGTGCCCGAGCAATCCTGGGTGCTGGCAACGACCGAAACCGCGGGCGATGTGCTGTTCGACCCGATGACTGGCAAAGCCGTGTCCGGCTGGCCATCGGGCCGTCCGAAGGACCTGACCGTCGCGGCCCCGAACCCGGATGGAACACTCATTGCGGTGTCCGCCCACTCACAACCCGTCAAGCTGTGGAATACGGAAACGGGCAAATCGGACCGACCGCTCGAAGCGTCGGTGGGCGTGATCGCCCTGTGCTTTACGCCGGACGGTAAGCAAGTCGTCGGCCTCTGGCCGCAGGGTCGCATTCGCGTGTGGGACCCGCGCGTCGGCAAGCTGATTCAAGAAGTGGATCACGATCAGGCCGGGCCGTTCACGGAGATCGCCGCCGTGTCGCCGAGTGTCGTCGCTTTGGGCCCATCACCGAACCGGGTGTTGTTGAACATCGAAACCGGCAAGGCCTTGAATACGGGTGACGGCGCCGACCCGCTTGCCGGCCGCGGCTTCGTCGTGCCGCCGCGCGGGTTGATTCTGACCACCGATCGCGACGACCGACTGAACGTGTGGAAAGTCGATGCCGACGCGGCGACGCGCTTGCCGCCGAAGACGCCGCGTCCCAGTCCCTGGCCCGACATCGCGCTTGTTCGCGATGCGCCCATGTCGCCGCCAGTCGGATTGGCCTATGCCCCCGACGGCAAGGCGGTGATCGTCGCCACCGAGAACGGCAGACTGTTGCGCTACTCGGCCGATCGCTTGCAATATGTCGGCGAGATCGAAGTCGAGGAATCTCCCCTGGCCGGCTTGGTGCACGCCGGTGAATACTTGCTGACACTCGGCCGGCGCTCGCTCATCTCCGTCCGCAATCCGGAGACACTGGAGAAGCGCTTCGACATTCTCTCCCTGGCGCCGAGCGCCGCGACCCCAAGCCTTCTGGCCGCGAACGGCGATGCGTCTTCGATCTTAATCATGACGGACAAGCTCCGGCTGGCCGACGTGAACGTCAAACGCGAAACACAACTCGCAACGCTGCCGAAAGCGGCGGGGACCAAGCCGCTGACCCAATTCGCCTTCTCGGCCGACGGCAAGGTCGGCGTCGGCCGTTGGGGCAATGCGGTCACCGTTGTTTGGCATCCGCGGACCGGTCAGTCGCGCGTGCTCGAAGATGTGAAAGCAATCTCGGCATCGCCGCAAGGATTGGCGGTGACGCCGAACGGCAAGATCGCCATCCTGGGAGCGGGCAACGGCAAAGTAACCGCGTGGGATACGGCAACCGGAGATGTACTTTTTGCCAAAGCGGTTTACCCGGATGCCGGCCCCGGCGAGGCGATCGCGGCCGTCGCCATTCTTCCCGAGGGCACGCACTTCGTGACCGCGGGGCGCGACGGGCGCCTGATTCTCTGGGCGATCGAAGGATTCAAGCAAGTGAAAGAGTTTCGCGGCCCGGAAGGAGCGTGGCGCCTGGCGGTTGAGCCGAACGGGCGCTCCGTGATCATGCAGCAGCCGGGGTTTATTCAGCGGGTCGATCTTCCCGTACCGAAGTCGTAGCTGCTTGCGTGCACTTTGCAAGGAAACTGCCGTGCGGCCCGCGGCACGGCAGCAACATAGGTTCCACAGCAGCAACGTTCCCAGTTGGCGCAGCTTTCCGAGGGTTCCTGACACTAGAATTGGAATTCCGCATTTTCAACCCATCTCCTTTGCGAGCAAGGGGATGGGCCCGAAAACGCGAGCAGAGATGGTCAACCCCAGTATGTGTGTTGGCCATCTCTCAATTCAGGGTGAAACGAATCGGCCGCGCGCCGAACTTTATTCATTGCAAAGCAACGCTGGAGTGGATCAGCACGATGCGGCAGTCCCGCTTCCGTTGAACCGAACGGAAGCGCAAGCTACAATGCCCTTTCGACTTGCTCGGGATCGTCCCGGCCTGCCGCAAGACCCTCGGAGGCCTTCTAACGTGCAGATCAAAGTGAGCGCCCGTCATGGGCACCTGAACGACAATCATCAAGAAGAAATTCGACAGCGAGCGGAGAAACTGCTGCATTATTTCGACCGAATCTCATTCATCGAGGTTACAGTCGACCTGGGCGACAAGATTCACAAGAAGGTGGAAATCCTCGTCGACGCGGAGCACAAGCACGATTTTGTGGCTCAGGACGAACACGAAGAACTGATCGCCGCGATGGACCTGACGGTCGACCGAATCAAGCACCAGATCCACCGGTACAAAGAAAAGATTCAGGATCGCCGCTGAGCATCGTTCGCGGCCGCAACAGTAACGAATTGCTGGTGGAACGTCAGTCGTACGAGACCGGGAACTTGCTTCTTTGTAAGGTGCCAGCGCCATGAAAGACTTTCTGGTCCGGGACGCCCTGATTCCGGCGCTGAACGCGACGACCAAGGAAGGTGCGATCCGCGAACTCGTGACATCACTGCAATCAGCAGGATATTTTCAGCCGAAAGAGGTTGATGCGGTCGTGGCTGAGGTGCTTCGCCGCGAAGGCCTGGGTTCGACGGGTATCGGTCGTGGAGTCGCCATCCCGCACTCGCGCTATGAGGGCTTGCCCCGACTCATTGGCACGCTCGGGCTTTCCAAAGGCGGCATCCCCTTCGACAGCATCGACGGACAGGACGTCCGCTTGGTCTTTCTCCTCGTGTCTCGGCCCGACCAGCCGGGTCCTCACTTGCATGCCCTGGAAACCATCGTTCGAATTACCGAGAACGATGAGTTCATTAACAATCTGGCAGCGAGTACGACGCGCGAAGGGATGTGGAAGATCATCAGTGAAACTGACGACCCGTGGACCTGAGGACTCGACGCAGCGCAGTGAATGTTGGGTACCACGACTCGAACGGTGGATGACAATTGGTGGAAAGCAACCACCCAATTACGACGCAAATGCCGCTGCGAACTACGATCGTGGTGAGAAACCCGCATGGATTACACATGCGTCCGGCAATGCAGATTGCGCGGATCGCCGCTCGGTTCCGATCTTCCGTAACGATTCGCAAACAGGAGCGATCCGCCAACGGCAAGAGCATGGTTCAAATCATGACGCTAGCTGCGGCACTGGGCACGGAATTGGTTCTCGAGGTCGATGGTGAAGACGCGGAGTCCGCCCTGCCTGTCCTGGCGGCGGCACTGTCCGCCCCGTCGGCGGATGCGATGTAAACTTAAGAGTTTCAAGCTCGGTGGCTTGAAACCTGGAATCTGAATGATCACCCTTCGCGGCATTCCCGTTTCCCCCGGCGTGGCTATCGGACCGGCGCTGGTCCTCGACGCGGAAGGCGTTCGCGTTCCGCAACGTCGCGTCAAACCGGCGGAGGTGGCCGGCGAGGTCGTGCGGCTTCACACGGCCCTCGCGGCCGCGGCCTTCGATGCCACGCAAACGCAGCGAGACATTACATCACGGCTCGGCGCCAAGTATGGCGCCATCTTTGGCGCGCATGCCGGGCTGTTCGAAGATCCGTCATTCTTGAGCGATCTCGAAGGGCTCATCCGCTCAGAACGGTTTGTCGCCGAGTACGCGGTCAGCCGGGCGGTGCGTGATTTGGTGCGCGCGTTTGAAAAAGAAGGTGAAAACACCTTTCTCGCCTGGCGATCAGCCGATCTTTACGACATCGAAAACCGCATTTTGAAGCATTTGCTTGGCGATCGCCGGGAACCGCTGCGCGACGTCAAGGACCCCTCCATTGTTCTGGCGCGCGACCTGACGCCGAGTGAAACTGCCACTCTCGATCGAAACAAGGTCTTCGCGTTTGCGACCGAGCATGGCGGCAAGACCAGCCACACGGCCATCATGGCCAATGCGCTCGAGTTGCCGGCCGTTGTCGGACTCGGGAGTTTCCTCAACGACGTGGCCAGCGGCGAAACGGTGATTGTCGATGGCAGCGAGGGGATCGTGATCCTCGCCCCGGACGCCGACGTCGAAGCGCAATTTCGCAAGGCGCGCGACGCCCGACTTAGCCGGTCCGGGTACTGGGTGGTCGAACGCAATCTCCCAAGCGTCACCACGGATGGAGTTCCAATTGCCCTGTTCGGCAATATCGAATTTCCGGATGAAGCGACCGCTTGCACCGCACGCGGCGCCGGTGGCATTGGGCTCTATCGCACGGAGTTCCTGTACGTTGGCCGTGACACGGACCCTTCTGAGGAAGAACATCTTCGCGCCTATCAACGCGTGATCCGCGAGATGGGCGAAGGTCGGCCGATCGTCATTCGAACGCTCGATCTTGGCGCCGATAAGTTTGTCGGCACGCACGGACCCAAGGAGCCGGAAAAGAATCCATCGCTCGGTGTGCGGTCAATTCGGCTCTGTTTGCGTGATACGCCGCTGTTCCGCAAGCAGCTTCGTGCCATTCTACGTGCGAGCGCTTTTGGCGATGTACGGATCATGTTTCCCATGATCGCGACCATACCGGAATTGCGCAAGTGCATCTTTCTGCTGAACGACGTGAAAGAAGACCTCCGCGAGGCGGGTGAGAAATTCAATCCGGACATTCCGGTCGGGACCATGATCGAAGTGCCATCCGCGGCGATCATGGCCGCCGAACTCGCGCGCGAGGTCGACTTCTTTTCCATTGGGACGAACGACCTCATACAATACACGCTGGCTGCCGATCGTACGAATGAGCACGTGGCCGATCTTTATCAACCGGGCGACCCCGCGGTCTTGCGCCTGATTAAGGCGGTGGTGGACGCCGCCCGCGTGCACGAGACCGGGGTCAACGTTTGCGGCGAAATGAGCGGTGATCCGCTGTTTACGCCGTTGCTGGTGGGATTGGGGCTGCGGCAATTGAGCCTGGCGCCCAACAACCTGCCCGCGGTGAAGGCGGTCATTCGTCGCCTGAGCGTTCCCGACGCGGAACGAATCGCAGCCGAAGCGATGACGCTGGAGTCAGCTCACGACGTAGCAAACTATCTGCGTCGCGAGCGCAAGAGAATACACCCGGAAGCGGCCGGCGGTGGCGAAGAGTAGGGCCGAAGTGCCCGCCCGCCCTCCCGACGGTGCCCTGGGCGATGTGACCAGGACTGATGAACCATGAACGTTGAGTGATGGATTCCTTTCCTCACCCAGCATTCATTACTCGTCACTTTTGTGTCCGCGCTCGCGCTTCCCGTTAGAAGGCGGCGCGATGCCCCTGGACAAGGTCCGAGTTCGATTTCGAAAGTCAGGCGACCTGCGTCTTGTCAGTCATTTGGACTTGATGCGTTCGCTGGAACGTCTCCTTCGCCGTGCCGGTCTTCCATTCCGGATGACCGAGGGCTTTCATCCAACGCCGCGATTAGTATTGGCGCAATCCCTGCCACTTGGGGTGGTTGGTCATGCGGAAGTTCTCGAACTCGAATTGACAGAGGAGATTCAGCCCGCCGAGATATTGGCTCGCTTGCAGCCCCAGTCACCGCCAGGAATTGAGTTCATTTCCGCGAAGCGAATCCCGCTGAAGACCACCGCCCGACCACGGCGCGCCTTTTATCGAATCACCCTCGATTCCGTGGCCGCAGATTTGCCGGACCAAGTTGTCAATTTTCTGTCGTCGTCGGAGTGTTGGGTCGAGCGCGATCGACCTAAGCCGCGCGCGATCAACATTCGTCCATACGTGGAATCCCTGACTATTGACAACGACGCCTTGCTGATTTCCGCATGGTTGACGCAAGAGGGGTCGGCGCGGGCCGATGAAATTGCTTCCTCGGTTGGAGTCGAGCAACCGTCATTGATCGAACGTACGGGATTGGAATTGTTGGATGAGGTGTCGCCGGAGGAAGCGGCACAAACACCGCGAATCGAGCCGCAAGGGCGGCCTTTGAACCGAGTCGTCATGCCCGGACCACGACCTGCCGCTCCCCGGGAAACCTGGGGCGCCACGGCCAATGGACCGGTAGTCGAATAACTCGCCCGTGGCGCCGTGCCAGGGCGAATTGCTTTCATTCTCTGAGGCCAGTGCACCGCAATGAAAAAGGAAATGTTGATCAACGTCATGCAGCCCGAAGAGTGCCGCATCGCGATCATCGAAGACGGCGTGCTCCAGGAACTGTACGTCGAGCGAACGAGTCAGGAGAGCTACGTCAACAACATCTACAAAGGCAAAATTGTAAATATCGAGCCGAGTATCCAGGCGGCATTCGTCGACTTCGGCATCGGTCGCAACGGTTTCCTCCACGTGTCCGACGTGGCCAGCGCCTACTTCAAGAGCGGGGGTGAGCGGCGCGACGATCGCGGCGGTCGCTGGGAGCGCGGCCGCGACGACCGCGGCGGTCGAGCCGACCGGGAGCGGGCGCCGCGACCGTTCGAGCCGGTGGAAATACCGTCAGGCAAGCCGCCGCGAGCGGTTGAGCCGCCCGAGTTCGATGAAGAACCACCGACGGCAGCGCCTGTGAACGAAGATTTTGACGACTTCGGGGCTGGGATCGAAGTCGAGTCGACGCAAAATGCTGGAACGATCATATCGGATCGAGACGTCGACACCGGCGATGTCGCTGAGGACATCGAGGCTGAGATGTCGCCGGCGGATGCCGAGCAGTCAGAGTCGAGCGACGAGGCGAAGCCGAAGAAACGGCGCGGTGGGGCCGGGAACAAGGCCAGGAGCAAAAAGGGCGATGACGTCGACAAGCCCAAGCGCAAGCGTGCGACGAAAAAGAAAGTCGAGGGCGAAGCCGACGGTGCCAACGAAGAGGGCGACGACAAGCCCAAATACATGGGCTCCGCCGAACGACGCACCACGGATGACGAGGGCGAATTCTTCTTCGATCCAATGGGCCCGAACGATCGGTTCAGCGGCGGCGAACCGGCCAGTCGCCCGGTTGACGAGGCTGAGGAAGTCAAAGAGGGCGAGCCGGCAGATTCCTCATCCGAGATGGAAGCCGCTCCGGTGGAGGAAACGGCTGAGCCGGGCATCGAGGACAACTACGCGAGTTCGGACGACGACTATGGGCCGCCGCCGAGCAGCCGTGGCGGTCGCGGGGATCGGGA
Organism: Gemmataceae bacterium; assembly: GCA_036266155.1. Taxonomy (GTDB): domain Bacteria; phylum Planctomycetota; class Planctomycetia; order Gemmatales; family Gemmataceae; genus SIAJ01. The sequence goes on along the minus strand of DATANR010000165.1, from coordinate 10,360 downwards.
TCGTGGTCCGCGCGGCCGCGGTGACCGCGATCGCGGCGGTCCGCGGGGCGGACGACCGAGCGGCGGCTTTGGCGGAGGATTTAATCGCGGCCGCGACGGCGGAATGAAGCCGCCGCCGATTGAGACGATTTTCAAACGCGGCCAGGAAGTCATCGTTCAGGTCATCAAGGAAGGCATGGGCACCAAAGGGCCGACGCTCAGCACGCACATCAGTATCGCCGGCCGCTATCTGGTCCTGGCGCCCTGGCTCAATCGGGTCGCGGTATCCAGGAAAATCGTCGATGAAGGCACGCGGTTCCGGCTCAAGGAGATCATGCGGGAATTGAATGCGCCTCAGGGCGTCGGCTTCATCATTCGAACCGCGGCAGTCGACCGAAACGTGCAAGAGTTGCAATCCGATTTGGCGTATTTGGTCCGGCTTTGGGAGGTGTTTTCGAATCGCGTCGTCAAGCGGGCCGCCCCCGTCGAGGTCTATCGCGAGAGCGACATGGTGACGCGAACGATCCGTGACATGTTCACCGCGGACATCGATGCAATTCACATCGACGAGCCGGAAGCGTTCGCGCAGGCTCAGGAGTTCATGAAGATCGTCATGCCGCGCTTCGCGGACCGCATCAAGCTACATGCGGACGCCGAGCCGATCTTCCACCATTACCGCATCGAACAGGAGGTTCAGAAACTTCAGGACAAGAAGGTGCCTCTGCCTGGCGGCGGGTCGCTCATCATTGAGCAAACCGAAGCGCTCGTGGCCATCGACGTGAACAGCGGCACGTTCCGCGTCGGCGACGATGCCGAGGAAACGGCTTATCAGACGAACTTGCAGGCGGCCAAGGAGATCGCCCGCCAGCTCCGCTTGCGCAACCTGGGCGGCGTCGTCGTCAACGACTTCATCGACATGAAGGAGGAACGTCATCGCCGCAACCTGGAGGAGACGTTTCGCAAGGCGTTGAAACGCGACCGGTCGCGAACCAAGATTCTCAAGACCAGCGCCTTCGGCGTCATTGAGATGACGCGCCAGCGGGTGCAGACGTCATTAAAGCGAACCGCTTATCAGGAATGCGCTCACTGTCGCGGGACCGGTTTGGTGAAGACGCCTTTGAGCATGAGCATCGACGTCATGCGCATGATTCAGTTGGCCGCCTATCGAAAGCTGGCGAAGACATTGGAGGTCAACGTCCACCAGGACGTCGCGGGCCACCTGCTGAACAAGAAACGGCGCGAACTGCTCAAATGGGAAGATGAAGGCGGCCTGACGATTGCCTTGAACGGCCGCGTGGGCGTGTCGCCGGAGTTTCTGGAGATGCGCGGATTCGACAACAACGGCCACGAAGTGCCGATGTCTCTGGCGACGCCCACTCCGGCGCGGGTGCCCGAACGGCGGGACGAGCGCGACGATCGCGGCAACGAACGGGGCGATCGCGGTGGTCGCGGCCGCGACGATCGTGGCGGCGGTGGACGTGGCCGGGGCGGACGTGGTCGCGGGCGGTAACTCACGTCCAAATCAGGTTTTCACGGTCGCCGAGTTCTTCGGGACTCGGCGACCGGTCTAAAGTGGGTTCCAGTTCCGGCGGTCGTATCGAATTTGCGGCTTTTTCCAAACCTGCTAATAATCCGTGTTCTAACTTTCCTGACGAAGGGCTAGCTTCCACGCCCGCCTCATTTTCGTTCTTCGCCCGGAACAGCCATGCTGCGGCCCATTCTCATCGCTGCCGGTCTCTACGTCGCCTTGCCGCTTCAGTTGCAAGCCACGGACGCATTACCGAACGCTGTCCGTGAGGCGGTTACAGCCCGAAGACTGCAGGATTCCGAATTGAAAGGCTTCGGGTCGTCACTTGCGCCCTATCGCGACCTGGCGACCGACGGCGGCCTGCTCGTCGGCCTTGACGTTGCTGTTGGCGGCTGTCCGCCCGTCGAGCATGTTCTGGCGGTTCGTCCGATTTATCGATCAGCCGACCGCGTGCGCACCGGCCCACCCGCTGGCAGGTTTCTTTCGGATGATGTAGTCCGGACGGTGCGATTGGTTGCGCCGGACGACTCCGCGGTGGCCGGCATCACCTTCAGCGGGGACCGTTCCGTCGAAGGAATTTCTCTTCGATACGCGCGAGTGGGCGATGACGGACTGCATACCGCCGAGATGACCGAAAGCGAATGGATTGGCTCGAAGAAATCAACGAGGCGAATTTCAATCGATGGTTGTGGCCGGCCGATCGTGGGCTTGTTCGGTTGCCTGGATGACGCCACGGTCAGTGCTCTCGGCGCGACGGTCGTCGATCTGCCGTGGGCATCGATGCCGACACCCGCGGTTACGCCGCCCGTGATTGCTTCTCAACCGCAGGAACAACCGGAGACTCCGGCGGCAGTCACGGCCGAGACGCCCGCTGGTGCGAGTTTTCTCCCGTTCATCGTGTTCGGTGCCGTCACGGTGCCGATCGGCATCGTTAGCATGATGGCGCTACGGCGAAATTCTTCAGGGATCCGCCGCTTGCCCAGGGCAGCTCCGGCGTCCATCGCGCAACTTGCGGTGGCCCCGCCGCGGCCGCCGTCCATTCCCTGCGACGTCTTTGACCTCGACGAATTGGTGCACACGCGCTTTCCAACGATCACGCCGCAATTGCACTCGGAAACTGAATGCGTTCGCTAAGTCGCTTCATTCGCCACGCCCGAAGCATGCCGCCAGGGAAGAACCTGTGAGTCTCGCACCACTTTCTAGAATGTCCCGGTCTGCATATGGCGTGGCCGGAGTTCGCATGTCGTCCGATGAACCCGCATTGTTGCGGGCCGTCCTTGCCGATCCGCTCGCCGACGAGCCGCGTCGCGCGTATGCCGCGTTTCTCGCGCAGTCCGAGCGGCCGACCGACCGGGCGCGCGCGGAATTCATCTACACCCAGCTCGACCTGAATCGACAGTCCGGCGAAGGGCACACTTGGGCCGAACGGGTTGGCCGCGAGCGCGAACTGCTCGAACGCCATCGCGTCGCGTGGGAGAAGCCGCTGCGCGACCGATTGCGGCCGTCGCTTGCGTCCACGGGCCGTTGGCTCAAATCGCATTTGTTCGGCAGCGGCGGCCGCTGGGGATTTCGCCGCGGCTTTGTTGAACACGTTCTGGCCGCGGCGCCGTCGTTCTTGGCCGAGGACGTCGCGATCCTGGCTCACGCGCCGGTTCGCCGCGTGGTTTTGTCGCACGCCACCGAATACATCGGCCCGCTCGCGGCGGATGACCGGCTCGATCGGCTCGACTCGCTGCACCTCGTCGGCGATATGGAATTGGATGAAGATCTCTCACGCTTGACGGAAGACGCGCGTTCGGTTGGCCTCGCCGTCCTCGAATTTCGGTTGCCGCGGTTGTGGCCCGACGCGGCCGATCTCTTCGAAGTGTTGCGCGCACCCATGGGCGAGGACGACGGACGCGATCCTAACGACTTCCCGGCGTGGTCGCTGGCCGATGTGGAATCGCGACGCCGTCTTGCCTCGCTGGCGGGTTCGCCGCGCGTTGCTCTCCTGACTGAAGACGCCGCTCACGAAGGCGAATTGCTCGCACTCAACGAATGGGTTTACCTGGGCAAATCACTCGCTGAAGCCGGTGCCTGGGCTGTCGCCAAGGGCCATCAGGATCTGGAAGACGACGACGGCCGATGTCGGCGCCTGGCACTCGTCCGCAAGGATCAAGGTGGCGAACTGCGAAGCTCGCCCCACTTCCATGGCGAACTCGAATGACTCCATACGGGTTTCGTTCAAGAACACACACAGCCCAGAAACGCAATTTCAGACCCGGGATGAATTGGCAGAATGTCATTTCTCCACAATCACTTATGACGGATTTCGGCCGTCATGCTCCCCGTTGCCGACGCCTGGCGAATGTCATTGGCAGAAACGCAATCGGTTAAGTGCGCGCCGAGCTTCCACAGCCGAGCGAAATCCTTGGCGATGATCGCTCGACAACTGAACATTTCGCTTGCCGCAACCGACGAAAGAGGGTAGCTTTTAACTATCACTCAGGTGATGGTTTGTGTTCGCCCGGAACCCCCCGGCTGGCCTTCCGGTGCCGGCCACCCCACCGCCTTGCCCACAAGAGGCATTCGCATGTTGACCATTCATGGTCGTCCGCAAAAGTTCTGCGACGGGATCGCTCGACGATCGTTCCTGAAGATCGGCGCGTTCGCCTTTGGCGCGACCCAGTTCACGCTCGCCGACGTGCTGCGGGCCGAACAGTCGCTGGGCAAAACGTCGCACAAGGCAGTCATCAATATCTTCCTGGGCGGCGGACCACCGCACCAAGACATGTGGGAAATCAAGACCGAAGCGCCCAACGAAATCCGCGGCGAATTCAAGCCAATTGCCACGAATGTGCCGGGAATTCAGATCGGTGAGTGCTTCCCGAAAATCGCCGCCTCGGCCGACAAGTTCGCGTTCATCCGCTCGGTCGTCGGCGCTCGGGGCGGCCACGACGGCATTCAATGCACGACGGGCCGCGATGAGCAAGCATTCAAGTCGCTCGGCGGCTGGCCGAGCATGGGTTCGCTGCTCAGCAAGCTCTTTGGCCCCGTCGATCCCTCGGTCCCGCCTTTCGTCGGCCTCGCTGCTCCGACGCAGCATCGGCCCTGGAGCGACTCCGGCAAGCCCGGCTTCCTCGGCGCCCCCTACCAGGCCTTCCGGCCGGATGGCGAGGGCATCGCCGACATGAAACTGGCCGGCGTCAATCAGAACCAGCTGGGCGACCGCAAGCGCTTGCTTGCCAGTTTCGACCAGATGCGCCGCGAACTCGACGTCAACGCCGGCCTCCGCGGCGCTGATGCGGCGACCGAACGGGCTCTGGGTGTTCTGACTTCGAGCAAGCTGCTCGACGCTCTCGACATCTCCAAGGAACCGGAACGGGTTCGCGAACGCTACGGCGACGGCAAGCCCTACAAATTTCAGTTCGACGGCGCTCCGACGTGCAACGAACAGCTTCTCATGACCCGTCGGCTCGTGGAAGCCGGGGCTCGTTGCGTGACGCTGAGCTACGGCCGCTGGGACAGCCACGGCAAGAACTTTGATTTGGTCCGCGATCATGGGGCCAAACTCGACCAGTGCCTCACGGCTCTGGTGGAAGATTTGGACGCTCGCGGCATGCTCAACGACGTCGCGGTGATCGCCTGGGGCGAGTTCGGCCGCACGCCGAAGATCAACAATGGCGCCGGCCGCGATCACTGGCCGCAAGTTTCCTGTGCCATCATGGCTGGTGGTGGTCTCAAGACCGGTCAGGCGATTGGCAGCACCAACCGGCTCGGCGAATACGCGGCCACGCGGCCCACGACGTTCGGCGAAATCTTCGCCACCCTGTGGCACGCGCTCGGCGTCAACCCGGAAACGACGACGGTCAACGACCCGCAAGGCCGGCCGACCCATTTGGTCGATGGACGAGTGATGCGCGAATTGGTGTAGCCGATGCGGATTGTCGCTTATCGTGGGGCGAGCGCGCTGGGCGTGCTCGCCCTTTTCTATTGGCTCGCCACTGTCCGCGACCTGATGCCGTATGTCATTGGGTTATCCGTCTTCCTGGCCGGATGCGCGGCGGCGTGCTTTCGCCAATGCCAACATCACGATGACGCATCTGCCGAAAAGTTCTGGCGGCTCAGTCGTTTTGGAGCGTGGACGGTCGGGTTCTTGACGATTGCTGGTGTGATCTTCATTGGGAGAAGTTACGATCGACCGGCCCAGTATGTCGGACTGCAGTTGGTCGCCTCGATCGTCAGCATTGGGATTGCGTGGTCGACATATTTCTTGTGGTTCGCATTCGCGTACATGGACTATGCCAAGGCGAAGCGCCGCGATGCGAAGTTGCCCGAGGATCTGGACTTCGCCGACGATGAACACGGCAACGCGGTGCGTGAGACGACGGATCCGGATGGCCGATAGTCGCGTCGCTAGCAGAGCGCATTCGGAGTGTGCTCCGTAAACATGCTTTACAGAGGCACACCACTCGTAGTATTCTGAAAATATGTCGACGGACACTATTCTACTGCCATCGCAAACGGTGGACCTCTCTGGACTGCCTGAACCAGTCGTTCGGGAAGTGCGGCATCTCGTACAGAAAGCCCGGCAGAAGCAGGCTGAAGACTCCATGGCCGCGGTGTTTTCGCGCTTGCGACAATTGCAAGACGGCTGGGATAGTTACGGCGCTCCGGCGCCCAGCGAGAAAGCGATCGCCAACGCGTTCACGCTCGTGACCGAGGCCATCAATCATGGACTGGCCGTCGATCGAGCTGAGCCATCGGCAATGGGTGGGGTAGGTATTACGTTTTCCGAAGGCATGCGCGAAGTCGTCGTTGAATTTTACAATGCAGACACCGCCCATGCGTTGTTTTCCGATGACGCCGCGGACGACGCACGCACGGCGGCTGTCCCCACGGATGGGGCCGGGTACAAGTGGATCATCGACGAGGTTCAAAAGCACCTCGATGGCAACTAATCCATCAATCGACCACCGACCCGATCAATCCTTTGCTGACGATGAGCAGCTATTCCGTCGCGTCCGTCGTGATTATCTGGGACGCAACGGCAAACCCTCGCTGCTTGCGTTCGGTCTTCCTGATATGTCAGTCAATCGAGAGCGGTTCGGCGCCGCCGACGAAGCGCGTAAGGGTTTTGATCCGGCCGACTGGGCAGTAGTCGCATTCTTGGTTCGCGACATTCCACCGCGGATAAGTTGGGTCCACATCGTGCAAGTCTATCGGCTGCTCGTTCGGCATGTGCCGGAGTCAGGCAACTACCCGCACAGCGAAGTGCGCGTTTGGCGCAAGGTCGAAGAGAGGCTTGCCCTGATTACTTCGCGCCTAAACGACGACTTTCCCGTCGATGATCCGGACCGTAACGAGGAACTTGGTAGGCCTGACGCCCTTCTCGACCCAGATTTTCATATGCGCTGGCGCAAACACATCGCTCTCGCTTGCAAGCTGACGCTCACGCCCCGGACGGTTGATGGTAACGGCGAAGGCACGCTTCGCTGACGTGTCGAAGCGAACGGCTGAATCGGCGTTGGTGGGAGCATCGATGAACTGGAACGACCCGTTGCTTGGTTTGTGCCTCTTGTGCATCGCTCTTTGTTTCTACGCGCTTTACAAGGGGCGTCGGAGTCGAACCGGGAAGGAACTCCGGCAATCCTGCGAAATGTTTGCCGGCGGGCTTGCCCTCACCTTGATGAATACCTGTTGGCTCATTTATCCATTCATTCGAGATGAAATCAGCATTTGGGTTAACTTTGGGTTCCAGATCATGATGCTTCTCCTTCTAACGCATGGCGGAAATGTGCTTGGCCGACAACTGGAGAAGCGTTTTGACCAGCCGCGGTCGGGTGAGGAAGCCAGCTACGGGGAACTGGATAAATAGGGCGGAATCCGGGTGATCAACAAGCCGCCCCGTCAAGCCTCGTTCACATGCTCGGCATGGGAACGAGGGGGGAACGAGAGTTGCTCAGGAGATTGCTCGGAGCAGCCAATGAACTGGACGACACTTCTCCCGCCGATCACGCTCATGGGCTTCGGTCTGACCTATTGCTTTGGCTCGGTGAACGAACTGCGTCGCCATCTGTCCGGGGAATTGCTCCGCAAGGCCTGCGAAAAGATGGGCATCGGGCTCGGATTGATTGTCTTGGGGACCGGGATGCTGACGCAGCAAATGTTGCCCGGCGCGTTTGACTTCGGCATTCTGATCTGGTGTCAGATCGCGTTGATCGCCATCGTTTACGCGCTGGGCGCCATCATCGGCCGAGCGGTCGAGAAGCGGTTCGGCCTGGACTTCTCCGTTGAAGAGGCGAACTATGCTGAGACGCACGCCCGAGGCGACTGACGTTACCGAAAATACGCCAGGCTCTTGCTCTCGCCCGCCTCGACCGTCACGGCGCGAGCCCGCTCTTCTGTCTCCTTGTTGCTCACGCGCCAAGTGACTTTCACGTTGAATGTGTACGACTGCCCCGACTGCAAGACGGGCGACTCCAGGATCAGCGGCGTCACGTTCGCATCCACCTCCTTGCCGGCCAACCAAACCGTGGCGCCGTTCGGAACCGTGAGCGTCAAGCGGGCACGCAGTTCCGGAACCGGCGGGGGCACGACCGGCATCGGCGCCGGGAGCGTGGGGACCGGGATGGGGACGAGATTGGCGCTGGCCGGCGGCTCAGAGTCGTACCATGCCGGCCAGTACGGCGCGAAGCCCCACGAGTTGAAATACGGGTTGGGCGCGAGATAGGGTCGCGGCAGCGGCCGCGCCGGCGTAAAGCCGGGCGGCGTCAATGATCCGGGTATTGGCAGGGCTGGCGGAGCGATCACGCCGGCCGGCCGGCCGGGCGCTGGGCGAATGATCTGTCCCAAGGCGTTGGGAACAATCGCCAGCGCCAACAAAGCTGACAGGGTGCGAATCATGGATGCGGCTTCAGGGGCGAATTAGTTTTCGCTGAAGTCGAACTTCTGGCTCTCGCGGTTCAGCGGGTCCGCGAGGAACTTCTTGTGACAACCGGAGCACAGATCGTACTGGAGTTTCTTGAACGTGGGCGCGGGTTCCAAATCGACGTCATCCTCGTCGCGCAAAAGTTGCCCGATCGCTTCGAGTTGATCGTCCGACAGATCGTCGTCCACCAGTTGGGCGGGATCGTGAGCGGCAAAGACCTCCATGCGTACCACGAATCGGCCATCGCCGCCTTCCGTCAGGTCTTTTCCGCACAGGTCACACGAGAAATGCAGCATGCGGCACCATTTCCTTACCAGAGTCCCCGGGCCGGGCTCAGCCCGCCCCAATTGCGCGCCAGACCTACCCTTCCATCTGTCGCTGTTTTGCGCGCACTTGTCAAGCTGTTTTTTATGGCAAATTGCGAACAAGTCACCCGGCCCGGATTCAAGCAATTGTTGGAACAGGTGAACAAATTGGATTTCGTCGATTGATGAATTGCAAATTGGCCGAGTGGGCGCCGCGAGCGCGGCCGGCGAAGACCTCTCCTCCAACCCCTCCCCGAAACGGGGAGGGGGAGAAGAACCGGTTAGACCATGCTCTCGAGCAAAAACTTCAGCTTGCGCACTTCCGGCTCCATCGCGTATTCGGGAGTCGGATTGTCGCGGATATCGACGCAGAGCGCCCGTTCGTAGTGCTCGCGCGTGAGGTGGCTGATGATGCGTCCGTATTCGACCTGGCCCTGGCCCACGCGTACTTGCAAGCGGTCGGCGGCCGTGTCGCGCAGGCGAACGTGCCGGACGTAGGGAAACAAATCGTCGTAATTGGCGGCGGGATGGGCGCCGACCATGTAATGGCTCGGGTCGAGAGTCAGACCGAGGTTAGGCACCTGCCGACACAACTCGGCGGTTTTGGCTGGGTCGGCTGTCAGCGTTTCGCCGTGTGTTTCCACGGTGAGAATCACGCCCTCTTTTTCCGCCAGCCGCGTCAGACTGGTTAAGCGCATGACTTCCGCGTCGAAATCGGAACTAATCGGCGCTGCCGGAATGTTGACCAGTGGTGTCGCGAGGAGCCGGCCCAGTCGGCAGACCGCCCGCAGTTGATCGCGATAAGCGTCGGTGTCCGTCGTTTCAATTCGAACGTGAAACGCGGCGAAGGCAACGTTGGACTTGCGCAACAGGTTGGCGCAGCGATTCACGTCGGCGAGGACGTCGGACGGCTTCAGGTGCGGACCGGACTCGTGGATCGCCAGATCGACCTTTTGAAAGTTGAGTTCGCTGATCGCGTGCAACGCGTGAGCGAGTGGCAAGCGGCTAAAGCAAAGCGATGAACAAGCGACGTACACGGTCGTTCCCCCTTCCGTGAGACCCCGGCGAATCGATGGCGCGCGACGGTCCTTCCCCCAGGACCGACGGGCGGGAATACCGTCTTGCGAGCGAAGCCGCAAGGATAAACTGCCGGAAATCCGGCTTGCCTAACTCGCCGGGACTGGCTATTTCGCGACTGCCCACCGTCCCACTCGCGGATCGTCATGCCCGAGCTTTCCCCATCGACCGAGTTCCTCGACGAGGTCCAGCGCTCCGTTCGCGAGGCGCTGGCCGCGCTCGATCGCGACGACGCCTTGCTTGCGAGCGATCATGTCACGGCTTCGTCCGCCGAAAAGTCCTGCGCCGCGGCATTGAACCGACTTGAGGACAATCTCGTCGGCTGGCGCGCAATTCTCGACGACATGGCGTTACGCGTGCGGAGCGCCCAGGAAGACCTCTCGGGATTGGACACCGATCTCAAGCGTTCGCTCGATACCTTCGCCACGGCCCGAAAGCACTTACAAGGCGACGCCATGCCAAGTACCACAAACGGCGATTAGTCAAATCCTCTGCAACGCGTTCTTGGCGAGCGTCGAGGCGTAAGCCCGACGTGCCAGCGTCAAACACGTCGGGCTTACG
>DATANR010000164.1:0-3913 GCA_036266155.1 Gemmataceae bacterium | reverse complement strand
GCATCGGGGGGCAGCGTGTCCAGGCCACGAATCTCGTCGTCGGCAAGCAGTGCAGGCATCGATCCCCTCCACCTAACTCTCAACCCTTGGTCAAGTTGTCGAACACATAGATCCACAAGATCGGCCAGATCACGATGTCGATCGGGCCGAGTATGATTCCCGCGATCGCGTGGCCAGTACCATGCGCATTCGGGTTCTTCCGGGCTCGCACGAAGCCGATGATTCCGAGGATGAACGCGACGATGCCCAGCAGAAAGCCGACGATGGGGATCAGCCCGAAGATGCCGCAGTAGTATGCGGCGAGCGCCCAGCCGTTGCGAAACGGAATCAAATGAGCCATGCCATCGCCGCTCTTGCGTGGCGGGCGTCGGCGGCCTGCTGGGATGTCGTCGTAATCGTCGATGTCGTCGTCACGGCGCCGGGCCGGCCGACGGTCGTCACGGTCAAAATCGTCATCGTCGTCGCGTTCGCGGCGCGGCATCAGAACAGCTCCTTGATCGGTTGCAAACTGTAATCGGCCAGCGGAATCGGCCGGCCTTGCGGTCCAGGCAGGTCCTTGTGCGGGTCGAGTCCGAGTCCGCGGTAGACGGTCGCCGCGACCTCGCCCGGCGTGACCGGCCGGCTCTTCGGAGCGTAACCCAACTCGTCGGACTCGCCGACAACTCGGCCGCCCTTGATCGGTCCGCCACCCATCAAGATCGTCCACACGCCGGGGTGATGGTCGCGGCCGCCCGCGGGATTGACCTTCGGTGTGCGACCGAACTCGCCCATCGCGAGGACCATTGTGTTCGAGAGCAGGCCGCGTTCTTGAAGCTCTTCGAGCAATGTCGAGTACGCCTGATCGAAGTTTGGCGCGACCAGCTTGGACATTTCCTGAATGTCCGTGAACGGCTTCGAGCCGTGGATGTCCCACGTGATCTCGTCGAAGACCGTCTCGAACATGTTCACCGTGACGAAGCGCACGCCCGCCTCGATGAGCCGGCGCGCCATCAGGCAGCACTGGCCGAAGCGCGTCCGGCCATAGCGATCGCGGACCGTGTCCGGCTCTTTCTCGATGGCAAACGCCTCGCGTGCCTTTGGGCTCGACATCAGTCGATAGGCGAGATTGAAATTGTCATCGAGTTGCTTGGCGGCCGCGTTGTTCTCGAACGAGTCCAACGCTCCGTCGACCGCGTCGCGGAGCTTTTGCCGGCGTTCGGCACGCACCGCGTTGATGTAATCCGGCGGCAGCAGGTCCGGCACCTTGAAGCCCGGCGTCGACGGGTCGGCGTTGAGCACGAAGGGATCAAAGTTCTTGCCGAGGAAGCCGGCCGTCTGCCCGTGCGGCAGGTTGCCGCCGGTTCGGCCCATCGGCCGCGGCAGCAACACGTGGGCGGGCAGTTCACCGCGACCGCCTTTCAGATAGCCCAGGCTGCTGCCTAAGTGCGGATGCTCGATGCCGCCGGTAAAAAGCCGGCCGGTCTGCATCATCTGATGCCCGGTGTCGTGGACGGCCGTGGCCGTGTGGTAGACCGAGCGCACCAACGAATACTTGTCGGCGTGCTTCGCCATCTTCGGGAAAATCTCGCTGATCTCGATCCCCGACGCGCTCGTCTTGATCGGCTGGAACGGCCCACGCACTTCGGCCGGCGCCTTCGGCTTCATGTCCCAGGTGTCGATGTGACTCGGCCCGCCAAGCAGGAAGAGCATGATGCAATTGACGTCGGAGTCCTTCGCGCCTGCCGATTCCTTCGCGCGTAGATAGCCCGGCAACGTCAATCCCAGGCCGGCGAGCGAACCCGCATGAATGAAATCGCGACGCGTCGGCGCATCGCACAAAGAAGCCGGCTTCGGGGCGTCGAGGCGGATCATGACACGCTCCCGGTCAGGTCGGAGGTGAAAGAGCGGGATAGGTGTAGGCTACCGCGGACGAGGGGAGGGGTCAACGGAGGGGGCGAGGGGAGAGATTGCCAACTAAGATTGCCATCCCCTCCCTATGGTTGGCAATCTCTGCTCGGTTTGTTGGACACATGTTATTAGCAACAAAGGAGATGGGCTAAAAACGCACAGCGCAAAATACTAGCGCAATAGACCCCCCAGAAATGGTGCCGTGCGTGCCGCATTCGCGCATGATCTGTTTCAATTCGTTTCACCCGGCGGATTCGTTGCAAAGCCACTCGCAATCAAGATCGGCACCTACGCATGCACCAGCCGATCGAATGCCGCGCGCACGGCCTTGGCGTGCCGCTCCAATTCGTGCAAGAACCGTTCGCCGGCGGTACGGCGGTCGTCGTTGACGAGGCCCATGCGTCGGGCCAGTTTTTCCAGGTCGCTGGGATTCTCTGGATATTCATTCAGCGGCCGGTTGGTTACGATCCGCAGTCGGGCTTCGGCGAAGCGATGAAGCGAGTAGCCGTCCGACAACGTGCGGTGATCCGCGTCGGTTAACAGATGCCCTGCGTGGAGCGCATCCAGGCAGTCCCACGTGTTGGTTCGGCAAATGTCCGGCAGGTCTTTGCCATGGCGCAATTGAAACGCCTGGATCAGGAACTCGACGTCGGTCATCCCGCCGGGCCCGCGTTTCAAACTGCGCGGCGACGCGGACGATTCGAGACGCGCGCGCATGGCGCGGATTTCCGTGGCGAGGTCGGCTTTCCAGGGGACCGCGAGCATGGCGGAGCGCACCGCGACCATGGCCTCGTTGACGAATCCCTGATCGCCGTAGACGGGACGAGCCCGCGTCAATGACTGGCGCTCCCAGATCTGGGCGCTGCCGTCGGCGAAATAACGCTTGAACTCGCCGAGCGGTACCACAAGGCTGCCGCTTTGCCCCGTCGGGCGGAGGCGCATGTCGACTTCGTAAAGTCGGCCAAGCGGGCCATGTTGACTCAAGGTCTTGATGAGCCGGCGTGCGTATTCGGTGAAGTATTCGTAACGATCGAGAGGCTTCGGCCCGGCGGTTTGCCCCTCGCAGGCGTAGACGATGACCAGGTCGAGATCGCTGTGATAACTCATCTCGCGTCCGCCAAGCTTGCCGAGCGCGAGGATCGCGTGTGGCCCGCCGTCACCGAAACGCTCACGCATGGCGGCTTCTTCGCGGGCTGCGACTTCGCCGAGGAGCGCCTCGGCCACATCACTGAGTGCGGCCGTCACCGCTCGGATGTCTTCCTTGCCAAGTAAATCGCGCACAGCGATTCGCAGGATTTCCTTGTCCTGGAAGCTGTGCCGAATGGATTCGACCGCGTCCGGCGCGCCGGCGCCGCGCAACAGCTCCGCGAGTTCCGCATTCAGATCGGCCCGGTCGCGTGGGCGATTCAGGATCAGGCTGTCGATCAAGTCATCGATCATGCCCGGATTGTTGATGAGCATCTGCGACAAGAATGGGCTATCGCAGAGATCGACGTACAGCTTGAGCGACGGCGGGTTGAAGCTGAACAGTTCGTACAGCACGGCCTTGCCGCCTAGAGTCGCCGTCACTTGTTCGAGGTTGTTGAGCGCGATGTCCGGATCGGTCGTGCTGGCGACGGCGCGGAGGAGTTGCGGGGCGATGTTGGCGAGGAAGTGCCGGCAACGGCGTGTCGAGAGGAAGCGTTGTTCCTGTGCGAGGCGCGTCAAGTTGCGCCAGGCAGCAGGCACATCGCGGAAGCCATATCGTCCCAACACGGCGGCCACGGTCGCTTCGTCCGGGTCCGGCTCCAGGATAAGATCGCTTTCCGGCTCCGCGGCGCTTGGCGAGTCGGCAAACGTCTGATGCAGCAGATGGTCGAGGATGGTGCGGTTGAGCCGCGTCTTGTCGTTGAAGTCGTGCAGAAAACGATCAAGCGGGTCGACGAGCAAATCGCGCGTGTCCATCATGGGCGACAATGGCGGCTCGTCGAGCGGCGAGTGTTTTTGGGCGGAGAGTGCGGAGTGGGGGGGGGGGGGGGGGGGGGGG
>DATANR010000163.1:0-18711 GCA_036266155.1 Gemmataceae bacterium | reverse complement strand
TCGCCGTGGGTCAACTTGAGGCAAAACCAAGACCCCTCCATAACCGCAATCCATCCGTTTAGTGCGTGCGCAATTGTGCGAGCTTGCCTCTCGTCTTGAAGGGCGCGTTGTGCTCGAATCTGCTCCGTAACATCTCTGGCGATGCCAAGTACCTGGTACTTTGACTCTGCGGGAGCATCTGGACCCGGCAACCGAACCTTTTGAGTCTCTATCGTGCGGACTTGGGAATCGCGTGTGGTAATCTTCTCGATCTTGCGCAGAGTCTTACCTGTTGACAATACTGCTAGATCGTCCCGTCTGAATTGATCAATTTCTTGTTGGATCGTCAAATGATCCTGGTCGGTCTTATTATGGATTTCTTTTTTTTCCTTGCCCAATAGCTTGGCCAACGCCGCGTTCACAAAGACGAATTTAAGGTCTGCGTTCTTTACCCACATTGGGTCCGGAATCTGATCCAACAGAAACTCGTATGCAAGAGCTTTGTTTTCAAAATCCGTCACGTCTTTGGAGGTCCCGACGACGCCGATAATCGTCCCATCGGGGCCCCGCAAAGGAACCTTTGAGGTTAGCACCCATGTTTGTCGCTTATCCCCCCATTGCTCACATTCAAGTTTGTCCTTCGGCTTCCCCGTAGTCATTACGTCTATTTCGTCCTGTCGCTGCTGTGCGGCCAAGTCCGCAGTAAAAAAGTCGGCGTCAGTCTTCCCAATCACTTCTGCAAGGGAATTCACCCGCATATTCTGCAGGCACCGAGAATTCATGTAGGTGAATCGGCTATTCAGGTCTTTGACATAGACCTTGACATCAAGCAGATCAAGAATCTTTAGTTCTGCTGCAGAAAGGGCCAAGGGAGGATTAGTATCTAAGCTTGGGTCGTGGCTGGGCATGGAAGGGTTCTTGTGGGTGTTGAATATACACTAACCAGTTTTTTGGATCGACTCCCCGCAATTGGAAAAACATGGGGCGGCAACGGCCGCGGTATTCATCCAGTCTTTGGGCAGAGATCGCACCGGTAGCGTCATTGCTATGGATGCTTCGAGTGCAATCCTGATCCACACCGGGTAAATGATCCCAAGTGGCGTCTGCCAAGTCAAGAAAAATGCGGAGGCCATGTGATTTTATCCGATTGGGCCGAGTTGCATGCTAATGCACGTGCGACGGCAGCCAGGCGCTGATGCAATAGAATGTGGCAAGCATGGCCGCTGCTTCGGGCAAAAAAAGGTAGGGTGATTCCAGCAAAGTGGAATTCGCTTGGTCCCGGGTGGATGGCGCGCCGCCAGAGGAATCCGCGCGTGCAATGCAACGAATCGGCCACTCATTTCCTTGCCCGCTTCAAGCTCACCCCCTCAATCCGATACACGTACTCGCTGAGCGAAAAAGTCGTCAGCGCTCCGAACGTGTGCCAGAGCCAGTGGGTGCCCATGGGAAGGAGCGGTGGTTCCCAGGTGTCGGCGATGCGGAAGAACCACGCGATGCCGAAGGAGATCAGCGATGTTGCCACCCAGCCGGCGTGGCGGCAACGGGTGCGGAACAGGACCAGGCCCAGCGGAATCAGCACGAGCAGGGCCAGCATCGCATACGAAAGTTGAATGGCCCACATGGTCGGCAGCTGCCATTGGCCGAGCATCATCAGCAAGACCATGACCGCGATCATGGTAACGAGATGGCTGATGCGCGGGCCGAGCCGGATCCACCAGTAGACGCTCACGATCAGGCCGAGGAAGTAGATCGGGATCACATCCATCCAGAAAAAGCCGGACCAATTGCGGAGACCGTGGTAGAGAGTGCCGCCGACGCCGCCGACGAACAGGATGGGCAGGGCGACGGCGAGGAACGGATAGTTTTTCAGCCTCCCGCGCAGGCGCACGACCCAATACACCACAATGGCGACGAACAAGAACGCGGTGGCCGCGTTCCAGGGCTCGGCAACCGGGCCAGGGTAGGGCAGGCCGCTTTTGAGTTCCGGCGGCGTTTCCGTATAGAACGGCCCGCGGTCGGCGGCCCGCTGCGGTACAACGATCATGGCGTTTTCGTCGGTCATAGGGCCATGATGCGAACGATTTTCGCATGGACAACGGGCAGTTCGGAGTGTTAATAACATGGCCGACACGATGGGCAAAAAGGTTTTGCCAGGCCCGCTTGACACGCTCGGGAGCGGTTACTAAGAAGCGTCTACGATTGGGGTTCGACTTCGTGGGCGTAAACTATTTGCGCCGCCAATGGATCGGGCCGATTGACGATCGGAAAAAAAGTGGGCAATTTGGTGCCTGCTCTCTTGCTGGAGTTTCAGCCGACGGATACCGATAGCCAATGAAACCACGGTTTTTGCACCCCGACATGAGGACTTCCCAATGACCGGCCGAACCGAGATCCTCACGGCCGTCCTAGCCGAGGGCGACGGCCCGGCGACCGACCCGTGGCTTCTGCCGGACGGGATCGCCCCGCTTTGGGACGCCCGCGACGAAGAAGAAGACGAGGCGCCGGCGGACGACGAAGAGGACGCCGACGATGATGACGAGGACGACGAAGACGATGACTTCGGCGATCTCGACGACGATGACGACGATGATGACTTCGACGACGACGATGATTTCGACGACGACGAACTGGACGACGACCTCGACGACGATGAGGAGTTCGAGGACGAGGAGTTCGGCGACGACGACCTCGATGATGACGAGGACGACGATGACGACGACGAGGAAGAAGAGGAATTTGGCGACGACGACGATTGAGCGGCGTCGTGAAGTAAATGGTTGATCCGCGGCCGGTCGCCAACCTATAGTGTGGGGCCGGGCGTTTTGTTTTTCCGACCCGCCCGCGACGTTTACACATGCCGCACCGCAACAAGCCAGTGCCGTTGGCGGGCCCGACGGGCGCGCAATCGGCGCGTTGGTTGGGCCGCATGTGGGCGCGCTTGAGTTATGGCCATCTGATCGAACCGACTTGGCTCGAATCCAATGAGCTTCGCTTACCCGTCAGTGACTTGCCGCCCGAACACGAAGGCCTGCGGATCGCGCATTTGACGGATTTCCACGGCGGCGAGCACTTGCCGCGACATTACCTCGCGGAAGTTGTGGATCGGACGCTCGGGCACAAGCCGGACTTAATCGCACTGACGGGCGACTTTGTGCACAAGGGCTATCGGCACGTTGACGACGTCGCTCGCGAGTTGGGGGCTTTGCGGGCGCCGCTGGGTGTGTATGCGGTGCTCGGCAATCATGACTTTTCCGTGCGCAATGCGTTGGGCTGGCGCCGTTACCGTGGCCTGCATCAGGCAGTGGCCGATGCGCTTTCCGCTCAAGGCATCCGCGTTCTGCGCAACGAATCCATGACATTGGATCACGCTGGCGTTCCGTTCCAGATCGCGGGCGTTGATGATCTTTGGTCGGGCGTGTCCGACCCCGTCGGCGCGTTACAAGGGCTTCACCCAAACTTGCCGCGCGTTGTGTTAGCCCACAATCCCTTGAGCGTGGATCAACTCGGCAACGAGCGCTGCGACCTGATGCTCAGCGGCCATACGCATGGCGGGCAGGTGAACTGGCCGGGCGTCGGCCGGTTGTTCATCGGCAAAAAGGCACGCCGACTGCCGGCCGGCATGTGCCGACATGGCAACACGCCGGTTTATGTCAACAAGGGCGTCGGCTACGGCTGGCGCTTTCGTTTCGGCGTGCGGCCGGAAGTGGCCATTTTTCACCTCCAGCGCGCGTGAATGTGAAACGAATTGCACTTCTTGGGCGAGCAATTACTGGCTTCTGGCGCTAGAAGTGAAATCGTGTTTTTTCGTCGCAAGTCGATATGGAGCTGTCAATTAAGTGCTGTTTTTGCGACCAGAGATGGCCAACCCCGGTATCTGCTTGGCCATCTCTTGGCCATCTCTGCTGTCTGATCGACGTTTGAGTGTCAAGCGTCATGCAGGCTTCCACATTTTCTGCACGATCGGCGTGAGCCCGCCAAAGAACAATTCGACGGCGATGACCATGGTGATGAGGCCCATGAGGCGCAAGAGGACGCGGTTGCCGCTCTCGCCCAGGAATCGCGCGACGCGGCGGGCGCTCAGGAGTAGGACGAGGGTCACGATCATCACGGCAACGATCGCGACGAGGACGGCCACCTGCTTCGCCATCGTGTCGGCCTCGTTCCAACGCACGATGACGCTGGTGATCGCGCCGGGGCCGGCGATCATGGGAATTCCGAGCGGCGTCAAAGCGACATCGCTATCCGGGTCGGTCACGTGCCCGTGCCCATCGTCGACCGCGGTCTTACTGTGTCGCGCCTGCAGCATTTCATAGCCGATCAGGAAGAAGATGATACCGCCGACGACCTTCATGCTGTCGACCGAGATGCCGAAGAAGCGAAAGATAAGCTGACCCGTCAGTGCAAAAATGAAGAGCGTCATGAAGGCGACGATGCAGGCGCGGCGTGCGACATTGCGCTGTGCCGCCGGCGCCCGGCTGCCGGTCATCCCAATGAAGATGGGAATGAGGCCGAGCGGCTCGACGACGGCGAACAGCGACACGAAGCACAGCAGGCCGAACGCGGCCACTTCTTCCATTTGGTCTCCCAGATCGTCGGGCTATTGTCGAATGGACGCGGGGAGCTGGCAAGCGACTGGTTATCAAGGCAAGTCGGCGAAGACAGGGAACTTGTAACCCAAGCCGTGGTAAGAATGACCGAGCCGTCTCGGTAAAAGTTGCCCTCCCATTGTAAGAAATCTTCTGGTACGCTCCCCTCCGTCGAACCGGGGGTAGCGACTACGAACCGGCACGACACCCCGAACAAGGAGGTTCGCGGTGGCCCGTCGATGGCGTCTGCGCAACAAGCTGTTGCTCGGTCTCGGCCTCATGGTCGGGTGCGTGGGCGCGCTGATCGCCGGGACGGCGTACGGTCTGACGTCGTACATGAACACGATGAAGACGACGGACAGCAAACTCGCCGAGTTGCTGGTCCTCGATGAGCTTAAGCCGGACGCCGTCGCCATTCTCGCCGAGCCCACGGCCGCTACTCCGAAGCCAGCCAAAGAAGATGCGCAGTTGCCGGAAATCCCCGGCGAAGCCCAGACAAGCGCCGTGCGGCGGGCCAAGCAAAAGCTGGAGCAGGTCAAGTCCGTATTCGCGAAGTACAAGGCCGCGTTCGACGAAACCGTCCGCCGCGGCCTCGATCCCGATCCGTACCAGGTCACGCAACTCATTGCTCATATGGAGCAGACGTTCAAGGACTTGGAGGCGGCGATCGATCAGTTTGCCGCCCCGCAAGCGGCGCCGATCAGCCGGCCGCTTGCCTCCGATGAAGCCGTTGTGAAACAGCATCAATCGCTGCTGAAGGACATCGACGATTTGCGCATCGAAGTCGCGCAGGACATGTACAAGCGCATCACGCGGGCGAAGCACGATCATCGCCGGGCGACCGTGATGGTGAGCGTCGCCACCGGTGTGGCGCTTCTGCTCGTGATGACGCTAGTGAGCTTGTTCTCCGGCTGGGTGTTCAAGCCGATCAAGGACCTGCAAGCCGGCGTACGTCGTGTGACCGATGGCGACTTCACGCAGCCGATCGACCTGAAGTCCGGCGATGAACTCGAGGATTTGGCGGTCGCGTTCAATGGGATGACAGTCAAGCTGCATGACGTTTATCGCGATCTTGAACATCAGGTCGATGAGCGCAGTCGGCAACTGGTCCGTTCCGAACGGATGGTCAGCGTCGGCTTCCTAGCCGCCGGAGTGGCGCACGAGATTAACAATCCACTTGCGAGCATTGCCTTTTGCTCTGAAGCATTGCAATCGCGATTGGCCGACTATCTTGCACGCAATCCACATGAAACGGACGTCATTCAGAAATACCTGCGGATGATTCAGCAGGAGGCCTTTCGCTGCAAAGGAATCACAAGCCGCTTGCTCGAATTCAGTCGCGTCGGTGAGCGCCGCCGCGAGCCGACCGACCTGGCCGAACTGGTTCAGAGCGTGCTGGAGATTTCACAACACCTGCAATCGTGCCGCGGGAAGAGAATCATCTTCCAGCCATATAGCCGAGTCGTTGCGGGGGTCTGCGGCGAGGACATCAAGTCTGTTGTGCTGAATCTCGTTGTGAACTCGTTGGAGAGCATGGAAGAAGGCGGCGTGCTGACGATCACGTTGAAGGCTCTGGGATCGACCGCCGAATTGATGTTCACGGACACCGGGTGCGGGATGTCTCCGGATGTCTTGGAGAACATCTTCGAACCGTTCTACACACGGAGTCGCACGGGCAAGGGGACGGGGCTCGGGCTCTTTATTAGCCACCACATCGTCGCGCAACATGGCGGCGACATTCGAGTGGCAAGCGCCGGGCCCGGTCAAGGAAGTACGTTCACGGTGCGGGTGCCGCTCACTCCCGCGCTGGCGCAGGATGACCGTCAAGGCATCCTGCCATTCGGGCCGGCAAGGAAGTCGGCCGCGATCAAGACGGAGGATGGAATTGGCCACGCCGCCTAATAGCTTGCGCGTCCTGTTCGTGGACGACGAGGTATCGCTGCAGGAGCTGATGCGCTCCGAGCTGCCGCGCCTCGGCCACGAAGTGACGGTCTGCCCGGATGGCCGGTCGGCCCTGAGGGTCATGGAGAAATCCACCTTCGACGCGGCGATCCTCGATCTCAAGATGCCCGACATGACCGGCATCCAGGTGCTCGAACGCCTCAAGCAATTGGCCCCGGATACCGAAGCGGTCATGATGACGGGGTATTCGAGCAAGGAAACCGCCGTCGAGGCTATGCGGCTCGGTGCATTCGACTACATCGAAAAGCCCTGCAAGCTGGTCGAAATCGAAGCAATCCTGCTCAAGATCGTCGAACGGCGTAAGCTGAAGCACAAGAACATCGCGCTGCAGACGCGCATTCAGGCCGCCGAGGGATCGAATCGGCTCATTGGCGATTCGCCCGCCATGCAGACGGTTCAGCGGCTCATCGCCACGATCGCACCGACCGACGCGACGGTGTTGATCCAGGGCGAGACGGGCACCGGCAAGGACGTGGTCGCGCGGACGATTTATCAGCTCAGCAAGCGCGCCGACATGCCGTTCGTTCCGGTGAATTGCGGCGCGCTGTCGCCGACGTTGGTCGAGAGTCAGCTTTTCGGCCATCGCAAGGGCGCCTTCACGGGGGCCGATCGCGATCACAAGGGCTTCTTCGAAGTCGCCAACGGCGGCACGCTGTTTCTCGACGAACTCGGTGAGCTCGACAAAAACATTCAGGTCAAGTTGCTTCGCTTCCTCGAGTCCGGCGAAATCAATCGCATCGGTGACACGGAGCCATTACGCTCAGATGTCCGCGTGATTTGCGCGACCAACCGCGACCTGCGGAAGATGATTGCTGAGGAAGAATTTCGCGAAGACTTGATTTACCGGCTCAACACATTCGAAATCCACCTGCCGCCCCTGCGCGAGCGCAAGGCCGATATTGCGTCGCTTGCCCGGCACTTGCTCGCCCGCACGGCGAAACGGCCCCTGGATCAGGTAGAAGGGCTGCTCACGCCCGAAGCGATCGCCGTCATGGTGGAGTCAGATTGGAAAGGCAACGTCCGCGAACTCGCCAATGCCATGGAATACGCGTACATCGTGGCCGGCGGCGGACTAATTACACCGGCACATCTGCCGCAAAATGTTCGCTTGCGCACGGCCTCGACGCGGGTTGCTACAGCGATTCCTCAGGCGGTCCCCGCGATTCTGCCCATGCCTCCGGCGGCCGGCACGCGAACCTTGCACGACATCGAGATGGAGCACATTCTCCGCACACTGGAGAAGAACGGCGGCAACAAGCCAACAACCGCCAAGGAACTCGGGATCAGTCTGAAAACGCTTTACAACAAGTTGAATCGGCTCGAGGACGAACGCCGACAAGCCGCCGGCTGAGTGTCAGCGATCATTCGGCCAAACTTCTAACGCTGCCTTCGCTTCTTTGGCGAGTCGCCCGTCCTTGGGTCCTCGCGCTGCCTCAACCAACACCTCGCGTGCGTCCTTGCCGCCAATCTGTTCGAGAGCGCGTACGGCACGCACCGAACGCAGGTCTTCGCCATATAGGCCGCTCTCGGGGATGCGGAGGCCCTGAGCTTCCATTGCCTCCAGGATCACGCGCACACGTTGCTCGCCTTCGGCTTGCAGCTTCTTGCGATCGGGATCGTTGAGTGCGGCGGCCGCACGAAGTCCAGCCTTGATCAGCCCGCGGCGTGCCGTTTCGCGCACGCGGAACTCATCGTGGTCCAATTCGGCAATCCAACGTTTGATCTTGGCACGCTCGCCGACCATATTGCGGAATCCCGTCCCAATTGCTTCCACTGCCGTCTTGGGGTCTTCGAGAAGAGCCCCCGTCGCTCGATGGGCATCGACCGCCTCAAGCGCGTCGAGCGTGTCCCACGCGTCGGCAGCGCTGATGGATTTGCCGTCCGCAGGTGGCGCCGGCGCTCTCCAAAGATAGACGACTTGATCGGAACCACCGGTGGCTAGGGTTCTGCCGTCGGGTGCGAAGGCGACCGAATTCAAGTCACCCCGATGTCCGTTGAACGTGATCAATTCCGAGCCGGTGTTGATGGCCCAGACGCGGACCACGGGATCGGGGCCGGCGCTGACAACGGCAAGCATGCGACCATCGGGCGAGAACGCCAGTGCACGCACGTCGCCCTCGCCGAATTTGCGCTCGAGGTTCACGAGGGGACGACCCGTTGAGCTTTCCATGACCATGACGCGACCCGCGGATGCAACTGCAAGAAGTCGGCCGTCCGTGGTAAACTGCAGGGCGGTGCGTTCGGATCGTGCGATGCGCTTGAGCCACAGCGGTTCGACGTTGCCATTCGCGGTGAGCGAATAGATTCTGGCCGCGCCGTCGCGGGTGACCACGGCGAGGATCCGGCCGTTTGCCGTCAATGCGGCCGCGAGCGGTGCAGCGGGGATTTCGATCTTGCCCGGCGTTGACCCTTGCTTCAGATCGAGAAGCGCAAGCGTTCGATCGCCATTCGTATAGACAACCCGTTGGCTGCCGCCGGAAACCGCAAGGGCTCGAACCTCGGCCGACGCGGCATCCCAGGACTGGGCCGGCTCCGCCATCGCGGATTCCACTGGCTCGATTGAATGCAGCTTGTGCGCGGATCCCACCAAGACGCGATGTGCATCGCGTGCGACGGCAAAGGTGGGGCCGCCAATGAGGCTGGCCTGCCGTGGCTGACGTTTCTGTAGGTCCCAGGTCTTCCAACCGCCGTTCGTGCCGACGAAGAGAGTATTGTCACCGAGAAAGAGCAGGGCGGTCACGTCGCCAACGGTGGGGCCATCCTTCGCCGGCGTCACGGCGGTTCCCAATCGGCCCACGGCGCCGTTCGGCAAATCGTCTTTCTGCGGTGCGGCGACAACGGTGCAGGCGGCCAACAAGCAGATTGCGATTGAAAGGCGCATGGCATGGCTTCGATGAGGAAGGTTGCCGAGTAGACGCCTGACAGTTTACGGATTCACGCCGATCAGGGATTTGCTTCACGTGCGATCTTGAGCACCTTCTGAAATTCCTCTTCGAACTTCGCGCAGACGCCTCGGTTGTAGATGATCAGCAAGTTCTCGTCGTTGGATTTGTCGGCACTATCGCTGAAGTTGAAGGAGCCGACGATCAGGATCTCGCTATCGATGATGATAACCTTGTGATGCATGTTACGCGGGTTGCCGTCGAGAAAGACGGGAAGACGGGCGTCACGCATCTTGAAGAAAGCCGAATGTCCCGCCGCGGTCTGCGTCTTTTCGAACACGCCCGACACCTCGACACCCGCCGCGTGTTTGTCGAGCATTGCGGTGGAAATCCCTTCGTGCGTGAAGCTGAACGCCAGGAAGTGAATCGACTTCTTCGCAAGTTTGAGTGTGTTGACAATGTGGTTTGCCGGGTGGTCATGAGTGGAGAAATAGTTTTCGACCTGCGTGCCGTCCGCCAGCGTCAACAGCGGATTGGGAATGCGATCGGTCTTGTTCGGCGCGGCGCCGAATTTGTGCTGCTCGAACATCCACGCGAACTTGGTCGCATAATTCTCCGCCAGATGCGCATCCGGGATGTAGACGCCGTTGTTGTTGTTGCGATAGGCACAGTTTTCCGTGAAGTTCATCGACCCGGTCCAGACCGCCTTATGGTCGAAGACCATGAACTTGTTGTGCATCAATGCGCCGTCGCGCTTATCGTCAATGACCGTCACGCCGACGCTCCGGAGCGCCTTGATCCCGCTTTCGTCGATGTAGTTGGTTTCCGTAACGCAGCGCACGCGGACGCCGCGACGGACGGCGCGCACGAGTGCATCGGTGATGATGCGGTTGTCGAGTTCGAACGCGGCCACGTCCAGCGTCTGTTCGGTGGCGTCGATGTAGCCGACGACGGCATGGGCGATGTCGCCCGCCTGTTCCGGCGGATTCTCGGGATGGGTGAAGTAGACGCGAATGGCGCCCGTGTCACCATCGACGCCGCTCGTTCCGGAAGGCGCGGCGGTTGGCGCATGAATCCGCTCGCGGAGCAGATTCCACACGGTGCGAATCCAGTCGTATTCCGAAGCGCCCGCGATGCTGCCGCCGCCCGTGAATAGGGCGATCAGCATGTACGTGACCTTGCGGAGCAGGGATGTCTTCTTTCGCGCTGGCGCTTTCTTCTTCCGGCCGAAGAGGGCGCCGAGAAAACCGCGCGAGGATTTGGTGCGTGCCATTCGTGGCTCCGATGAAAATCAACCCGTCCATGTGCCAATGAGTCGTCGAATCACCTGCAAGGGTTCGGCACTCGCTCGCGCCGTGCTGGCAATTTGCCGGGCCTGCCGACAAAGCTCGTCCGTCCGTTGCCGGGCGATGGCTTCATCCTTTACCGTGGATGCCATCGTGCGGACGCAAGCACTCACCGCCCGGATCAACTCAGTGGCGGCCGCCGCGTCGAGCCCGGCCGTCAGCCCCTCGTCATCAAGGACGCGATCAAGTAGCGGTCCGGTATCCACGGCACGGCCTCAGAGAACGCCACGGACATAACGCGGGCAGGGGAGGAAAGCAAGCACTACTGGCGAGCACAATGACAATTGGGGCAAGAAGGGAAATCTGGCGAGTTACACTTGCGGGGGGCGGCATGCCCGGAATTCGCGTGGCAATGTCGTATCCGCGCGAGCTATACTGCTTGATAGGGGCCCCCTTCGCCATTCACACCCCTTGCAAATCCCGTCCCCATTTCATTTCCGGAGGGGACATGAGCGTAGTCACAACTCACCTCGACGATTTGATGTTCGTACTTCGCGCGTCCGAGGGCCTGCACTTGCAAGCCGAGACGGCCGAAAGCTTGCGGACTCAGCTAGCCGCCCAGCTCAATGTCATTCGGCCCGAACTTGCTTCCCGCATTCGGGCGCTGGACGACTGGCACGCAGAAGTGTTAGCGGATTTCATCGCGGAGGCGCTGGTCATGGCCGCCGCGCTGGACCATCCGCCCGGCATTCGCTCGGGCGCGGACGATACCCGTGTGGGATAGCGGCCGCGCAACGGAAAGCGAGCGCCGATTTCGAGCGGTGACCTGCACGCAGAAAAAGTGATACAGGTGGTGTCAACGAAAAAGGGCCGCTCGACATGCGTCGTGGCGGCCCTGAATACACCCAGAAGGATTCGAACCTTCAACCTTCGGTTCCGTAGACCGATGCTCTATCCAGTTGAGCTATGGGTGCATGGACGGCCGATTGCCCATCCGAGAATTGCATGATAGGCGGGCTGCGTTGGGGTGTCAACTCTCGGCAAATGGGCAGGTTAGGGCCCGGATGACTTTGCCGATTCTGCCGGTCGTGGCGGTTCTGCCACCGTCCCCGATAACCGTTGGGGACCAACTGTCCGTCGCCACTCGTCTTACCCGCCCCACCCGGTCGAACTAAAGGGTCGTGAACTCACCGATGGCCGTCGCTATTGGAAACAAGGAGGTCCCCGTGACGGTGCGCAAACTACTTTCGCTGGCCGCGGCATTCGGCATTTGGGCCGGCAGTCCGGCCCTGGCCCAAGAACGGGCCGACACCGCTGCCGTCAAGGCCGCGAATCAGAAACTCGCCGACTCTGTCGCCGATAAGCTCCGCTCCGCCGGTGTGGCGAAGGGCGCCAAGGTCGACATAAACTGCCAAGGCGGGTTGGTCGAATTGAATGGAACCGTGATGTCGGAGCAGCAGCACGATGAGATTCTGGAGACCATGAAAAAGGTCCCCGGCATCCGTCGGATCGAAAGCTCGCTGAAGGTCGGCACGGCTGCTCCGGTTCAACGGACCGGCGGTCAGGTTGAGGGTGGCATTGGGCCGATTCCCGGTCCGGGCTCGCCGTACTCGGCGACGACGGCCGCTCCGGGTGGTCCGGGTGGTCCGGGTGGTCCGGGTGCTCCCCCCATGGCGATGCCTGGCTTCCCTGGTGGCGATCCGATGCCGTTGAATGGCATGCCCGCGATGGGGCCGATCGACCCGGCTGGCCCGCGTTTGCCGCCGTACGCGTGGCCGACCTATGCGCCGTACAACAACTACTCGCGCGTCGCTTATCCGCAGTCGTACCCGTACAATGCGTTCCCGTACATCGGGCCGTACTATCCGTTCCCGAAGGTTCCCCTCGGCTGGCGGAAAGTCGTCCTCGAATGGGAAGACGGGCACTGGTACTACGGCAAGCTGTCGAGTCCGGCCGACTACTGGCGTGTGAAGTTCTGGTGATCGATTGCCGCTTGCGGCGTGGCGCCCGCTACGCCGCAAGCGGCTCTGTTCTTGTTTGATCCGCCCGCGATAATCACTTCATGGCCGTCACATCCGTGTTGGGTCCTTGGGGCTCCGTCGCTCAAACCTGGCCCGAGTTCGAAGCGCGCGGCGAACAGCTCGACATGGCCAAGGCCGTGGCCGATGCGATCGCAAACAAGCACCACTTGATGGTCGAAGCGGGCACGGGCGTCGGCAAAAGCTTTGCCTATCTGGTTCCAGCGATTCAAGCCGCTCTCGATGACGAGAAATGCCGGGTGGTCATTTCGACGCATACGATCAGCTTGCAAGAGCAGCTTTTGCGCAAGGACATTCCGTTCTTGCAGTCGGTTATCCCGCAAGAGTTTCGTGCGGCTCTTGTGAAGGGGCGCGCCAATTACCTCAGCAAGCGTCGGCTGCACGTCGCTCAGCAGCGCATGCTGACGCTCGCTGGCGATCGCGAGTCGGCCGACCAGCTTGTGCAGATTGGCAAATGGGCCCGGCGAACCACCGACGGCAGCAAGAGCGACTTGCCGTTCGTGCCGCAGCCCGCCGTTTGGGACCTGGTGGAGAGTGAGCACGGCAACTGCCTGGGCCGCAATTGTCCGGAGCACGCCGAGTGCTTTTACTTCCGCGCCCGCCGCGGCATGCAAGGCGCGCACATCCTCGTCGTCAATCACGCGCTGTTCTTTAGCGACCTGGCGCTGCGCCAAAACGGCGCCAGCCTTCTTCCCGATTACAAGGTCGTCATCTTCGATGAAGCGCACACGCTTGAAGACGTGGCGGCCGACCATCTGGGCATTCAAGTCAACGAGGGCGGCGTCGAGTACTTGTTCAACAAGCTACTCGCGTCGCGGACGCACAAGGGGTTGCTCGCGACGTTCGGTGACGATCTCGCGATCGCCCAGTTGGAACACACACGACAAGCCTCGCAGCGGTTCTTTCAATCCGTGCGTGACTGGATGGACCGTCAAGGTCCACGTGCCACCGGGCGGGTGCGCGAGTCCGAGATCGTTTCCAATGTGCTGTCGGAAGAACTGCTCAAACTTGCCAGCCAGTTGGACCGCTGCGCCAAGAACCTCAATTCCGATGAAGAGAAGATCGAGCTGACGAGCGTGAGCGATCGGTGCGGTCAGTTCGTGGCGTCGATCGATCAGTGGCTGAAACAGTCACTCGCCGGCCAGGTCTATTGGGTCGAAACACGCGGCGAACGCTTCAAGCGCGTCGTGTTGTCGAGCGCTCCCATCGAGGTCGGCCCATCGTTGGAAAAGCACCTCTATGCCAAGGTGCCAACCGTCGTGATGACGAGCGCGACACTGAGCGCCGGCGGCTCGGCCGGCTTCAAGCATGCTCAGCAGCGGCTCGGGTTCACGAACGCCGAAACGTTGCAACTGGGGAGTCCGTTCAATTATCGTGAACAGGTGGAACTGCATTTGTTCCGAGAAATGCCCGATCCATCCGCGGTGCCAGCGAAGTATGAACAAGCGGTCCTCGAGAAACTGCCCGAGTACATCGAGCGCACAGCCGGCCGGGCGTTCGTCTTGTTCACCAGCTACCAGTTCCTGCAGCGTGCCGCCAAGCACCTGCGGTCATGGTGCGACGAGCATCGCTATCCGCTGATGTGTCAGGGCGAAGGAATGCATGCGTCGCGACTAGTTGAGCAATTTCGCTCGACGCCGCGTGCCGTTCTCTTTGGCGTCGACAGCTTCTGGCAGGGCGTCGACGTGAAGGGAGAGGCGCTCGCGAATGTGATCATCACCAAGTTGCCGTTCGCCGTGCCCGACCGACCGCTCACCGAGGCCCGGCTCGAAAAAATCGAAGCCGACGGGGGCAACGCGTTCTTCGACTACACCGTGCCGTTGGCGGTCATCAAGCTAAAGCAGGGATTTGGCCGGCTGATTCGCACGAAAACCGATCACGGCATCGTCGTGTTGTTCGACCCCCGCGTGCTGACCAAACGGTATGGTCGAACGTTTGTGGAAGCGCTGCCGGAATGCCGCACGTTCATTGATGGTGTCGAAGCGGCGCGTTCTCACTTCACGGGCGCCAGATCCTCGACGTAATTGCTCGTGTACTTGTACGAGCTGCCTTCGCCTTGATGGTTCTTCAGTTCGCGTTCGAGCTTGAGCCGGGCGCCGTAGTAGCGGCCGGTGGGTGCGTGAAAGAACAATGTCCCTTCCTGCATCATCGGCAGCAGCGGAATCTGATCGGCAGCTTGTGTTGGCAGCTTCCCGATCGTGGTTGCGAGTCCGACAACGAGAAACCCGCTCTTCGGCTCTTCTACCGTGTACTTCTGGCCGGCCGGGTACGTCTCGCCCGTGCCGAGCGGCGGGTCGAGTTGAATCGTGTACGTGCGGCCCCACGATTCGCCGACTTTCACCTCCGCGTCTGGCAGCGTCATCTTGAACGGCAACTCGACCGCGAACCGAGCCGCCGGGCCGACCTTGCTCTCTTTCACTTCGACGAGTTTGCCCTGATTGTCAATCCGCAGCACCGCCAACACGGGGCCGACGTGTTTGGCCATCTCGCTCTTGTTCAAATCATCCGGCTTCGATGAATCGAAGACGTCTTCCTCCTTGCCCGCCTTCCGCTCCCAGCGCATCGACGTGATCGACAGCTCCAGCGTGGCGACGCCTTTGTCGTCGACGTCCGTGACCTTCCACTGCCGCATGAGATCGACTTTTGTTGACACCTCGGTCACGGTTGGCTTGCTCGTTTTCTCGTCCACCACGGTGTCGGTGATGTTCGTCGTCTGGACCAGGTGGTAGGCCAGCGTCTCGCCCTTGGTGAAGCGGAACCGCGGGGCGTCGGCCGTGGCGATGGACGTCAGGAGGACCAGTGCAACGAAACTGAGCGGCCGGGACATGACAACCTCCGCGGAAGAAACCACCCGCGAAATACCCGACTCGGCCACGTAACCGCAACGTCATTCAGAGATGGCCAAGTAAGATGGCCAAACACATACCGGGGTTGGCCATCTCTCCCTGAAAAAACCGTCGCATCACATTGATTGACCATACTTTGCGCCAAGAAATGTGTATTTCATTTCTAGCGTCAGAACGGTCGAATTTGCCCCGCGAAGACGCTATGGTTTGATCGTCGTCAGAAGATCATGCAATTCGCTCCAAAGCTCGTCCGGTAGCGGGTCGTTGTGGTCGCTGCCCTCGTCGCGGAAGAAGCGCTTCGGTTCGTTGGCGGCGGCGAAATTCATTTCACCGTGATGAAATGGAACGATCGTGTCATTCGTCGCGCTGGCAATGAACACGGGACAATGGATCGCCGGCAACTTCTTCACCGTGTCGAATCGATTCGACATCAGCCAGTGGCATGGCAGCCACCAGTAATGCGACTTGGCGACGGCTGGCAATAGCGTGAACGTCTTGACCAGCACGAGCGCTCGGCAGGGATAGCGCGTTGCCAATTCGGTGGCCACGCCGCCGCCGAGCGATTCGCCGTAAAAGGTCACGCGCTCCGGCGGCACATTCTTCTCGTCGCGCAGCCACCGGATGGCCGACTCGCCGGCGTCGTAGCAAGCGGCTTCGTTGGGGCTGCCCTCGCTCTTGCCGTAGCCCGGGTAGTCGAAGATCAGGACCGACGCGTTCAACCGCTCCGCCATCTTGAGCATCGTCTGCCCGCGGCCGCTGAGGTTGCCGGCGTTGCCGGGGCAGAGGAGCAAGACCGGCGCGTCCGGCCCGCGAGGCAACCACCAGGCGTGGATCTTGCGGCCCTCCGGCGACCTGAGGAACACGTCTTGAATGGCCGGGTCGGGCGGTTCGTTCCAGGCCGCCGATGCGGGCGTTGGATAGAAGACAAGCCGATTCTCGAGAAAAGTCATCACGAGGCAGATCACCAGATAGCAGATACCGAGGAGGACAATCCAGCGGCGAAGGAACCGCCACACACGTTTGCGCGGTGTATTTTTCAAGTAACAATTCCCGATCGAGCGCCCATGTCGCCCCAAAGGGGCGTCCGAGAATAGCCAGGGGCGTAAGCCCCTGGAACTGGAACGCGCCGAATGTCGCCCCGTTGGGGCTCCCGGCTGCATCCCTCGTCTTCCAGGGGCTTACGCACCTGGCTATTGTCGGACGCCCCGTTGGGGCTCAGGACATCCGTCGGCGGAGGATGAAGCCACGGACGAACCCTCCGATCAGGATGAACCAGCAAGCGACCGGCAGCCAGTCGCCGAAGCGGGCATAGATCGTCGTCCCCGCGCCGATCGGCACCCACCCGCGGACGATGCCGGCAACGGCCTTTGATTCGCCCCAGGTCGGCCCCGGCAACGCGGCAACTATGCCGTTCGGATCAATGATCGCGGAGATGCCCATGTTCACGGCCCGCACAACGCTGCGCCGCGTCTCGATCGCACGGAACCGGCAGATCGCTAGATGCTGCTCGTGCTCGGCCGTCCCATGGAACCAGCCGTCGTTCGAGATGTTGACGAAGAAGTCGACGCCTTCCTCATTAGGCCGAACGTAGTGCCGGGCCAGCGTGGCGTCCGTGTCTTCGTAACAAATGATGCAGGCGAAATGATAGGTGCGTTCGCCAACCTTGAGCGGAAAGCGCGTCCACATTGTGCCGGGCTTGCAACTATAGTCGCCCTCATAGGGTGTAAACGCGCTCAGGAATGGCAGCGTTTCTTTCATCGGCACATATTCACCAAGCGGCACGAGGTGCATCTTGTCGTAGCGGCCGAGATATTTGCCATCGCGGTCGAGCAGCAGTGCCGAGTTGTATTTCCAGGACTTGTCGTCTGCTTCCCATTGAACACCATTCAGGCCAAAAAGCATGGGGACATTGCGTCGTTCGATCGTCTTCGCGAATATTGGCCGCGTGCCGGCAAGGTCGCGGCGGAAGCGCCAGTAGCGATTCTGTTCGGGCGTCATCTGAGCGAGAGGGTCTTCGACCCAGAACTTGTTGTCGAGTTCACGCAGCTTGAGTCCCTCGGCCACGTCGAACCACGGATACACGAACGACGTCTCGGGCCACACGACGAGATCAGGCCACGGTCTGCCGTCCTTCGGAAACGCGGCATCGTCCGCGAGATTGCCGAAGTGATCCTCCATCTCGGATCCGTGCTCGTTCTTGATGTCCTGCGGCAAGTTCCCCTGAATCAGAGCGACCTGCGGACCATATTCCGCCGCGGGGCCCTCGCCCACTGTGATTGAGCCATAAAGAATCGCTGATATGAAAAGCACGAATGCCGCGAGTGTCGGACGAATGGAATACGCTGGCAGCGGATTCGAATCGCGTAGCCATCGGCGAACGCGCGCGGGGCGCGCGATTGATTTCCACAGTGCGGCATTCACCAGCGCGACGAGGAACGACACGCCATAGACGCCGGTGATGTCTGCAAACTGAATGAGAAACAGGAAGCCGTGCTGCGTATGCCCGAGCATGTACCAGCCGAAGCCGATCGGGTTGCGGACGCCGAACATGTCGAGCCAGGTGTAGCCGGTCGGGAAGTGCGAACGAAAATACTCGACCGCCACGAAGGCGATCGGCACGGCGAGCCAATCCGGCACGCCGACACGGATCAACTTGCGGGCCAGCCAGAGCGACATGACGAGGAACAACGCGCAACAGAATGCGAGAAACAACCAGGCCCCATACATAGCTGGATGCGCGACGCGCATCCACTGAATGGCCGGCACGTAGAAGATGAGCCCGCCTACAAAGGTCGCGAAGTAGATTCGCCGTGGTCGAGCATTGGCGCGCAGCAGCGAGAGCAATGGCACCAGCGCGATCCAGCCGAGGAAGCCGAGGTTCAGCGGGAAGAAGCTGATGTAGAGGAGGATGCCGCTCAGCATCGCGGGCAGAAAGACACGGCTACGGGGCAGGGCAGGGTCGTACATGCGCAGTCCTTGCGAATAGAGCGGGGGTCAAGCGGCCGTCCGGTCCCCCTCTCCCCCGGCTTTGCGGGGGAGAGGGGCCGGGGGTGAGGGGGCTGAGGCTCGCAGGGTCAGAAGGCTATATTCCGACTCAGCGGCGTGGGGGGGGGGGGGGGGGGGGGGGGGGG
>DATANR010000162.1:0-2696 GCA_036266155.1 Gemmataceae bacterium | reverse complement strand
AAGACCTCTCCCCCCAACCCCCTCCCCGAAGCAGGGAGGGGGAGCAAATCAACCGCTCTTCGCCTGCAACCGATCGCGTACCATCGTCAGCCACTCATTCGACGGCATTCCATAAGGGCGGAACTTCTCTGGTTGGCTCGTTTCGTCGGTGACAAACAACGCGCGATTGCGGCCGAGCCGCGAGGCGGCTGGCGAGTCGATCAAGGCGCTGGAATCGTTCACGCCCATCTGGAACAGCACGCGCAGGCCGAACTCGCGCATGCCGCCGCGATCGACGACACGGCCGAGATTCGTCGGCGTGTCCGCCCACAGGACCACGTGGGCATTGACCGTCGGCCCGTCGCGCAGAATGGCGGCCAGATGCTCGGCAGGCGGGACCGCGCGGTCGCCGCCGCGCCGGCCAAAGCCAAAATCGTCTTCCTTGCGCAATTCGCGATACCGCTGGGCGCCCTGGATAAAGACGAACACCGGCGAGCGATCCGGGCTTTCGTTCTTCTGTCGAGCCGCTACTTCGCCGGCGATCGCGCCGAGCGCATTGCCGATGTCGGCGCGATCGATCAGCTTGATTGCGTGCGGCAACCCATTGCTCACGCGTGCGAGGAAGCCCGCATTTGGATCGTCGTCGGGCGTGCCATCCAGGATGAAGAATCTGGCGGCATCCGGCTTGAACTGCGTCGCCAGACTCACGAGTACAGACCCCATCAATGCCATCGCGGATTCGTCTTGCTGGCCGACCAGAAGGAGGTTGTGCCCACCCACGGGCCGGAACAGCGCGGCCGTCGGGTCCTTGATGGCAACCGCGTCGCCGAGCCAGGCGCTGCCGGCACGAACGCCGGTCGGCCAGGTCGGCGCTTCCAATAGCTTTTTCAAGCCGGCGTTGTTGTCGATGATCGACGGGATATTGCCTTCGAACACGAGCGGCGTCGCATCCTTGCGGCCGAGTTGGTCGGCACGCTTGCGGATGTCGGCCAGCGCTTTCTCGCGGCGATTGTCATCGAGCCAGACGACCTGGAACAAGTCGTTGCCTTCGACGAGGCCGTTCTGATTGTTGTAAATGGCCTCGCCAGGCCGCGAGAGCAAGCGGGCCGCGTTGTTCTCCTTGCTCAGAATCAATTGCGCATCGGCGTCGGAACATTGCAAGGCGATGCGCACGGCCATCTGGTCGATGGTCGAACGGGCAAGCGAGTAGGCGCCGCCGAGCGTCTGCGAACCGAGGATCACGTGCAACCCGAAGGCTCGGCCCTGGCGAACCAGGCGGTCGAGCAAGAGCGCACATTCCTGGGCGACCTTGTCGTCCTCGACGAAGAATTCTTGGAATTCGTCGACGATGAGCATGATGCGCGGACAGGTCGGATGTTTGGACAGCCCGCCGACGAGCCGCGTGTCGGCATCCTCGGTGGCTTTCCAATCCGATTTGACGCCGTGGACCTTGTCGAGATAGTCGCGATACTCACTGACACTGTTGACGCCCGCATCGCGGAACTGGTCGCCGCGTTCCTTGAGAACGGCGTCGAGCCGTTGCAGAACGCTGAGGCCGAACTCACGCTCGCTCTCGATGGCCACGGCCCGAGCATGCGGCAGGCGATGGTGAGCGTACGCCTTGAATTCGACGCCTTTCTTGAAGTCGATCAGATACATCTCGATCTCATCCGGCGAATAGTTGAGCGCGAGATTGGTAATCAACGCATGCAATAGCGTTGATTTTCCGGAGCCCGTCTTGCCCGCGATCAACGCGTGTTGCGCCGTCCCTTTGCCGACTTCAAAGAGTTGCCGTTTGGTCGCGCCGGCCCGGCCGATAGCGACGGCGACGCCATTGCGTGAATCGCTGCCCCAGATCTCCAACGCCCGCGGCGCCACGTAGTCAAAAGGAACTTCAACGCGATTGGCATCGCGGCTGCGCTCGCCGACGAGGCGCACCAGACGCGTCACCTCGTCGAGGACCGGTGGCGATTCTAACTCGAGCGGGAAGTGCGCGAAGTCGCCGTCCTTCCAGGTGAAGGTCCCGTCCTTCCAAATCAGGTTGATCGACCCCTGTTCCAGGTCGGCCATGTTGAAGCCTTGCGGCACCGCGGCCTTGGGGTCGTGCGTGATCAGCGTGTACACGCCGCACGACGGCCCGCTGTTGACGATGCTGACCAGCCGCCGCGCGGATTCGAGCGTGAAGTTGACGGGAAAATTGGCGACGACCAACACGCGGAATGGCTCCGCCACTTCGCCGGCCTGGGCGTTGTATTCCTCGATCGTCTTGTACTGGTTGCGCAGGTACTTCTGAATCACCGTTTCCATGTGCGCGGTCACATCGGCCAAGCGCTTTTCGATCTGCTGCGGCTCGGTCCAAATGCGTGAGCCGACGAGTTGCTCGTCGTAATCGGCCAGGTGCATGAACGCGGCAAAGTTCTCGCCAAGACCGACGGGGTCGATGATCGTGAAACGCAATTTGCCCGGCGGCACCGCGGTGAGCAGGCGGAGCATGATGCCCTGAAGTGCTGCCACTGCCCGTGCGCGCCCTTCCGCCTTGGCCTTCAGCAACAACGAGCAGCGATCCGGGAATGGCAAGAACGCGGGCAGCTTCATGCGCGTCGTGAGGACCGGCACCTCGTCTTCGTCGTCGCTTGGCAATCCGCCGGGCAGTTTGGTCAGGTCGACGTCGAAGGTGCCAAAGCGCACGCCGGCGGGAACCTTGATGGCCGCGGGCG
>DATANR010000161.1:0-18891 GCA_036266155.1 Gemmataceae bacterium | reverse complement strand
CATCATCGGGCGGCTTACGCCGCTCCGCTCGCCTTGTCGCTCCTACTTATTCACCGCCTCCGGCGGCTTCGCTCCCAGGCGAACGCGGCCATTGTCCGCCGTCGTCACGCCGAAGAAGCCGAACAGCATCTCATTCGTTGTCTGCTCGCCAAAGAACACCGTTCCCGGCGGGCTCTTCGGGTTGTTGGGGTTCTTGGAACTGTTGTCGAAGATCGCTTCGATCTCGATCTTCGTGCCGGCCCTGAGCTTCAGCGGCTCCTTGAACCAATACGTTTCCTGCCAGTTGTAATCCCAGGCATCGATGCCGACGAGCGGGACCTTCGTGCCGCCGGGCGGGGTCATCGAGATCGTCACCGACTTGCCGATCAGGTGCATGTGCGGCATGGCCGAGTGCATCGTGCAATCGGAATGGAGGTAGAACGAACCCTCGATTTTGTAATCCTCCTTGTCGGCCGGAATCACGATCAACGGGTTGCGCGGCCCGAGCACCAGCGTCTGGTACGGATGCTCAACCGGCTTCTTCGCGAAGTACAGGCCGATCTTGGTGCGATCTTTCTCCGGCTTGCCGTCG
Organism: Gemmataceae bacterium; assembly: GCA_036266155.1. Taxonomy (GTDB): domain Bacteria; phylum Planctomycetota; class Planctomycetia; order Gemmatales; family Gemmataceae; genus SIAJ01. The sequence continues at coordinate 18,320 of DATANR010000161.1, read as the reverse complement.
CGGTGGTAGTGCACCTGAAGGACCACGTCGGCCCCCTTCGGCAGCAAGTACCCCGTGCCCTGCGGCAGGAAGCGATAGACCGAGCCCGGTGCCCAGCCGCCGAAGTTGCCCATGGACGGCACGTCCGGCCGCGGCGACTTGCCGGGGAAGAAGCCGACGCCCATCGACGCCGAGTAGCCCGGCCCACGATCGCGGTCGGTCGCCGAGGCTTTCTTCTTGGCGTCCGCCTCCATTTCGCGCGCCTTGCCGCTGAGATCCCAGTAATTCAGGGTGTGGTGAACGATCCGCGGGTTACCCGGCTTCACTTCGTAGCCGATGATGTACTTGTCCTCGGTCAGATTCGTCGGCAACACGTAGCAACGAAAATTGTCGCCGCCGCTCGGCCCGAGATTGAAGTCGTCGTCGGTGGTCAACACCAAGTCGGGCTTGCCAAGAGACCAGCCGTCGGCGAATTTCGCTGGCGGCGGAGCGTCCTTGATGTCGCCCTCCGGCGTACCGCCATCGGCCCACGCGGCGAGGGTCTTGATTTCGGCGTCGGTCAGCTTTCGCTCGCCATGAAACTCGTAAGTGGCCGCGGTTGGCTTCCAGGGCGGCATCTTCTTGTTGGCCGTGTAGTCCTTGATGTCCTCGGCCCACGTCACCGCCTGCTTGTAAGTCATCAGACTGAACGGCCCGACCTCGCCCGGCCGATGGCAGTTCTGACAGCTCTTCTGCAAAATTGGTTGCACGTCTTTGTGGAAGGTCACGCTCGTCGGCGTCTTCACCGCGACTTCGCGACCGCCGATGGGGCAGCCCACCGCTTTTGTCACTGGCGTTCGGATCGCCTTGCCAGCGACCAAGTCCTCCAGCGCGTTGCGCAGGTCGTGGTCCGTCACCGCCGGGCTCCGCTTGAGCCGGTCGGTAAACATGTTGTCGATCCGGCCGCGATAGCGCAAAACCAAATTGTGGTCCAGAACAAACGCTTCGGGTGTGATCTTCGCCTTGAACGCATCGGCGGTTGCCTGCTTCGGATCGGCGAACACCGGGAAGGGCAGCTTGTATTCGGCGACCTTGGCTTTCAATTCATCGGAAGTCAGATCGGTTTCGCTAATGCCGACGAGCTTCACGCCCTTGTCGGCAAAGTCCTTGTGAAGTTGAAGGAGCGTCGGCGTGTAGCCGTTCGAGTTCGGACAGTCGAACGACAGGAAGACCACCACAGTGGCCTTATCGCCTTTCACACTGGCAAGTGCTACGGTCTTACCGGCCTGATCGATCAGGGCGGGATCGACTTTCTTGCCCAACTTGTCGGACGAATCGTCCGTGTCGGCGATGGCGAATCCGGCGATTGCGAGGCCGGCCAGCAGGCTCAAACGGAATCGACGCATGAAACGAACCTCGACGGTGGAGCGGGGAGGTACGGAGTATTCTACCAGACGGACGCCACGCGGGTTTCGCGGGGTAGAATGATTGATAACAGGGGCGCAATTAGATCCTCTTGGAAGGATTCGTAGCTGGATTCGTGAGAATTCAGTGCGCTCGCGGACCGAACCCTGAATTCTTACGAATCCAGCTACGAATCCCCCAGAGAATCAGGCTCCATCCCGATAGCAGCGAACTCCGCAGGATGGACTCATGAACACAGCCGACCGGGAAAAACTGCTCGCCGACGTGGATGGCTTTTGCCAAGAAATCCGCCCGCACGAGGAATTGTGCTACATCGAGCACCGATTCAACGATCAGGTTGTCCCGCTCGGCAAGAAGTTCGACATTCTCGGCATGGTAACGCCAGGGGAGTATGGCGGCCGCGGCGCGGATGCGGTCACCTATCTGAAGGCGTTGGCGCGCATTGGCCGCGAAGGCACCGGCGTCCGCACGTTCTTCTCGGGCCACGTTTCCATCGGGGCCTATCCGATTCTCACCTGGGGCACGGCTGATCAAAAGAGTCGCTATCTTCCCGCGGCATGTCGCGGCGAGAAGATCCTCGCCTTCGGCCTCACCGAGCCGGATGCCGGCAGCAACCCGCTCGAGATGACGACGACGTTCGAGCGGCGTGGCGACAAGTACGTACTCAACGGAACCAAGTACCTGATCTCCAACGGCGGCATTGCCGACGCCGTCGTCTGCTTCGCGTACCCCGCCAACGCGCCGGAGCATGGCCCGCGGCGCGTATCGGCCTTCATCGTCGATACGCACCAGCCGGGCTTTGTCGCCGAGACGCTAACGGCGAAGATGGGTATGTTCGCCGCCAACACGGCGATGTTTGAATTGCGCGACGCTGAAGTGCCAATCGAAAACATGCTTGGCCCCGAGGGCGATGGCTTCCGGATCGCGATGGGCACGCTCGTCAGCGGCCGGCTCAGCGTGGCGGCGGGATGCTTGGGCGTCATCGAAGATTGTCTCGATGAGGTCGTGGCCTACGCAAAGGAACGGCATCAGCACGGCAAGCCAATCGCCAAACATCAGCTGGTTCAGGACCACATCGCCGCGATCGAGATTCATCGGGTGTCGACGGACGCCGTCGTCATGAAAGCCGCTGAGGCCAAGGACGCGGCAACAGCCAATCCCACGGATCGCGAAGCAGCCCGTCGTGCGGATGTGTTGGCGGCACAGGCCAAATATTTCGCGTCGAATGCCGCATGGGACGCGGCCGACCGGGCGGTTCAAGTCTTCGGCGGTCGCGGCTGGTCAACGCTTTATCGCGTCGGCCGGCACCTCATGGACGTCCGCGTTTGCCGCATTTACGAGGGGACCGACGAGATTCTTAAGCTCAAGATCGCGGCGAACGTTCTGGGCAAGGACTATGAGGCGTTCAAGTGACTTCCTTTGCATTTCATTACGGCCCCGCGCACCAAAACCATTGAAACAACCAATACTGGGAGTTCCTGGCGCTAGAATTGATGATTCGGGTTTTCGTCACATCTCTTTACCAATTAAGCAATTAGTGGCGGCTTTCTGAGGGAGAGATGGCCAACCCCGGTATGTGTTTGGCCATCTCTCAGGGCCATCTCTGAGTTCTTGATGTCTCCGGACGCGCTCGTGGCAGGCGGCGCCGGCGCAGCTCGGTTTGCACATCATCGCGGAAACTTCCTGTCCGTGTAACGCGCGGCCGCTTAGTATGTTGACGCCGGGCCGCGCCCGCTTCCCACCAGGAGAATCTCTCGATGACCCCCATGTCCCGCCGCGATTTGTTCCGCACCGCTGGAGCTGGTGCCGCATTGCTGACACTGCCAACCGTCTCTCTCGCTGACGATCCGGCGCCAAAGTCCGGCGGGTTCACGTTGCCGCCGCTGCCTTACGCCTTCGACGCGCTCGAGCCGCACATCGACGCCAAGACGATGGAGATCCATCACGACCGCCATCACAAGGCCTATGTCGACAATCTGAACAAAGCACTGGCCGGCACCGAATGGGCGAGCAAGCCGGTGGAAGAAGTACTCGTGAATCTCGCCAAGCTGCCCGAGAAGATGCGCAACGCCGTCAAGAACAACGGCGGCGGGCATTACAACCATTCACTCTTCTGGCAGCTCATGTCACCCAAGGGCGGCAAGCCGTCGGGCGGGTTCAACGATGCGGTGGCCAATGCGTTCAAGGACATTGAGGGGATGCTCAAGCAGTTGAAGGAAGCTGCCATGACGCGATTCGGCAGCGGCTGGGCTTGGGTGGTTGTGCAGAAGGGCGGCAAGTTGACGATCGTCAGCAGTCCAAACCAGGACAACACGCTGATGGACGTATCGGGCACGCCGGTACTCGGCATCGATGTGTGGGAACACGCCTACTACTTGAAGTACCAGAACAAGCGGGCCGACTACGTCGATGCGTTCTTCAAGGTGATCAACTGGGAGTTTGTGTCGGAACGATATGCGACTCTCACCAAGGCTTGATCGATGAGTGACGGGTGATGAATGAAAAGCCCTTCATCACCCATTGCTTCGAATCGCCCAACGCAACTTGGCCGAGCGCGAGCGCGGGTTATCCATCCGCTCGCCAAACGACGGGCGGATGGGTTCCTCGCTGATCCGCCCGTAGAGACCGGTTCTCTGGCCGTCCTTGAACGCCGCCTTCACCAGCCGATCTTCGCCGCTGTGGAAGCTAATGATCGCCGCCCGCCCTCCAGGCTTCAAACACCACGGCAACACACGAAGCAGTTCCTGCAGATTGGCCAGTTCCCGATTGACCAGGATGCGCAAAGCCTGAAACACACGAGCCGTCGGCCGAATCTGCTGCTGTCGCGGCGTTGGCTCGCCTTTCATCGGATGCGGATTCACGCGCACCGGCGCCGCTTCGAGTACCAACTCCATTAACTCGCGTGTACGCTCCAGAGGCCTCGTCGCCCGGCGCTGAACAATGGCCGCCGCGATTTTCTCGGCCTCGGGCTCATCGCCAAGTTCGTGAAATGCGGCGGCGAGTTCCGTTGCCGGCAAAGTGTTGAGCAACTCGGCGGCGGTTCGGCCACGCGACGTGTCCATACGCATGTCCAGCGGTCCGTCGCGGCTGAATGCGAAGCCACGGTCCGCGTCGTCGACTTGCATGCTCGACATGCCGAGATCGGCTAACAAGCAGTCGCAGCCTTCAACGCCTGCGGCAGAAAGCGCCGTCGGGAAGCCGGCAAAGTTGGCGTGATGCAGATAGAAATTTGGCCCAACCACCGTGAGCTTCTCGCTGGCCGGCGGCAAGTTGGCCGCATCGAGATCCAGTGCAATCAATTGACCGGTCGGACCGACACGTTGAAGCAACTCAACGGCGTGGCCGGCAAAGCCAAGCGTGCAATCGAAGGCGATCTCGCCAGCACGTGGGTCGAGCGCCGCGAGAACTTCCGCGAGCATGACGGGCCGATGGGCCCCAGCCGGCGTGCTCCGGCGGCCCCGATGACGATGCATGTGCGGTTCCTCCCGGACGGAGGTCGTCCGCTCCCGCGACCGATCCGTACTCAGTCATTCACGAAAAACGCCCGCGGCGCCAGAGCGGACCGATGGGCCGGTCGCTCTCAAGATGACCGCGGGCGATATCGGATACGTTACTTCCGCTTCGGTCTGCCGCCGAGGCCGAAATCGATCAGGTGGGAAACCATCCGATGGCCTTCGATCGCATGACGCATGGGCAGGTCGCTGTGGACTTCATAACGATTGCGGCGGCCTTCACGCGTGATCGTCAAGTAACCACCGTCTTCCAACTCGGCGACAATACGCTGCACTGCTCGTTCGGTAATCCCGATGCGCAGGGCCACGTCGCGCATGCGAATTTCCGGTTCGCCGGCAATGCAAATCAGGACGTGTGCGTGATTGCTCAGGAACGTCCACGAGGATTTTTCACCTCGGTCGTATGACTTTTCCGCCAAGACTTCCTCCTAAACATGGGAGACAGGCGATCGGGAGGGCAACCAACAGGCAATACCGATGCAGAGACAAGCCTATTAATAGGCGCGCGGCGTGAACCTCTGACAAACCTGACGCAGGGTTTTGGCCGCGAATTCAATTTCGGACGAGGAGACGTCCAGGTGGGTACAAGCGCGGAGGGTCGTTGGCCCGGCAGGATGAACGAGGACTCCTTTCTCTTTCAACTCGGCAGCCAGTGCGGGAGCTGTTGTCAAAGCCGGATCGACTTCAAACCAAACCAAGTTTGTCTCGACGCTGGGCGGATCGAGCCGCAGTCCCGGCGTGTCGGCAATTGTATCGGCAAGGATGCTCGCATGGCGATGGTCGTCAGCCAGCTTGGGCAAGTGGTGGTCGAGCGCGTACAGCGCGGCCGCCGCCAGGACGCCTGCTTGCCGCCACGCGCCGCCATACAACTTGCGGACGCGGCGTGCCTTGGCGACGAATTCACGTGTCCCAACGAACGCCGAACCGATCGGTGCGCCGAGTCCCTTGCTAAAGCACACGGACACGCTGTCAAACGGCTGGCTCAACTCCGCCAGCGGCGTCCGAGTCGCGACATGGGCATTCCACAAACGCGCGCCGTCCAAGTGCATTGCCAGGTTGTTCGCTCGGGCCCACTTCGAGATTTCGCCGACCTTGTCCTGTGGGTAAACACATCCCCCGCCGCGGTTGTGCGTATTTTCAAGGACGACCAACCGCGAGTGAACATAGTGTTCACTGGCCGGTCGAATCAGTCCGCGAAGCTGATCGACGTCGAGCACGCCATACTGTCCATCAACGGTTCGCGTAGTTACACCGCTCAACGCTGCGGGCGCGCCGGCTTCCCAAACATAAACGTGAGACGTCGTTTCGCAAATGAGTTCGTCACCGGGCTGCGTGTGGACGCGGATGGCGATCTGATTGGCCATCGTCCCGGTTGGAACGAAGAGGGCAGCCTCCATGCCCAATAGTTCGGCGACGCGATCCTGCAGCCGATGGATGGTGGGATCTTCGTCGAACACGTCATCGCCGACTTCGGCAGCCGCCATGGCGGCACGCATGCCGGGCGTCGGTCGGGTCACGGTATCGCTACGGAGGTCAATCGAGGTGCGACCCAACGGCACTTACTCCTTCATGGGCGGCGGCGACGGGGCCGCGTCCTCCTTGCGGTTGTCCATGAACCACCGATTTCCGACCTTTTTGAAATAGAGCGCTTTATCTTTCACGTCCTTGATTGTTACGGTTGCGGTTTCGCCAGCCACTTGAAATTGGCCCTCGCGGGCAAAGCGCTTGAGGTCGCGGAAGTTGTCCGGCTCGTCGACCATCTTGCGGCCGATCTGCGCGGTCAGGTTCTGAAAGTTGGCGCGCGTGGCGACTTCACGGACGCGAATTTCCAGGTCGGCCGGTCGCAGTGCGGCGCCGGCTGCAGTACTGACAATTTGTTCGCCGGAGACCCGTTCAAAATAAGCCTGGTTGGTCGCCAGGCGCGCATCGATCATGGCTGGGTCGAGCAGGTGGGCAGCAAGGTAGTCGTAACGCTCGCGGCCGACGGCGATGATGACCGACGCCAACGTCTGCTGCGGCGTCTCTTGCAAATACAGGTCAGGGTTGTGCAGAATCTCGAAGCGCGGGGCCACGTCCTGGCCTGCGGCAATCGCCGTCAGCAGCAAACCGGCAGCCAGAGAAAGAAGGGGACGCATCGTCGTCTCCCGATCGAGACCGGAATGGGGAACTCTATATTGCTAGCCGACCGGCGACCGGCCCGCAACAGCGTCCCGGCCTCACATGGGCGCGCGGACTGAGGCGCAGGCCTTATAATCCGATTATGCCAGCAAATACCTTCGGCGAACGATTCCGCGTCAGCACGGCGGGTGTCAGTCATGGCCCAGGTTACCTCTGCATCGTCGACGGGTGTCCGGCAGGATTGCCGCTGTCGGTCGACGATTTGCTGCCCGATTTGCGGCGTCGCCGGCCGGGCCAATCCAAGATCGTCACCCAGCGTGATGAGCCCGATTTGCCCGAGATCTGGTCTGGCGTCTTCGAAGGCAAAACGGACGGCACGCCGATCGGCATCCTGTTCCGCAACGCCGATCAACGCAGTGGCGACTACGGCGACATCAAGGACAAGTATCGCCCCGGTCATGCGGATTACACGTTTGATTCCAAGTTCGGCTTTCGCGACTACCGCGGTGGCGGCCGATCGAGCGCGCGCGAGACGGTTTGTCGGGTCGCGGCAGGCGCGATCGCCAAGAAGCTATTGGCAATCGCCGGCATGCGGATCATTGGCTACGTCCAGCAGATCGGCGACGTCGTTGCCGAGGTGCCAGACCCAACTGCCGTCACTTTGGAAGAGGTTGAGGCGACCCCGGTGCGCTGCCCCGACGCGACTGCCGCCGTGAAGATGATCGCACAGATCGAGGAAGTGCGCAAGGATCGCGACTCAATCGGCGGAATCTGCGAGTTGGTTGCCGTCGGCGTTCCGCCCGGACTCGGCGAACCGGTCTTCGACAAGTTGAAAGCGGACCTAGCCAAGGCACTCTTGTCGCTGCCAGCGGTGATGGCTTTTGAATATGGCAACGGCTTCGCCGTCGCGCGGTTGCGTGGCAGCCAGAACAACGACGCCTTTCTCGCTCGCGAGGGCCGCATCGCGACGGACAGCAATCGTCACGGCGGCATGCTCGGTGGCATCTCCAGCGGCATGCCGGTGGTTTGCCGCGTCGCAGTCAAGCCGACGAGCAGCTTGCCGCGCCCTCAAGCGACTGTGACGAAAGACGGCGAGCCGACCGAGATTGTCACCAAGGGCCGTCACGATCCATGCCTCTTGCCGCGCTTCGTCCCGATGGGCGAGGCGATGGTGGCACTGGTCCTGGTCGATCACTGGCTTAGACACAAGTCGAGCAGAATTGAAGTCGCGTAAAAGCAACGAGCGGAGCACCGACTGGTGCTCCGCTCGCTTCATCTCAATCTAAAGCCTTGCGTTACTGATTCGCCCCATTCGTTCCCGGCGTCGGAGCGGGGCCCTTGGTCGCCGGGTTCGCGATCAACCAGTCAAACACTTGCTTGGCCCGCTGGTCTTCACCGAGCGCCGTCAGCGTCTGAGCGTACTGCAGCCAGACGTCGCGGTTCGTCTTGTCGATCGTCAGGGCCGCGCCAAAGGCGCCTGTGCTCTTGTCTCGGTCGCCCATGAGCCCGAGCAACAATCCAAGTCGACCCATCGAGCTGGCCAGGCCCTTCATCTTCGCCTCGCCTTTGACCACTAAGGCTCGCTTACGGCCCTCGAAATTCGGGGCCTTTTCGTTGCCGGGCGTCATGAGCTTGTCCATCTCGGCCTTGTTATCAGCGAGCATCTTGTCCTTGACCGCATTTAGGAACGTGTACGCCCGGAAGATCGCTTCGCGCTGGACTGGGTTGAACAGCGGACCAATGCTCCGGCGCGGGAAGTCGCGAAGCGATTCACCCGCCGAGCCGGCGGCTGCGTCAATGAAGCCACGCCAGATCTCCGGATTCGCCAGCGGATCGTCCTTGTACCGCGCATCCTTTGGATCGGGCCGCATCGACACCACCACGGTAAACTGGCGGAGAGCGTTGGTGTAGTCCTTGGCCCACAAGAACGACTGGGCCGCCAGCAACATAATGTCACGATCTTGCGGGTAGTCTTGGAACAACTTGGCAAAGATCTGCTGGGCTTTTGCATATTTGCCGTTCCACAGCAAGATCGACCCATACCGTATTCGCGAACGACGATCGGACTTGTCCGTCACAACCTTGGCCAATTCCTCTTCGGCCCGATCGAGTTGGTTCTCCGCCGTCAGAAGATCAGCGAGGTTCAGCAATTCCGTGATATCCAGGCTCGGCAGCACTTCGGGCGCGGTCAACATCTGAATCGCTTCCGCCCGACGATCAAGCGCGGCCAAGACGCCAGCCACTTCCTTGCGGACGTCCGGCTGCGTCGGATTCGATGCCATGACGCGCGTGAGCAACGGCTGGGCCTTGCCCGGCTCGTCGAGCAGATACATCACCCAAGCCAACCGTGACAGGGCCCGCGGATCGTCGAGCGTCGCGGCATGCTTGTCGTAGATCGACATCAACAACGGCTTCTGCTGTTGAATGCGCGGGTTGCCAGCGCTCGACGCGGCGTCGATCAGGCCAATCGCCAGCGCCTTGCTCTCGCGGTCCTCGCCGACGAGGTCGGCGAACTTCGCGAGCGCCATGGGATAGTTCTGCCAGTAGCGATAGACCTGAGCGATCTCGATCTTCAGGTCGCGATCCTTCGGCGCCTCTTCCGCCAGCCGTTCGTACAGCGCGAGAGCTTCTTCGTAGTCGCCCTTCCACGTCAAGACGTCCGCCAGCAACCGGCGTGCTTCCCGCTCCTTGAGCGAGCCTGGCAATTGCTCGGCGAGATAGAGCCGGGCCTGCCGGCGTGCCGCATCGTAGTTCTCCGCCTGCGAGGCGATGAACACGTATTGCTTACGCTCGTCGCCGACCAGCTCCATGCCGGTGAACAGGACGTCGGCTTCCTTATAAAGCGCGATCTTCGGATGGGCCAAGACAAACGCCACTTCGCGGCGGACGATGGGGTCCTTGGGATCAAGCTTAGCCGCCTTCTGGGCGAGTTGCTTGGCCCGAGCCGGATCGTTGAGCCGGGTGGCGTAGGCTTCGGCGACACGGGCCACCAGGAGGGCGTTCGTGGTTTCGGTTCGCGACGCAATGTCCGCCAGCCGCAGGAGCTGTGCCAGGGCGTCATCGGTGATCGGCGCCTTGGACTTGGCCGCGGCATTGGCGAAGCCGACCTGCACGTCGATATTGTCCGGCTTATCCTTGATGAGCGGCAGGTACAACGCGAGTGCCTGATCGAGGTTCTTTGCCCAGACGTTGACGTCGGCCTGGAGAATACGCATCTCCAGGTCTTCCGAGTTTTGCTTTACGATTTCGCCGATGAGGGCCAGAGACTCGGTATGCTTGCCGCCCCACGCAAGAACTTTGGCCAGTTCGCGTGTTGCCTTCGTTTTGATTTCCGGTGTCGCGGTGGCGTCTTGGCGAATCTTGTTTAATTCCTGCTCAGCAAGTTCCCACTGACGGGCCCCGGCATACAGATTGGCGATCAGGATGCTGTCCTCAACGCTCTTTCGGACCGGCACGAGCAGATCGCCTGCGGCCTTGAATTCCTTGGCGGCGGCGAGCACGCCCGCGAGTTCGCGGCGTTCGTCCGGCTTCAGGTTGCCAGCGGCGGCCTTGCGGACCAGCGCGAGCCCGTCGGCCCGATTCTCCGGGTCCTTGGTCTTCAACAGCACCCAGGCGAGACGGGCCGACGACACGGGTTCCGGCGAATCACCCGTGAGCCGCCGAGCAGCCATCTCGCGAGCGATCGTCACTTGCGTGGCATCCAGAACCGGTGCGCTGGCCGCGGCGTCGATAAAGCCCGTCTCGACTTTGCCGCGACCCCACAGCATCTTGCCCGTCGGGTCCGGCAGGAAGTTCTTGCCGGCGATCATCCGCTGGAACTGTTTCAAGGCGTTCGTGTATGCCTCATCTTTTTCCGGCTGATTGACGGCCCGCTCGCCGGCCCACAGGTACACGTTGCCGAGGATCGCCGGGATCTTGGGATCGTTGGGATACTTTTTGTCGAGCGTCTTGTAATACTCGATCGCGATGGCGAAGGCGTCCGGCCGATCGTTGCCGAGACGAACCGCAAGACGATCCAGCACGTTGCCGAGCATCAGCTCGACCTCATAAAAGTCCTCCGGCTTGACGATGACACCGTCTTCGGCCTTGTAGCCGACCGGGTTCTCTTTGATGAGCTTGCGGAGTTCGTTTTCGGCGGCCGGCAGGTCGCCACGCAGCATGTACATGCCCGCCAGTGCTCGCCGGGCTTTGAACGCGTTCACGCCTTGAAGCACCTGAGCGGCGTGCTCCATGTCGCCCGATTGAATCAGAATGTTGGCGAGTTGTTCCTTGATCGGGGTACTGTTCGGTGCTCGACTCACCGCCTTCTCGAGCACCTGGCGGCTCTCGTCCGTCTGGCGAACACGTTGTAGGACCCAACCAAGGCGGGCGAGATAGATCGGTTCGCTGTCGAGCGGCGACGGTTCGAGCGCGGCAATTGACAAGGCCGTCAGCCGCTCGCGGTCAGCGAGGTTCACGCGTTCGTTCGCGGCCGAATCGAGGAACCCTTTCATCACTTCCGTGCGTTCATCTTGTTTCAGCCGCGGGTTTTCCAACAGCGACTCGAAGGCCGTCATGGCGCCAGGGTAGTCGCCGAGCGCGAGCTGAATGTGCGCCAGGCGGCGAATCAAATCGGTGTCAACCTTGGCGATGTTGCCGCCGCCCTGGTCGTCGACGAGCTTTTGTACGATCGTTCGCGCGCCTTCCCATTGCCGGCGCGCCATCTGGATGTCCGCGCTCATGCGCTGAGACATCAGTTCCAGCTCACGATTCCCCTTCGAGCTGGCATAGTTCGAAAGTTGATCGGCCACGTCCTGGGCCTTTTGATATTCGCGTGCTTCCTCGCCCTTCTGCGCTTCGTCGCCAGTGGCAGCCACCGCGCGACCCTTGAGCAGGTAAGCGGCGATGAGCATCTTGCGCGCTTCAATATCGTCGGGCTTGGCCGTCTGGAGCACGATCTTCGCTTCGTCGTAGTACTTCGAATTGGCGGCGCCGGCTTTCAGGAGCACGCCCGCGTACTCGCGGCGGAGGGGAACGCCATTCGGCTTCTCAGACTCGGCCACGCGGTCGCGATTCACCTCATCTTTGAAGAGATCGCCATAACGCTTGATCGCTTCACCGAGATCGGCGGCGGTCGTTGCACGGCCTTCCGCGACGCGGGCGCCGGACAGGAAGTACTGCCACTTTTGCTCGTCCGTGAAGCGCTTAAAGCCGTCTTGCTTGCCGAGGTTTTCGTAGGTTCTCTCCGCGTCGCCAAACTGCATGGCATGTGCCTGAGCGTAGATCAGCGTCTGCTGCAACGTCAGGTCGTGCTTGTTCAAGCCGGCGAGCCGTTCGGCCACGTTGAGCTGCTGTTCACGGCGGTCGTAGACCTTGAGCGCCTTCATCAAGAGCACCAGTCGATCCGAGGTCGGGCTCTTGCCCGGTGCCATCGTGTCGTCGTAGATGCGATTGACCTGGTCCGTGTCTTCTGGAGTCACGGAGGCGAGGTCCTTCGCGCCGATGTCACGCAAAATGTGGTCGTCGCGGTGGTAGTACTTGAAGATGCCACCTTGCAAAAGCAGCAGCGGCACCGCGATCAAGATCGCGACCAGCGTGGCGCCGGCCATGTGGACCAGGATCGGCTTGCGATCCGGCTTGAGCGCTTCCTTGAGCGGGCCGGCCTCGTGCGGGTTCACCAGGCTTTGCAGCGTCGTCCGTCCCTGTCCCTCGAACTCGCCGAATTCCATGACGGTGCGATGATAGGTTCGGCCGCCATAGATCTCGGGCGTCGTCCGGATCACCCGAGCCGTGCCGCGCACTTCGCCGAGCGGCGTAGCCATCAGGTAACCGACGGGTGTGTTCTTTGGCAGGTCATGGTCGAGCAGTGAGGCGACCGCGTTTCGACTCAGGTCCTCAGTGGCGCCGAATTGAGCCGTGTCCTCGGTCACGCCGCTGTTGATGACGATCGGCAGGCGATATGGATTTCGGAACGAGCTGCGGCGCTGGGCCATGCCGCGTTCCATGCGCTTCTGGAAGGCGCCCAGCAAGCCGCCGCGTTTGCCGTCGAAAGACTTGTACATGCGTGGCACGCCGTAGTGCAGACAAATGCGGTTGAGCGCATCGACCTGCGGCGGCGTCAAGTTCTGGAACTGAACGCCGTAACGGAAGCCGTCGGCTGTCTGTCCCTGCGTCAAGTCCGCGACCGTGCGAATCTCCCCCTTGCACTTCACGACTTCGCCGGCTCCACGAACCACCAGCCGTAACACGTCGCCCGGGCTGAAGCGTTCGTAAGCGACGAACGCCATGCCGGTATCGTTGAGGTCAACCGTGACACCGTAGCGCGGCGAGCCGGTGGCAGTCGCGGTGTCGTATTCGATTGGAACGTGAACTACATGGCGGGTCGTCAAGCGGCGATCGGCTGGCCAGAAGGCCCGCTGCGTCACCTTGTACGCCAGCCAGAAGTGCAGCAGTACCCAGATCGTCGGCACGACCGGCTTGAAGTAGTCGTCCGAAATGCCGAAGCCAACCGAGGGCGAATGCCGCAGAAGCCACGGCAGGACGGGCCACTTTTCTAGCGCCGGATAGTTCTGCAGCAACATGGCGCCGTCGAACACCAGCCGGCCCCAGCCCCAGAACAGCGCGAGCACGCTGAGGATGATCAAATACGTCTGCGGCCGGATATACGGCCACACTGATTTCTGCTTTCGTTGTTCGACCGCCGCGGCCCCCTTGGGGGTCACGTGGAAGTGCCGGCTACCCATCCCGAACAGTGCCCGGAACACAGATTTGATCTGCGTCCAGAAGTTCACCATCGCAAACAGTTCGGAGTTGATGATCGAGCCGTAGCCGTTGCTCACAATCTTCAACGTGGTGAGCGAAACCACCAGGTAAACCAACGTGTAGATGAGCAGTTCCCAGGTGAACTCCTTCACCGGTGGAATTCCGGAGAAGAGCATCGCGATCGGCGTCAAATAAATGATCAGTTTGAACGGCCCGCTCGCCCAGTGGACGATGCTGCCCATGTAGCAGAGCCGCTGGGCAAGGGTCAATCCGCCAGTGGTCAGCGGGTTGTCGTACTTCATGATCGACAGGTTGCCGGTGCCCCAACGCAGACGCTGGGCGTGGAACGTCGTGATGTCCGGCGCCGCCTGGCCGGCGACCAAGCGCTCGCTGATCGAGATCGACTTCCAGCCCTTGGCGTTCATGCGCAGGCCGGTGTGCAAGTCTTCCGTGATTGTTTCGGTCGCCATCAAGCCGACGTCGCGGATCGCGGCGCGACGGAACATCGCGGCCGAGCCGGCGAAGATCGGGCAGTTCCACTTGTTGCGGCCCGGCTGAATCACGTAGTAGAACAGGTGGCCTTCTTCCCAGTAGCGGCGATTCTTGTGGTCGAGCCGGGCTTGGAAGGAGTCGAAGTTGTAGAAGGCGTGCGGCGTCTGCACGTAGCCGAGCCGATCGTCACGGAAGTAGCCGATGAGCCGTGTGATGAAGTGCGGCTCCGGCACGTGGTCGGCATCGAGAACGACGACGAATTCGCCGTCGGTACGTTCGAAGGCGTAGTTCAGGTTGCCGGCCTTGAAGTGTCGGTTGTCCGGACGAGCGATGTATTCGACGCCCAACTCGCGGGCCAGCGACTCGACGTCTGGCCGCCGGCCGTCGTCGAGCACATAGGTCTTGTGCGGATAGTCCATCCGAACGCAGGCTTCGATCGTGGCCCGAAGCAACGTCGGATCTTCATTGAATGTCGGGATAAAGATGTCGACCGACCGTCCTTCGAGCACCGGCTCCGCCGGTGGTTCCCGAACTTCCCACACCTGAATGAAGAACAGGAACAGATTCAGGATGCCCCACACCTCCGCCGCATAGAGGAGGATGGAGATCGTCATCGCGTAGGGGCCTGACGTATTCAACGTTACGCCGACCCGGAAGATCAGGTACAAGACGCAGATGACGACCGTCAAAACGATGAGGAATTTCCGGGTGAATGCTGAAGGTACCATGGTCGCTCTGTCCGATACGTGGTAGGCAGTCCAAAGGTAAAGCCGGGCGGTGGTGGATAGACCGATCGCGCGGCTGGACACACACAGCAAGGGAGTTGCGCCCAGGCGCACTCCGTCTTAAGCGGTCAGGAATAGCGAAGCCGTTCCATAACCGTACCACCCCAAACGGGCCGGGGTAGTGCAAGTCGTGCAGGTGTGCGAGCGACGCGGTCGAGGGGGGATGTCCTTCCCGAATACTCGATTGCGAAGGACTGGATGACCGTTTCCGGTCGGGCGAATCAAGCACGCGGCATTACGCCCGGGCCTGAACCGACTGGGCCGGAAAACTCGCCGTCACACGCCCAATCTTACTAGCCCTCACGGACCTCGCAACAGGAATTGAGAAAAAGTGCGCGAGCCGCACAAGGAAGGTAACCGATGCAGCCCGCAGATTCCGCTTGATCCGCACCGTCTAAAGTGGCCAAAAAAAGGTTTGCGCCGGTTATTCCGAGAGCGCCGTGCGCGCGACTTGATCGACGCGTCGAATCAAAGAAGGGATTCGATACGAGCCGTGCATGGTTCGAATCGCCTCGGCCGCCGTAGTCGGATCGGTTCCAATTGCCGTGACCCAGAGCGGCTGACGGCTGGCGGACCGATGGACTTCGATCGCGATTGAAGCCGCCGATTTGAATGCCGTCTTCGCAACGCCAACAACTGGAGTTCTGAAGCCGAGAGCCTCATGCAATTTGGCCCCAAGTCCTGGGCGATCCGGCCCCAGCCAGACATAACCGTCGATGATCACCACGTTCGGAACTGCTGGGCACCGATTTAGGATTGCTTCAATGCATGGCAATTCACGACGGTAGAACTCGCCCGGAACATAGTCCGCGACGCTCGGCACAAACGTCGTGAACTCGGCTGTTGGCACGGCATCCGTCCAAGCCGACGCGAGGACGGCCGCGGCAACGGCTCCAACTTCACGATAATCGACATCGACAAACGCGATCATGATGATCCCGGCGTCTTGAATCTTCAACGCTGGAAGGACGAACTCTGACTCAAGGCGGTTCGCTACCATTATCCTCCTACTTCCCTTGCAACGACAAACATGCCCCTGAAACTCTCTGCGTTCCCGAAATGCTACCTCGACCGCATTGCCGGGACGCGGACGCTCTCCGTGTTCGACTGGATCGCGATGGCCCGGTCGCTCGATGCGGACGGGCTTGAGATGTATGACGGTTTCTTCACGAGCCTGGAGCCGAGCTACCTCGACCGCGTCGCCGACGCGATCCACGGCTCCGGCTTCGCAATGCCGATGCTCTGCTGCTCGCCTGATTTCACCAATCCGGATGCCGATGCCCGCAAGAACGCCATCGATCGCGAGATCGAAATGGTCCGCGCCTGCCATCGCATCGGCGGGCCGGGGACCGTTTGCCGCGTTCTCAGCGGCCAGCGCTACCCGGACGTCGAACGCGCGCAGGGCATCGAATGGGCTGCCGAGTGCATCAACGCCGTCTTGCCCGTGGCCCGCGAGCACGAGGTCGTCCTGGGCCTGGAGAACCACTACAAGGACGGCTTCTGGAAGTACCCCGAGTTCGCGCAAAAGAAGGACGTCTTCCTCGAACTGCTCGACACAATCCCGGACCGCAAGAATTTCGGCGTGCAATACGATCCGTCCAACGCCCTGGTCGCCGGCGATGACCCGATCGATCTCTTGAAGGCGGTGGCCGGCCGCATCGTGAGCATGCACGCGAGCGACCGCTATCTCGAACCCGGCGCCTCACTCGACGATCTCAAGCAAGCCGACGGAACGCTCGGTTACGCTCCGACACTCAAACACGGCGTCACTGGCAAGGGCCTGAACGACTACGACGCGATCTTCCGCATTCTGGCGGACGCGGGCTATTGCGGCTGGGTCAGCATCGAAGACGGCATGAACGGCATGGAAGAAATGGCGGAGTCGCTGGCGTTCTTGCGCCTGAAGATTGCTCAGTACTTTCCATAAGCGTGTTTTGGCGAGCGGAGCCGCGTCAGCGACCCGATAATGAACAGCCATCATCGGGCCGCTGACGTGGCTCCGCTCGCCATCATCGAGTATTGCATGCCCCCGACGCGCATCGCACTCATCGGCTGTGGCAAAGTCGCCCAAATCCACGTTGCGGCATTGCGCGCTGTTCCCGAAGCCGACCTTGTCGCCGTCTGCGACGCCCTGCCCGACCGCGCCGCCGCGTTTGCCGCCAAGCATGGTGTTCGACCCTTCACTGACGTCGCGACCATGTTGCGAGAAGCGAAGGTTGACACCGTGATCATCGGCACGCCGCATCCGGTACATTCGGCCCCCGCGATTCAGGCCGCAGCGGCCGGGGTTCACGTACTGGTCGAAAAGCCGCTGGCCGCCAACCTGGTCGATTGCGACGCCATGATCGCCGCCGCGAAAAAGAGCGGCGTCACGCTCGGCGTCATCAGCCAGCGCCGCTTCTGCCCCGCGGTTCGCCGAATGAAGGAGGCCATTGACGCCGGCAAGCTCGGCATGCCGGCCCTGGGAGTCTTCATCGGCTACAACTGGCGCGATGCCGCGTATTACCAATCCGATCCATGGCGTGGCAAGTGGGATGCCGAAGGCGGCGGCGTCCTCGTTAACCAGTCGCCGCACCAGCTCGACATCCTGCTCTGGCTCATGGGCCCAGCGGCCGAAGTCGCCGGCTACTGGGCCAATGTCAACCATCCGACGGTTGAAGTCGACGACACGGCCGTTGCCGCAATTCGCTTCCGGAACGGCGGCCTTGGGTCGATCGCCACAAGCGTATCGCAAAAGCCGGGCATCTTCACGAAGGTGCACATTCACGGGTCGAATGGAGCTTCCGTCGGCGTCGAGACAGATCGCGGCGCCACGTTCGTGGCCGGCGTCTCCGGCGTTGCGACTCCGCCGCTCAATGACTTGTGGACGATACCTGGCGAGGAGGGCCGGCTCGCTGAGTTTCAGGCGGAAGACGCTTCACGATTTGCGAGGGTCGACGGAACGAGCTATTACCACGCGTTGCAGTTCGCCGACTTTGTGCGCGCCATCCGCGAAGGGCGTCCGCCGTTGGCCACGGCCGAAGATGGACGAGCCGTGGTTGAATTGTTCGCGGCGATTTATCAGTCGAGTCGGGACGGCAAGGCAACACGGCTCGGCAAATGACCTCTTCGTAGCAGGCCATCCACCTAAATCTGGTGGGCAGGTGTTGCGGAGACCTCAGGGCGGGCTTTGCCCGCTTCCCAATGGATGAAGTAGGCGTGCTTCGGAAGATGAAGGTGTCTCACCACTTTCACTTACCGAGAGCACGCCATGAAGTCCTTTCTATCGCGATTTGGTTCCCTGATCAGC
>DATANR010000160.1:0-10520 GCA_036266155.1 Gemmataceae bacterium | reverse complement strand
TTCCGGATGTAACTCATTAGTCAGCCAGGCGCCAATGGCACCGGTAAAGTTTGCTCTTTTTTTCATTGTAGTGTCCTTTAGGATTTTTGTGGTTAATTGCGATTCGTGCTGCTGCCACCCAAAGAATCCATGCAAGCCGTTGGAGGCGCTACAGTGAAGGGCGTGTTTAACCCTTCCACACCAACTACAGGGAGCTTGCGGCGATAAACATCATTATGGCCCTCGACCTCGGACGTTACAAGAGCGTGGTTTGTTTTTCTCAGTGGGACACCCGTCACACTTTGTTTCGCACCATCGAGACCACGCCGGAGGTCGTGCGTGAATTGTGTGCGGAGTATCCGATGGCGCTCGTCATAGTGGAGCCGTGTGCCAATGCGGGCTTGGTGCCGAAGCAGTATCAGAGCGGCGTGACGGATCGCAAAGGGCGCATCACGCGGCGCGGGCCACGACGCTTGCGGAAGTTGCTGGTCGAATGTGCGGGGTGCATGTTGCGCTACAACGGTTGAGCGACGTTAACCCTTCCGTTTTGGGGTACGTCGAGAACCACACAAGCAGTCACCCTAAAGACATTCTGTCTTGCAGCAAACTGCCTAAGAACGGTGCCCTGTAAGCGTTCTGTGCGAACTGTAGAATGCAAAAAGCCCGAGAAAATCGCGTATTTCCCTGCTTGCGACGTCCGCAAGCCTTGCTTCGGGACCAAGAGGTCGTGGGTACACATCCGACCGGCCCGCCTGTTCAAAACCCATCGACGGCAACAGGTCGAACAAATTGGACAGTGTCCATTGAGCGTAGCGATCGCGGCCGACCCGCTTTGCTGGCCGGTGCCGAGCGACAACTAGCCCACTGATCAGAAGAGAATCCCGCCAAGCGGCAAAGTGTTTCGACCGCATTTCAGTCAACACATCAAGGCGATCTTCAGGACTTCCGGCAAAGGACAGGAACTGGCCAAAGTCGCGCAGATAGTTAATTCGGGTGCTCGCAACGCCCAGACCAGGAAAGAGGCGATGACGACGACCAGGAATGCGAGCAAGTGAACTGGAGGAGCCGTTAAACCGGGGAGGCCCACCGTGGCCGTCGCGACGCATCCATGCCGCCCAGTCTGCGGCGATCTGACGGACGAAACGGTCCGCCGAGACTGTTCACGGCGCGTCCACAACCTCGCCTCCGCAATAAGTGGCTAGGGCCCGATAAAGATCTAACGAGACCCGGTCGCTGATGAAATGCACAGACCCGTCGGCGTAGACGAATTGCACGCCACCGGCGTGGCGGCTGCGGAACCCCGACGCGTTTTGCCAGTTCGCCGCCGGGTACGGCTTCCCCGTCGTCGGGTCGCGGACGTTCGGTGGCATCGCACAAGTCCCGTGGACGTTGTTAGCATACGGCCAAGAGAGCCACCGATCGTATTCTTGAACGTCTTCGCCGATCATGAACGTCGAACTGGTTCCGTCCGCGATGTGGGTCAGGCCGAGCGGCCGCGACAAGTCCCAACGGAAGAAGACACCGTCACCGTCATTCAGCCCGTCGTATGACCCGTTGACTCCCCGATGCCGCCAATCCGTCGTGAACGGCCCGGGGCCACTCTGGAACTGGTCGTAGTCGTCGCCCCAGTTCGACCCGCTCACACCCTTGTAGCTGGTGCGCCCAACCAAGACGCCGGTCAGGTTCCCAGCGTCATTCCGCGGCGACAGAATGGCGCCGCCGTCGCTCGGGCACAGGAACAGCCGGAGCGGCTTCGACGTTCCGTCGGTGGCAAAGAGTTTCCCGTTCGGGATATTGCAGTACGCGTACAAATTCCCTTCCTCAAAATACGGGAGGAGGCGCGCGATCCAACTCCATGCGTACGAATTCGGCCCCGCCCCATAGGTGACTTGACCTTGTGTGCCCCACTGGGAGTACGGCAACCGCTGCTCCACGTCATGAAAGCTGTGAACAGCCAGCGCTATTTGCTTGAGGTTGTTGGCACACTTCATCCGGTTAGCTGCCTCGCGGACCTTTTGCACGGCCGGGAGCAGCAGGCCGACCAGCAAGACGATGATGGCCAGGACGACGAGCACTTCGATCAGCGTGAAGGCCGCCCGCCGGACGTGCGCCGCTCTCATTTCTGTCGCTCCGCTCACTGACCGACGTGACGCTGGTGTCGACGCCGGAGAACCCAGAGCCCGACCACGACGACAGCGGCGCCCAGGAGGGCTAGCGGTAGCCAAAGACTCTTCGATCGGCCGCCATAAGGCCGGTCCCCGGCGGGCGGCGTGATCCCATAATGTTCGAGGGAAAACTCGTCCTCGCGCGCGGGGGTTGCCAGCGGAGAAAAATCGTAGCGTGTCAGTTGCGCTTGCTTGTTCGCTGCGACATCCGTGATCACGAATTCGATCGAACTGATCGGGAAAGTGCCACCGGCCGCGGCGCCCTCCCGGACCATCGCCTCTTCCACCAGCAAATCACCCTTGGTGCGGTGTGAATAACGGGGGATCGGATTCGAGTCACTCCCGCCCAATTGCAGCTCGCCGGAATACTGCTGATCGCCCTTCGTGCCCGGCGTCGACAACTCGAAACGGTAGCTCGGCCCGTTGTCCCTGCGCACCGGCGTCCATCGGACCGTCGGGTTGGCTAGTATCTCGTCGACGCGAAATTCCTGCCCGCACATGCTCAAGAAGTTGATGACCGCTCGCTTATTGTGGGCCTCCTGCCAAAAACTCTCCTCGGCATTACTCTCGGCGTATTTGCCTAATAACCATTGCGCGCTGTCCTTGGCCCTTCTAATAGCGAACATGTACTTCTTGTTGTAACACAGAATTGTGTCGTCTTTCAGCTTGTGGACAAGGATTTTGCCGTCAGCCTTGAACACCCGGAACGTCACCTCGGAAACCACCTTGCCCGCCCTCGTCACTTTCGTGGCGCACTCGTACGCCGGATACCGTTGCTCCTCCGCACGCGCTACGTCCGCACGGGCACGAATCTCGTCGGGGCCTGAGCACCGTCCAATACTCGCGTACACGCCGAGCAGACACATCACGGTTGCGAATGCAATTCTTGACTTCATTTCTCGCTCACAAGACCGCCGCTCAATCGGGGCGCGGAAGTGGTCCAGATTCCTTGTCGAACCGTCCCGCCGCGGAATTGCGGTTGGGCGGCAATCACTTTGCGACGAGTCAATTCGCCTCGGCCCGTCGCTCAGGCGGCATGGCCGCCCGAGCGACAACCGTCTCACGCTCCGGCCTCAGTCACAGCAAATCAATTTGCCGCCGGCACTGATGAAGACAGTGTCGTTGCAGCCGTCATCAATGAACGAGCAGAGGCCCTGATTGCACGGGTCTCCGACCTTCGGATTCTTCGGCGGCCAGCATACGAGGCCATAACCCGCGCCCCCCGGATCACCCACGGGACCCGGATCCTGTGCCGCCACCGGCGTCAGGGAAAACATCACCGCCGCAGCGCACAACAGTAGCGCGACCGCGATACGGCCGCACCGCTCGGTCCGCTGCCAAAACAGCGTGACGCCGATGGCCAGCGAAACCTCGACGCTAATTGCGGAACGGACCACTCAAACACGTCGATTTGTGTCATGGGACTTCGTCCAGCTCCGTTAGTGGGAGTTCATTCTACTCCGACGCACCATGTCGTCGTCGGTTCGTCGGGTGGTGAGAACCGCGGCCGCGGCGATGGGCCTTGCACCAACTTGCACCAAAACCAGTGTGAAAGGTGCTATTGTGTGCGTTCCGTGCGACTGATAGAATTTCATAATCCTCAACAAAGGCTGGATTTACGCGGATGTGGCGGTCGGTGCGAATGCATGGCATTCAAGAGTTCAAGGGTTCGATTACCCTCAACACTTCTGCTTAGTCCGGATTCACGGCGCCTCTTTCGGTGTTTTTCCAGAACACATCAACTCGAATCCGGCTGGGCATGGTAGCACCGCGGCGGCCGCCAGGTCGGCGCCGACCAGACCCGTCAAGACGCTATCGTCTTATCCGCACACACCACATCTGGTCAACCCACCGCAGAGACCAGTGCCAAGCAGCAGGTAGGCCCGACGGTGGTTCGTGCAGTGGGGAACTCGCTCGGGGACTAACGAGGCGTCCACGCCCGGGACGAACGACCCGCTACCTTGACCGCGTCCTGGTGACCAGCCCCTTGTACTAGGGCAGCAGTCATGTTGAAATGGTACTTGTTTATTGGGGCAATGTACCCAACATCCACCGAGGGTTTTCCCATGCCCGCACCAGGAAGCAGCAATGAACTTCTGGAGTTGATTCGGAAGAGTGGCGTGGCGGACGCATCCAAACTCAACACGTCGGCTCAACTCCCGTGCGATGGGGGCACGCTTCCCGATGATCCCGCACAGGTTGCGGACCGTCTCGTATGTGAGGGCGTGCTTTCCTACTTTCAGGCGGAACAGCTGCTCCATGGAAAATGGAAGCGGTTCACTCTGGGCAAGTTTGTTGTCCATGAAAAACTCGGAGAGAGCGTGACTGGACAGATCTTCCTGTGCGAGCATATGCGAATGCACCGGGTAGTGGCGATCAAGGTGCTGCCAAGCCTTCTGGCCGCGGATGAGCGGTCGGTTCAGCGGTTCCACCATCAAGCACGGGTGATGGCGTCAGTGGACCACCCAAACTGTGTGCGCGCCTACGACATTGACCAGGAAGATAACCTGCATTTCATCGTTATGGAGTACGTGGACGGTACGGGGCTGATGGACATAGTCACCCGGCACGGGCCACTCGACCCGGTTCGTGCTGCTGACTACATCGCGCAAGCGGCCAGCGGTCTTCAACAGTTCCACGACGCGAATTATGTTCACCGGAACGTGAAGCCCGGGAAACTACTGCTTGAACGCAGCGGGGTCGTCAAGCTATCAGACATGGGGTTCGCCATCTGCCGTGATGACGGTTTTGACCAACTGACCAGACGGACGGAAGACGGGCTTTGGGGTACGCCACACTACATGTCCCCTGAGCACGCTCTCGACAGCACCGCTGTTGACCAGAGAGCCGACATCTACTCGCTCGGCTGCACAATGTACCACCTGCTCACTGGTCAGCCACCATTCCCAGAAGGAACTGTCGCTCAGCAGTTGCTCTGGCATCAGAACCGCGAGCCGAGCCCCATTTGGTCGTTGCGGCCGGAAGTGCCGAGAAGATTGGCTCGTGTAGCTGAGAGGATGATGGCCAAAGATCCGGAAAACCGCTTCCAGACTGCCGCGGAAGTCTCCCACGCCCTGGTTCGATTTCGCGCGAAGAACCCACCGCCGCCACCTAACCACGAAATGCCGCAGCATTGCCCGAGGGTGCAAGTGGCCATCAACCGCGAACGGCAAGAAAGGCAGACGCGATAACCACTGGCTGGTTTTGAAACGCCCATCAGTGGCTGGTTCTCAAGCGCGCGATGACAATTCTGGTCGAGAGGATCAAGTCAGCGTGGCAAGAGGTAGTTAGAAGAATTGATTGGCCGTCACCCGATGGCCTCTATGAGGTTCTGAGTTGCGTGCATCGGTCACAATGACCGACGTTTCTTAGAGCGGCCGGAAAGAATGAACGGAGAAAGCTGAAAACGCCCAGAAAACACAACGAAACTCGAGTATTCAGTCATTCTTTCCGGCCGCTCTTACGGCAGGGGAGTAGGTTTTTCTGCACTTGATTGGCAGGTCGACTGAAGCTAGCCCCGGAATGCGCGGATGAAACAGCAATCAAAAATCGAGATTTTCACCTATCCTACTTTTTCGTCCAAATAATTAGAAACACCTTGCTCCCTTCAAATTATCCTGGTAGTTTCCCGCGACCGAGGGAGACATGGCAGACCGCAAGAAGCAATCCAGCAAGATCAGACAGACGGACCCAGGGTCGCCCAGCGGATCGCTCGTCTCTTCAAGGCAATTCGCGGGCAAGACGGCCGCTGTTCCGTCCGTCGGCGACTTCGAGGAAGTTACAGCGCTGATTGAGGCCGCCCGTAAGCGCGCGTTTGCGGCCGTCAATCACGAACTGGTGAGCCTCTACTGGCAGATTGGCGAGTACATCAGCCTGAAGATCGAATCAGCCGCCTGGGGCGAAGGTGTGGTCGCTCAACTCGCCGGGCATATCGCCCGAACCCAGCCAGATCTCAGAGGTTTCGAGCGCCGGAACCTGTTCCGGATGCGGCAGTTCTTCGAGACGTACCGGGGGGACGAAAAAGTGTCAGCACTGCTGACACAATTGCCCTGGACCCACAACCTCTTGATCCTGAGCCGCTCCACTCGGCCGGAGGAGCGCGAGTTTTACTTGCGAATGGCCGTGCGCGAGCGGTGGAACTCCCGCGATCTGGCAAGGCAGCTGAACAGTGCCTTGTTCGAGCGGGTTGTCCTGTCTCCGGCAAAAGTGTCACCGCCGCTGACACAACTGCACGCAGACGCGGTCGCCGCATTTAAGGACACCTATCTGGTGGACTTCCTGAACCTCCCGAAGACCCACACGGAGGCCGACCTGCAACGGGCACTAGCGGCCAACCTTCGACACTTTCTGATGGAACTTGGTGGAGACTTTACCTTCGTAGGCGAGCGGTATCGGCTCCAGGTCGGCAGTCGGGATTTCTTCGTCGACCTGCTCTTCTACCACCGCGGGCTGACCTGTCTGGTTGCCTTCGAGTTAAAGGTCGAACAGTTCGAGCCGGCCGACCTGGGGCAACTCCAGTTCTACCTTGAAGCCCTGGACCGGGATGTCAAAAAGCCGCACGAGAAGCCGTCCATCGGCGTGTTGCTGTGCGCGACGAAGGACAACGAGGTCGTCGAATATGCCCTAAGCCGAACCGTGTCCCCGGCACTCGTCGCAGAGTACCAGACACGTTTGCCGGACAAGACGCTTCTGCAAACCAAGCTTCACGAGTTCTATGAACTAGCCCAAGCGGAATCGGAGAGACCAGCCCTCGAAGAACCGAAGTTACCAAAGGCGAAGAGGACACCACAGCGGAAGCGGAAGAAGCCTCACCGACAGTGAAGTAGTTGTACAGCCGACAGGCCCAGCCTGAGTGAAGCCTGACCGTGCTGCCTTCGGTCACAGCGCGCGGCCGGGAAGGGTCGGGAGGCTCATGCAATGCCAGAGGTAAGGTGAGAAGTCTTGTAAATGTTGCGGTATCTGGTGCCGAGTTAGTGCCGAGTTGGTGCCGAAATTGGTGGAAACGGTGGAAAGGATGGACAACACAATTCAGAGGCCCGCACAAGTAACCCTAGAAAACAAGGCGTTTTGTAGGTGTTCGTCCAGATAATTCGTGCGGGTCGATGTAATGCATGAGTCTCTCCGATCGGCGGCGGCGTAGTCTCAGTTTATTGCAAGGCGCTGGTCGGCCACAACTGCGTTCGTTGTCTGCGGCTATCCAGAAATGCCATCTCTCCGCGTGCGGATCTGACCATAGCCGACGTTAACCGTCGTATTGGCCCACCATCTCGCCGCGGATCGAGCGGCGCGCGGCGGCCAGGAGGCGGTGATACAGAACCAACACGATGGCGAACGACAGAGGCATCAAGATCCCGACAAGGACCTGAAAGAAGGGCGTATCGTCGCGATAGTAGCCGCCGTAATTGCCATACGGCCCATAGCCATGGTTCCTCGGCCCCTCAAACTCGCTGACGATGGTGTAAAGGAACGAGATGGCCATCATACCCGCCAGGCACACAACGACCGTCACCGCGGTTCGACCAATGGCGCCGGCCACGTCTTTGGAACGCTGCGCGATCCCGACCTGAGCGACGAAGCCAATGAAGGTGGCCAAAGCCACCAACGTAGCCAGTACGACTCCACCCACGGAAACCTTCATCGGCAATTCAAACGGTCGTTGATGGTCCATCGAAAGCAAAATGCAGATGCCAATCATGATGAGCGATGCGAGTGCGGCAAACGCACTGAGCAAGCTCGATATGGCGGCGCTCTTGGAGCAAGACTCGGCCGGCGCACGAAGCGCGGTCGCGCGAGCCGCTAAACCAAAGACTCCGGCAACTAGCGCCGGCCCGACGATGATGAGCGCCATGAAAACTTGAATGATAACATCGGGGCCAAATGGCCCGATCGTGAATGAGAGAAAGAGGTCGAGAACGCCGGCAATAAACGTCACCAGGATGAACACGACGGCAACTTGCTCACGACCGAGTGCGGTATCGACGGGCTTCCAGTTGGCGGCCGGGCGACGTGGTGCGTCGTCGTCGTCACGCCGCCGTGGCTTCGGGCGTGATGGCGGCGGCTCGTCGCGGGCCGGTACCGCGTGCGATGCGGCGCCGATTGTCATGGGCGCGGAGCAACCGGGACAGCGCGTTGATTTGCCTGCGAACTCGGCCCGCACGCGAAACCGCTTTTCGCAACGAGCGCAGGCTACTTCCAGAGTGCTCATCAGCCTCTCCGCGCGTCATCGTCGTTCCGCGATCCAAAGTCAAATTCGTTCGTGGGTGTTGTCGGCGGCGCCTCGATGCCGAAATCGAATCCGTCACCCGCGAGATCGGGGACTTCTTCCACGGGATGGTCTCCGAACGGGTTATAGTCGCCGTCCTTGCGATAGCGGCGTCTCTTGGTTTGTTCGGCTGCCGGCTCCTCGGGTGCGGTTTCTTCGTCAAAGGGATTGAAGCCGCCAGCCTTCGGTTTCTTCTTTGACGCCGGCCGGCGCGATTTTTTCGCGGGATCCGCGGAATCGAGTTCGGACGGCGGCTCCTCGGGGGCTTCATCGTCAAACGGATTGCCTTCGTCGTCTGAATAACCCGTGTATGTCGATCGCGGTGCGTCAAATGCGAGCGCATCCGATGGCGCCGCAGTAGTGGGTACGACGAGTGACGCCGTGCACTTGGGGCAGGCGAGCGTCCGGCCGGCGGCCTGATCCGGGGCCCGCAACCGGACACCGCACGATGGGCAGATAATCGACAGAGGCATACAGTCGACTTCCTGAAGGATCAGGCCTCGCCGGACAGATGACGGCGAATTGCTCGCCTTCCGGCGCCGGCCACCGACGCGTAACGCAGAAACACCAACATGGTCCCGGTCGAAATGATGACCGACCAGATCATCACGCGTTGTGCCAGGTCATCGCCGTCGCCCGAGTTAAGCGGATTGCCGCTTTTCTCAATGGATTCCAATGCGGCCGCATATGCGGGGTAAAAAATGTGACCGATGAGTACCGCGGCGGGGAAAAGGAGTGTGTAGGCAATCATCCCGCCAACCGCCTTCTGCAGTCGCGGCCGCCCGAGCGGCCAGCCGATTTGACCCACGAACAACAGGGTCAACACATCCGCCAGGATGGCGCTGGGTATGGCGGCGATGAGCGCGGTCGGTCTGGCTGCGGCCGGCAACTTCAACTTGGCGCCGAGATCGAAGTAAGTCATCCCGACAAACAGCCCAATACCCAAAAGACCGACCAAGGTGAAGAAGGCGGCGCCCAGCGCCAGGCTCCGAGCATGAGCTTCGGCGGGGGCGCGGCAGCAGCGCAATCGACCCAGGAGCAGCAGCAAGGCCGCGGGGATCACCGGCCCAACTGTGTACGCAAGGACGGCCTCTTTCCAGCGCGGCCAGCCCGGCTTGCCAAGGAAACCAGGATCCTTCACTGCACTGTCTTCATCGACAACGAGCCACGCGGCGTGACCAAAGGCGCACACCACGACAAAAGCACAGAGAAACATCGCCCAACGTACCATGCCCAGCCCGCCGTGAACGCGCCACCAGCCGGCCTCGTCGCCGGTCGGCAGTTGCACCGGTCGTTTGGCGGGTTGGCTCGTCGGTGGGGGCGCTGACGGAAGATTGATCGACGCGCGTGTCATCGGCACTTGCTCCCGAATTGATGGCGGACCGTGGAGATTCGCCGCGGCAGCGCGGGGATTGAAGTCAACGACTTCCTCCGGACGACCCGGTGCGCCGAACACGAGTTCGTTGTGCGTTCCCATCCGTGATGCACCTGCCGGCACGTCTTCAGCGACTGGACGTGTGCCGCCGCCTAACGGATCCGGCTTCGGTTCGTCGCCGAAATTGGACGCCGGCAACAGGGCCGACGGGACTTGCAATACCGATCCGCAACTCGGACAGCGTACCCGCCCGCCGATTGACTCGTCGCGAACGCGGAAGGGTTTGTGACATTTCGGACAATTCAACGTGATCGGCATGGCGGCGGCACCTGCATTGGGCTCGGGGCAATTATCCGCGAACGCAACCCTTTAAGCAATCGCGTGTTCCGGGAATCGTGCTGATCGGCATACGTCGCTTGCCATTCAATAGCGTTCGGCGTGCGGATGATCCTGGTTGTGCGCGTCGCCCACCAGATGTTCAATTTCAATTCGAATCGCCCGACGCCCCGATTGAAAGCAAATCAGGCAAAAGACCTCGTAACCGAGCGCAATCAAAAGAGTGAAGATCGTGATGGCGAATACGGCTTCCGGATGTTCGGCCAGTTCCGGCGGCGGTTGCTGTTTGCCTTTCGGTTGCGGCTGACGTGGCGCGTTGTTCACGTTCACTGGCGGCGGCGCTGCCTTCTTCTCTGGCTGCGCCGGCTTGACCTCGTCCGGAGGTGCGGCCTTCTTCGGTTCT
>DATANR010000159.1:0-8689 GCA_036266155.1 Gemmataceae bacterium | reverse complement strand
CGCAAAGCCTCCGAGGCCGCGATCAAGGCCCCCCCGCACGACGACGCTCCGCGGCTGGTCTACGCGGACTGGCTGGGGAGAACGGGGACGCGGACGAGGAAGCCCGTCAGCGACTCCTCGTCGCCCCCCGGCCCCGGATCGCGGTTTACGTCGCCCACGTCCAGGAGCTGGTCAACCGGGACTACGCCGAGCGGTACCCGCGCCTGACTCAACCGACCCACCGGGCTGACTACATCAGCGCCAAGTGGTGCCGGGTGGTGACCGAGGACGCCAGGGGCGGGAGCCGGAGCGTCTACTGCTTCATCTGCCCGCAAGACGGGTTCACGAAGGCCCTCGGGCACGTCCGGGCCGGGGACACTCACAAGGCGGACTTGTGGAAGCGGTCCGCGAAGCACGCCCGCGGGTCCGTGTTCGCCGATGACTTCGGCAACTGCTCGACAACGCACGGAATCGTTTACTTGCGATGACCCAGGATTGGCCGGCCGCCGACGCATCACTTCCTGGCACTCCGCCGGGTAGCGAGAACGGTACGAATTCGGACCGACGCCGACCCCCCGGCTGTGGCATTACCTATTTAGAGCCTGTTGCAAAATTAACCCGCTCGAACGTAGGAACCTGAAATGCACGTCCCAGCGGGTCAGTCCCGTTAATTTTGCAACTGCGGCGTGCGCCGAAATAAGTACAAGACAGGTGAAAACCGACCTGGTCGGTCACTTCCGAAGACGTTTGATGGCTGCTCTCTCAAGGTCACCTCCTCCCGCTTGTAGGCTTTTTTCGTACCACTCCAGGGCCATCTTCTCGTCCTTCTCGACCCCTCTGCCATACTCATACATGGTTGCCAACATACTCATGCTTAAGAACAGTCCGGCATCTGCGGCCTTAGTATACCACTTGACTGCCTCTTTGAGGTCTTGTTGGACTCCGCGGCCTGAATGGTACATTCTTCCCACAAGGTATTCGCCCGAAGGATACCCAGCGTCGGCCGCTTTCTTGTACCACTGAAGGGCCTCCTTAAAGTCCACCTTACCTGCAATCCCCGCACCAATTCCCTCATCAAAAGCATTGCCTAGCAGGATCATGCCACCGGGGTCCCCGGCGTTAGCGGCCTTTCGGTAATACTTGACCGCCTCTTTATGACCGACCTCAGTGTCATGCACGTCGACGACCCGGAGATGTTGATACATAGTCCCCAGGCCCGTCATGCCCCGTGCCTCTCCTGCGTCGGCTGCCTTTCGGAACCATTTGACGGCCTCCCCGTCGTCTAATCCCACTCCACATCCATCGCGAAAACAGTACGCCAGGAGGACTTGTGCGGCCGGCACGCCGCCCTCCGCAAGCCTTCGCCACTCCGCGATCTTACCCCGTGCCTCCGTCTCGAGGAACTTATTCGAGAACTCCGGATCACCGCTCCGTTCGAACGCCCGGAGATCTGCCGCGACTCTATCGTCAGCCGTCCTGGTCCCTTGCGCAGCGGAATTCGTCTTAGCGATGAGGACGGGTTCTGTCGTATATTCGGCTTTGAGGTTGGGGGTCTGCACCGCGCCCCCGCCGACGAGCCGCGAGTCGTCGTCGGGAACCTCCTGCCCGACGTAGGCGGCGAGCCCGGCGAAGGTAATCCTTCCCTTCTTGTCGGCGGCATCGCCCTCGAGCCCCTTGATGATATGGTGAAAAAAAACCGGTTCTTCGGAGTTTCCAGTGCGTGAAAAACAGGCCTACTGACCACGTCGGCGCTTCGGATTTCTCGGCAAAACAAGCCTTTGCTTGGGGTAAAGATTGAGTCCCCCGCAGTGAAAGTAGATGGCGATCTTCATGTGCTCGCGATTGCGATAGCCAAACGCGTTTTTTTAATCGTTTGGATCTTCGAGTTAAGCCCTTCGCTGGCGGCGTTGGTGATGCGATGCTGGAAGTACGTCAGCACGTTCGCCAAGTGCCGGTGGATCATCTGCGCTGCCTTGACGACCGGCGGCAGTGCCGAGTGCGTCGCCCAAAAGTACCACGCCTTCCAGTGTCGTTCGCCCCAGCCGCGGTACTGATAGGTCCACAGGACGCGCAAGCACTCCTTGATGGCCCAGGCCCGAGCCGTCGTCAGGTTCATCCGCTTCAGTCGCGCGAACCAAGCCGCGTAATGTTCCGGCAGGTTGTCCTCGGTGAACAGCCACAAGTACTTGGTCCGCTTCAGGGTGTCGTCGCCAGCCTCCTGCAAGCGGCGATGCTCGGCCTTGCGTACGGCATCGACGGCTTCGAGCATGTGCTTCATGATGTGGTAGCGGTCGAAGACGATCTTGCTGGCAGCATCAGGCAGGTGCTGGTGCGTCGACAGAATGAATGGCTCCCACATATCCATCGCCAGCGCCTGGATGCCGGCCAATTGCTTCGGCCGGAGCGAATGGAAGTAGGCGTCCAAACTGCTCTGTTTGCGGTCAAAAGCGATGAATTCGACGGTGCCGCGCGTCAAGTCGCTGACCAACGTCACGTAGCGATGCCGCTTGGCGATCGCCTTCTCATCGATGCCCAGATACGGGATGATGCGCCGCCGCTTCGCCTTCAGGCCGCGTGCGACGGCTCGTTCCATTACGTTCCAACTCTGATGCCAACTGAGACGCAACAACCGGGACGCGCCCAAGACATCGGCTTCGAGGAGAGTGGCGATGGCGTGCCGCTCGAAGGCGATGGTGAAGCGGCCGCCGGGCAAGGCCCACGGCAGCCGTACCTGGCGAATGCCATGCACAAGACACCGCACCCGCGGGACACGAGCGCGTAACCAAGTCATCCACGAGCCGTGATCGAGATGCCGCCAACGCCGCCGCACATGATCGTAGATCGGCAGGATGGCCGCGCACTGGGGACAACGGAACCGAGCATTGCGACGATGCCGCAGCCAGACCTCGATCTGCTGACTCGCTTCGTCGAGATCAACCCGAGCAACAGCCCAGGGACGCTGAAGGGTCAGCAACTTCGTGAACAGATCGACATCTCGCATGGCAAATTCCCGATGCGTTGCCCATGCGTACACTAGAAACTACCCACTGCAAAGTCCGATGAACCAAAAAACCCCGTGTTGATATTTCTCGACCTCGAAGGCCCGCTGCGCTTTGCACGAGAAAATGGCTGCCACGCCTTGCGGGGGGCGCGGCGCCTTGTCCGCCGCGACGCCCCGGCCGCCCGCTTCGGGGTCGTTCCGGCAGGCGTCCACGAGCAGCACTTTCATCCCGGCGAAGCTCCCATCCAGATCTCTGTACACACTACCGAGGGAGACAAGCGTCTCGGTCTTGTCCTTAAAGGGTCGGGCGTCAGAGGGACGGTCGGGTGGGAACCCCAGGCGTGATCCCGACCGAATGTCCCGCGGCTATTCGAAGCGACGCACTTCTCATTCGGTGTTTACATTTGTACTGCCGGCGCAGAGACGAGGGAACGAAGCCCCCATCCGATGACGCGTCGCCGCCAAGCGAGATGGTTATTTTAAGATCCTCCCAGTCCCCGGATCAAACCGACAAACCTTGTTGTCATTGGCGACGACTTCGATTTCTTTGCTTGCGTTTATCGCGATCTTCACCCCCACGAATCCCCCCGGAGGGGTGTTACTCCATCGTTCCGCCCCCGTAACGAGTACTGCCATCGCAAGATAACGCGTCATTTCATTGTCTCCATCGCGGTTAAAGTATTGTTGAGTGATTCGCGAGAGCCCGCACAGGTCTCGCAAACCTTTCATCGAGTTATCGTCTACTGCTTCGGAGGTAAGCAAAGCTATTGAATGCGGAGTTGGTTGTGGTATTTGATTTCACATGCGAAGCAAAGGATCTGCTTCCGAATTGGAAGCGCGGCGACGGATCGCCGTTGAGAAACTGCACGATAGCTGGACCCAAGTGGCAGTCGCTGACTTTTTCGAAGTCCATCCGGTAACCGTTGCGAAATGGATAGCCCGGCATCGGCAAGCAGGCGACGCCGGTTTAGCGGCGAAACCGACGCCTGGGCGACCTCGGTTCTTAACGCCGGAGCAGGAGCACCAAGTTCTTGGCTGGCTCGCGGAGAAGCCCAGTGCACACGGTTTTCGCACGGACCTGTGGACGGCACGACGTGTTGCCGATCTGATCCGCCGGCGGTTCGGTGTGCAGTATCACCCGGATTACCTGCGTGCGTGGTTGCGGCAGCGGAACTACAGTCCGCAGAAGCCCCGGCGCCGGGCGAAGCAGAAGAAGCAACCGGTCATTGATGAGTGGATCGCGGACGAGTGGCCGCGCATTCAAAAAAAGCGGCGGCTACGAAAGCCCACCTCGTCCTGATCGACGAAACGGGGCTGTTTCTCAATCCGCTGGTGAAACGGTCGCGGGCCAAGATCGGGCAAAGGCCGGTGCTGGATGCCGATGGCGGTCATCGCGACAAGGTGTCGGTCATCGCGGGCGTCAGTGTTTCGCCGACGAACCAGCGATTGGGACTGTACTTCGCGACCGAGCCCGATGGCTTCTACACGACGGACAAGGTCATTGCGTTCCTCCGAGATTTGCTCAAGCATCTTCGGGGCAAGGTAGTTGTGGTTTGGGATCGCGGCAATAACCACAAAGGGCCGCTGATGCGGAAGTATCTGTCGCGGAATCGCCGACTAACCTTGGAGATGTTGCCACCGTGGGCGCCCGAACTCAATCCGGTCGAGCCGATCTGGTCGTGGCTGAAGTACGGCGAATTGGCCAACTTTGTTCCCAACAATACCGAAGTGCTGGATGACGAAATCGTTGAGCGGCTCTTTGGATTGAAGTTTGATCCCGAACTTCTGAGAGCGTTGTGGGAGCGGTCCGATCTGCCGTTTCCACACAGGATGACTCAATAGCTTTGCTTACCTCCGATGCAGTAGGC
Source organism: Gemmataceae bacterium (assembly GCA_036266155.1). Classification (GTDB taxonomy): domain Bacteria; phylum Planctomycetota; class Planctomycetia; order Gemmatales; family Gemmataceae; genus SIAJ01. The sequence goes on along the minus strand of DATANR010000159.1, from coordinate 3,841 downwards.
TTCGGATTCCTTACGAAATAATGGTTATTTTCTTGCGTGGAAGCTGTTCGCAGCGAGTCAGACGTGACGTTGCGAGTTGAGATAGCCGACCAGCTTCTCGACAGTGGCGTCAACTTCGGTTCGAACCTGGATGGGGTCCTCGCCCGCCTCCAGCTTGGCGAGGGCCGCATCGAACTGGCCTGCCCACTTGCGGCATCGGTCTTTCAGTTCGCGGCTTTGCTCGGCCGATAACGGCGGGTGGTCGGAAATGATCAGTATCGAACAGCCCTGCCGCAATTCGCTGAGCCGCCGCGCCAGGCTGACCCGGTCATCGGGTCTCGTCGCGAACCATTGCTGGCCGCCCGCCGCCAGTGTGGCGTAGTAGTCGTCGGCACTTGCCGTTTGGGGCAACGCCCCCGGCTTGGCCCAGCCCCACGCGACTGCGCCTTCGGGAGAAGCCGACCATTGTGGCCACCACCAGCCAGCACCCCACAGGACAAGCACGACACTCGCGGCCACCGCGAACGGAATGATCCACTGTAAGATTCCCCGGCCGCGGTGACGGCCAGCCGTGTGAATCGGTTCGGGGTCTGCGAATGGCGGCGGGATTTGCGCCAGGATGGCAGCTCTCGAACGTTCGACGATGTTCGTCAAACGGTTGGGCCGGGGGAGGGAATTCCAGTAAGGGCCGCCTTCAAGCAAGACCAGCTCTTGTAATTCCAGCAGGTAGTCCGGCGCTTGCAACACTTGCCGCCGCATGGGTTCTGGCAGTGCTCCGGTGCCGCGCGCGAGCAATTCTTTGCGGTACTTGCCGATCAATTCCGCCAAGGAACCCCTTGCAGTCTGCGGCTGTCCGAGTGCCATCAATTCGTCGACGAGATCGCCCAGCCGGTCGCCGACGAGTTGCTCATCGAGCCAACGCGAGCGGGCCTGAGGGTCGTCGGGCATGGTGGCAATCGCCAGTGTCACGGGTGATCGCTTCCTCGGGCTTCCGATCCGGCGCACCGGGCCAGGGCATCCAGTGCGCGTGATTTTCGCTGATCAAAATTTGCGCGACTGATGCCAAGCCGCGCGGCCGCCGCCGCGGGCAATTCCTCGGCCATCACCGCCTGGATCACTGCGTAATAGTCCGGTTTCTGCTGGCGTAACTTCTCGCGGCAGAGCTTCAAGCGACCGAGCCGTTCGGCATGGATCAATGGCTCGGCTGCGTCGGCCGTCGAGGCAACGGGTTCCTCGACTCCGGCCAGCGACACCGAGCGCTCCTTACGGATGTCGGAGATACCACGATTGGTCACCACACGGAACAGCCAGGCCCGGACGTTGTCGGCGGGCTTCCAACCATGCCTAAACGCCTCGAGCCAGGCATTCTGACACAAATCTTCCGCCCGGTGCCGGAATCGACTGGTGGCAAATGCCAGGAGTGGCGCAGCATGCCGCTCATAGAGAAGGCGAAATGCCTCCCCCTGCTGGGCGGGGTCGGCCAGCATTCCAGCGAGTTGCGCGTCGGATGACTCGGCTGCGGGCGTCATGCGGAACATCCTACGACGCGAAGCGCCGTTATCGAGGCACCTTCCGCGTTGCCGAAGTCGAGGGGAATTGGAAGATCGACTTCACGGAAGGCTTTCTTGTCAGAACCGGAGGCGTCCGACGTTTCGTCGGTGAAGCCCAAAACGGGCCAACGTTCGATAACCCCCTTCGCAAGTGAGGACCGAGTCATGAAAAAGTTGCTTTTGGCCACGATTGTCGGCATCGCCGGGCTGGTCAGCACATCGACGGCCTCGGCGTCCGAGCCGTGCTACACGTACAAGCTCGTCACTTGTTACGAGACGGTCACGGTCCTGGTCTGCAAGGAGATTTCTTGCACCCGGACCTTGGTGGAATACGACCATTGCGGCAACCCCTACTACGTGTACCTGCCGTACACCAAGACCGTCGAAGTGCCGGTGACCAAGATCGTCGCCGTGAACAAGTGGGTCAAAGTGTACGAGTAACACTTGGCGGATGGGTCGACAGCTAGATTGCAGGGATTGCTTTGGCCAGCGATCGACACTCGGCGATCCTCTGGAAATCGCCGAATTCGCGGCCAAAGCCCGACCATGAGCAATGGTGGCACGTCGAATTGCAGGCCGCCGAAGCTGCCGGATATCCAAGTTCCTGGCCCACCGGTGCCGCTTCCCACTCATTGAACCCCCGCCCTGCCGTTTGACCGGAAGTGAGCCGTGAAAAAATCGGATGCGTGGCACCTTGTCGATCGTTTGCAAAGAATGGTAGAATCGGCCAAGTCGTGAAACCCAGGTGGCCTTATGTACGCTCGCTGCATCTCGGCCGGACCCTGCGCTTTGCGGGTTGGGATCATCGCTCTGGTTGCCCTGTTCGTGTTGACGGTGTGCCCGACAGCCCAAGCGGAGGGGAAGCGCTACGCAGTGGTGGTCGGCGTGAACGCGTACGATCACTCGTCGCTGTCGGCTCTGGAGTATGCCGAAGCGGACGCGGTCGACCTGGCCGCCCTGCTCGAGAGCCGCGGTTACACCGTACGGCTTCTGACCGGACCCGCCGGACGGACCGACCCGAACAAGGCTCCGACCAAGGCCAATATCGAGACTGCTCTCAAAGCAACCCTGGACGGGTGCAAGCGGGACGACCTGGTGCTGGTAGCTCTGGCCGGGCACGGACTGCAGTTCGACGAGTTGCCTGGGGCCCACTTTTGTCCCCAGGATGCAAAGCCGTTCGCGGACCGGGTCGACACCCTGGTGTCCATGGACTGGGTGTACAAGCAGCTTGAGGAGTGCGGAGCGGGAGCCAAATTGCTCCTCGTGGACGCTTGCCGGAACGACCCCAAAGGGGGCCGGGGGCGCGGAGCGACTGGGGCCGGGGTGCCGGCCCCGCGCGGCCTGTGCGCTGTCTTCTCGTGTTCGCCGGGGGAGCGGGCGTTTGAGCACAAGGCGCTGGGGCACGGGGTGTTCTTCCACTTCGTCCTGAGGGGGCTGAAGGGGAAGGCCTACGACCAAGACGGGGAGGTGACGGTCGACTCGCTGGCACTGTATGTCGCCAAGCAAGTGCCCAGGCAGGTGCCCGACCTGGTTGGCGGAGGGGCTCGCCAGACCCCGATGATCACTCGTGCCGAACAGGCCGGTGGCTCCCCTATTCTGCTTGACCCAGCCAGGGGCGAGAAGCGGGCGAAGCTCGCTTTCACGTTCGGGGGGGCCGTGCAGGACGGCGAGCATCAGGGTCGGGGAGTGATCGACTACGTGATCCCCGGCGGGGGGCCGACCGGATGGGGCTGAAGACGGGCGACGTCATTGTCCGGGTGAATGGGACGGAGGTCAGCACTGGGGACGAGGCGAGCGCGCGGCTCCGGCAGTTGAACCTCGGGGAAGCAGTGGAACTGGCGGTTTGGCGGCCGGGCGGGATGCGATTCCTGACCGGACGTTATGAAACAGCATACTCACCTGACCAGATCGAGAAGGTACGTTTCGACGCCGACAAGGGCGATGCGGCTGCACAGAGCTACTTGGGCGGTATGTACAGGTCCGGAGACGGAGTCGCGAGGGACGAGCGGCTAGCAGTTGACTGGTACCGGAAGGCGGCCGCCTCGGGTAACGCAGCCGCCATGAGCAGCCTAGGCGCTGCCCACAAAACCGGGCGGGGGGGTGCAGAAGGACGTTAAGCAAGGAGCGGAGTGGTACCAAAAGGCGGCCGCCCTGGGCAACACCTTTGGTATGATTGGCCTGGGATACTGCTACGGGACCGGGCAGGGGGTAGAGAAGGACGATAGACAGGCAGTAGAGTGGTACCGAAAGGCGGCCGCTCTGGGTAATCCGGCCGGCATGTCCTCCCTGGGCTACCGTTACCGGGACGGGTT
>DATANR010000158.1:0-22960 GCA_036266155.1 Gemmataceae bacterium | reverse complement strand
AATGCGACCCTGCTTCACCGCCCAATTGAACACGCGTTGGATCGCGGTGATGCAGCCGCGTACTTGTCCCGGTGCCCAATCAACGTGGGCGTCGACCCACTCTTGAACATGAAACGGTTTCAGCTGATCGACGGTGATGTCGGCGGGAAGCGTTTGGGCGAAGGACGTGGTTCGTTCGATGTACCAGTCGTACGTCCGCTTCGCCTTGTGCTTTTGGCACCATTCGAGAAACGTGTCGATCAGGGCGACGACGGCCTCGCACTCGGCAACCTCACTTTGGCGAGCAAGGGACTTCGACGCCGTGCCCAGCAATTCGTGGTACAGGCGGAATGCCTCGTCGCGATCGGGACCGAGATTGATTTGCTTGCCGTTGAACTGGACGCACCAACGCTGACGTTTTCGACGAAAGAATGGTTGGGGATAGCGTTGCACGAGCGGGACCTCCGGGTACACCGGTGGGCCGAAGGTCCGCAAAACCCCCGAAGGTGGCAGTCTTTTTTGGGGTTTATCTCTGACACTATCTCTGACAACGCGTCAGAGACCATTTTTGAGTTGACGTAAGTCCTTATGTAGCAAGCGAGGACGACGGGACTCGAACCCGCAACCACCGGATCGACAGCTCGGTAGTTGTCGCCGACCGTTCTCGCCCAAAACCCCTGAAAAAGAGAGGGTTCTTGTCAATTGCGGGCCGCTCCGACGCGGCAATTCTCTTCCATATCCTACCGCCATTTCCAATGTTTTGTACCAATTCTCTGGCACGTTCTCTGGCACTGCCAGACTTCGCCCGTCCGGCTCGCGAACGTCGCTGCTCCGTGGCGGAGGTTATGGCACGCCGCCACGGACACAAAGGTCGACAAGGCGTGACGACTTTTCAAGTCTCCGGACGATCGACGCCTCGGGCGGGGTGACCGAAACAGTCAATGCCGGAAGCCGGCTTGCCCTGGCGTGGCGAACCAGTGGAGCGTTGGTGTAGTGGGCCGTCAATCAACCGTTTGTGTTGGCTCTATGCCTCGAACTAGGTGGCCTACACCCGCAGCCCCCCGAAGTCGCCCTAGGCCCACCTGGGCTGGAAGTGCTCGTGCACAACATAGGTTGCCAGAACGACATCCTCTCGCCGTTATCGATCAGATTTCCCACTAAGTTAGAATGTGGTTGGGTCTTCAACGTCGTCGTACCACTTCAACCAAGTTCCGACAAGGGACCTCAGCTTCCATCGCCACGTCTTTGGGTGTGCGCGTACCTTGGACAAGATTGCCTCCAACCGACAGATAACGGTCCGCTTGTCGCCGGGGTCCGGATGCCTCCCCGTAACAGTTGGCAAATGCGGGCCCAAATATTCGCTGTGTTGATCGTAGTCGGTAACAAATTGGATCACCTGCTTAAGCCCGAGTTCCGCCGTGTAGCAGTACCCCCACGAGGCGCTCAAGACGTCACAGACCCGGCGCATGTTGAGGCCTTCGTCATCTCCAGTCAAGTCATGGCACGCAACCAACAGAGCCATCTGCTGGAGATCGTCTGCCCTGGGACGGAGGTACTGCAACTTACTGAGCAGCAGGTCCGCCGCGGACACCGTCACCTCCCCTACGGGCAGGCGGTGGCGGAGGTCCAGCCGATGCGTGAAATGGATGGCATCAAAAAACACGTCAACGGTGATTGGCGACGAGTGGCTCATAAGGGTCCACCTCTGGCCCTCAGTTGCGATCGTAAGCCCGCGGTCCGGGATGTATCCGAATTCGCTTTTGAACAGAGGTTCGAGCAGGGAAGCATCTGAGGCGCGCGCGATGAAATCGACGTCCTTGCAATCGCGAAAAGACTCTGGGATGAAGGCACGCGCGGAGCTGCAGCGAGCGTATAAGGCCGCCGACCCAATCATCCGGAGGTCGACGCCCCGGCAGGCCGCAGCGTTCACCAATTTGCGGCCGAAGCCGACAGCTTCCGCGGGATGCATGGCTGCTCGGGATCACTCGATCGGAAGTTCGGTGAATGCCTTGTCGATGGCGATGCCTCGTCGGCGACGGACTCGGCGGGCAATCCAGTACCACGCGGCCCCGACAGCGAAAACGGTGGCGATCGTCCCAAGGGAGGCTGGGCTGTGCCCCGCAGCAAGCGGGTCATTCCAAAGCATCACGGTGAGGGCCACCACTCCCAACAACCCCACCGTCCCAGCGACTGTCATAATCGGCATGCCAAGCAATCGCACGTTTCCTAGGGCGCTCCGCCGGTACATATCCGGGCGGAGAAACGGGAATGCGGCGGCCCCGACCATGGTCGGTAGCCAGGCGAACATAGCGGCCAATACCAACACAAGTGACCCGAAAAACGGGGTGTACAAGTAAAGGACAAGGAACAACCAGTTGACTGCCGCGACTGCAAGGATCGCATTGACCGGGGTATGCCGAGTGGGGTGGACGTACCCAAGACTGGCTGGGGCGAGCCGGTCAAAAGACCAAGCGATTACCGCACGAGTGGCGTACATCATTGTTGCCGGGAGCCAAAAGAACGCCCAGGCGAAGAACCCAATACAGACCAGACTCGCCGCAATCGCTCCCTCTGCAGTGATGGCGGTCAGCAGGGAGAAGGAAGGGGTGAGTGGGAGTCGGACTTCGTCTCTTCCGCTTCCAAGGACCAGCCCGGCCTGGAATCTCGGGCTGAACACCCGGTCCGCCAGCATCGCCAGCACTGCCATGACTGTGGCGGCCGCGGCGATCGCACCAAACATCCCGATAAGCTGCGACCGCCGGGAATTCCGGACTTCCCCACCGATGTTGACGGAGAAGATGCTTCCAACGAACGACAGCATTGGCCAGACGATGGCGAGGCAGGTGGCCGAAAACGAGAATTCCAGAGCCTCGGGCGGCGGGGCGGCCGCGAGAACCTGTTGAGATGGGACATCTCCAGACTCGGCCGCTAGAGCGGCGTCGAACTTGTCCACAAACACCCGGTGGTCGGCGGCGCCGAGGATCGCCACCGCCGCCAAAGTGCCGACGACTGCGGCTGCAAAAATGACTACCTGCACCCGGAAGAACGCCTTTAGCCCGAGTATCAGAATTCCGCTCGATGTCGCGATGGCCGCCGTCCCAACGGCCAGCTGCGCCCCTGGCTGCTGAAACGCGATTGCCAGGTCCTTAAGACCGGGGGAGCCGGTCAGGTGCCCGACCGCGTACAGGCCTGGCCCGATGCCGATGGTGGTAAGGAAGGACGCCGCAAGTGCGTTGTAGAACAGCCAAGTGAAAGTATCGACAAAGCTGATTGAGAAGCCCAGCCCGGGGGAGAGGCTGCGGCTGATGAATGCGTACACCCCGCCTGACCGCGGAATTACGACACTCCAACACCAGAACCCCCAGGCGATCGCCGCCATGCATAGGCCAGCGAGCAGGACTGACAGCGGTATGTTCGCCCCAGGGTAGTTGCCAGGGACCGACCCGTACGCAAGTGTTACGGCGATCCCAACGCTGCACAGCCCAAAGTTGAACAGGAAAACGTCGAACGGACCGGCACTCTTGACCAGCCCGGACGACTTCCGGAGGAATACCTCCGGCTCAGCATTTTCGGACGCATGCATCGGTATCGACCTCCTCGAGACTACTTACCCCTCCGTCAGCAGCCAGTCGACGACCACGGATCCCTGGAGGACGACCAATAGCCCGAGAAGCCGGCCATGCGTGAAGTCGCTCCCAGGGTTGCCGCACAACGTGCCGCCCAACCGGGCTACACCCCTCGCCTCATGGATGTGTCCGAACAAACCCAACACTGGGCGGTAACGGAGCACGGCGTCTCGGACCGCTATACTGCCGACCGCGGCCGTCCGCACACCTCCGATCCCGATCTGGGGTCGAAGGTGCTCATCCAGCGCCGGACACTCATCCAGACCGATCCCGTATGGCGGGACATGGACGTCCAGGATCAGCGGGGCAATCGGGTCTGCCATGGCCAGCGTAGTTGCAAGCCGGACCGCGATCTCATCCTCGGTGTATTCGCGGTGCGTGTGCCACGGGGTCGCAGTCGAGCACCCCAGCCCTGCAACTTGGTACCCCCCACCGATTACCACCACCTTGCCGTCCGCGGCTAGTATCCGTTCGGAAACTAAAATCTCGTCGACGAATGGCGGGTCGTCGTTGCCGGGAATGACGACTAACGCGGTCTTGGCAGGCAGCCGGTCGCGGGCGGTGGCGACCCAGCCAGCCAGTCGGGCGCCAGCCGCACCGGCGAGCGCGACCTCCAGTCCGGCACCCGCCGAGATCGCGTCGTCAGTCACGACCGCGTACGCTCCCCGATCGGCGGCGGTGGCGGCGAACGCAGTCACCGCCGACTCTCCATCTAGTCGGACCCATGCGCCGGCTGACCAGCCTTCGGACCACCCACCAGCCCGTCGCCGGATGGGCACCACCTCCTTACCGATCAGGTCACCGCCGAGGATCAGCGCGTCGGCCTCGTACACACGGGCAGCGGCGAGGAACTTCCGAAAGCAGCGTTCCGACCCGTGCAGATCCGTGGCAAAGAACACGGTCAGGCGGCGGAGCGCAGCGCTTCCCACAGCAGCCCCCTATCGCGCCCCGTCGGGCGCCAGCATTGGTTCGATCAGAGCTGTACGGACTTGCGCGTGGAACTGAGTGTTTAGCGACCGGTTGTCGAACGGGTCGGACGTCAAACCAATGGCTGGGAGGAGGAACCCGCGGAGGAACTTGGTGGTCATCAGATGGAACCTTTCCGCCGACTCGTCCTGTCCTTCAAACTCGTCCAGATCCTCGGTCACCGACCGACCCGACGCACGTTCGATCGGCTGATCGTCCTGCGGCCGGACCATCGAGTTGCGAACCTCTGGGTCGTCCCCAAGAACCACCAGGGAAAGCTCGTTCGGGATGAACTTCTCGAGTGATGAGTCGTCCTGAATGACGCTACTGGCATTCAGCCAGAGCGGCAGGATCAGCGCCTCCGCCGCCATCCTCTTGACCAACCCTCGGTTGGCACCGTTGAGCGGAACTCGAGTACCTGGGCTGAACTCGGCAAACCCGAGCCACGACTTGAAAACCCGGTTGACAATGACCGTTGGAAAGGATTTGATCAGGACGTGGTTGTAAACATTTGTCTCATAGAAGATCAGCCCCTGCTCCCACCAACTGGCGTGTGAAAGGATCCAGGGGTATACCTCCCGCTTCGCCCCCCCGTGCAGCCACTCCAGCGCCCAAGCAAAAGTGTTCGCCCCCGACAAGCTCAGCCCGGGGGAGTTGTCGATCAGGACGTATTCGAATCCCTCCCGGCTGAACTCGTCGATCATTGCCGAGAGCCGATTACGGTACTGCTCTTGCCCATCGGCCGACAGCTGCATTTCATTCAACCGGTCGAGGTCGGACAGGTAGCACGAGCAGAGGAACAAGCCTAGGTTCTCGACGACCCGCTTGACCCGGAGGCGATGAGCACCGCATTTCTCCCTGAATGATGAGCCGATTGCCAGCCGTGCAACCATCTCACCGAACGGGAATACGTACCCCTTCGGCCGGCCGACGTTAGTCATGTGCCACTGGACGGCCGGCCGATAGCCATACTCTGGAATCGGGCAGCCGGCACCGCTCTGTTTTCGGGCCGCCCGGATGAACGTATCCTTGCAAAACTTGTACTCAGTATCCCCGTTCATTCCCGGCACTGGTTGCATGTCCTGGTCGAGGGGCAAGAACTGGCTAAGGTGAGTGCCCTGTGTGTCGAGGTCCACATACGCGACCCTGCGACCCTGGTCCGCTAGTTGGATCGCGGCACTCAGCAGTACACTGGTCTTGCCGACTCCGCCTTTGCGGGACAGGGCGAGAATCACCCGCGGGGATGGGCCTTGTGGGGGTACGAGCATGGGCACTCCAGGCTGCGCGTTTGGGCCGGGGTCAGCGGACACTGTCGTCCGCCCCGGTCTGCATAAAAAGACCCTCAAGCCGCGACATATGCATCCGGTCGAAAATGAAAATCAAATCCTTGATGAACGGGTTGTCGTAGCCTTCGACCTTATCAGTGCTTAGCTTCCGCAGGGTTTCAACGACTGCAAGCCGCTGCCGCACATCGATGATCAGTCCGTAATTGGCGGACAGCAAGAGCGCGATTGGAATCGCTCGCGGGCGGTCCGGGGAATATACCCCGAACGCCCTCGCTTGCCGTTCAAAGAAGTTCGGTGCGTCTCGCGAGATAGCTCCACGCAACAACTCGACGAGTTCCCGTTGTGCATCCCGGAATAAAGGCTCGGCGACTCGATCCTTGGTTCCGCACTCTGCGAGCATGACACGGAGGACTTCTAGCAATCCTGAAAGTTCCTTCGATCCCCGCTCGCCCCAATTGGGAGCCAAGTCGCAGGCCCTGGCGACGAGGGCAGCAAACACGCCCTCCGGCTGGCCGACTGGCCACCTCCCCGCCCCCTGAACGGCTCGGAATATCCAGCGCACAGCGGCGAGTAGCCGAGCCAACCGGTCGGACTCTTGCCAACACTCGTCTTGGAGCACAGCCGGCAGGTGCTCTAGCAGGTCCCGCACGAACTCGTCCGAGTCAAAGGCCGGTGCCGATGTACTTGTGTCGGACACCGGTCCGAACCTGAACCGCTCAATCAGAGCGGTTATCTGCGCTGTCGTCACCAAACAATCCTCCAATAAAAGTGGGCAGCGGCGAGGTCACCACTGGGCCAATGTGTCGTCGGCCGCCAGCGGCCGGACTCGCGGTAGCGCGCCCGATCGCGCGAGCCACCGAATTAGGTCGCCACGCCTCACTCTCCACTGTCGTCCCACTTTCCGTGCCGGGAGTGAGGTCTCGCGGCAGAGTTTGTATACTGTGTTCCGGGACAGCCGCAATAAAGCGGATGCCTCCGCTAGGGTCAATAACTCCGCATCCCCTTTGCCCTGCCCAGCGCCAAGTAGACCTGCGTTCATAGTTTGTTTACTGCTCCCTCTCAACCTTCCCTCCGTGCCGGTTGGCCGGTCGGAACGCGTGCGAATTCTGCCGCAGTGATGTCGATCGATTCCGGTTGCCGTGAGCCGCTTCGGATGTTATAGCATTTGAACGTACTCGTTGGTGATATTTGTTACTCAATGGTACTTAGTGGTCAAGCAACCGAGCATGAATTCTTCCGACTCCGCAGAAACTACTGAATTTATGGCGGCTAGCGATCCCAATTCGATTGCCGCCGACAGGTTCGCCGCGCTTATCGACCTGCGGGCCTCTGCTCTCCGCGAGTTCCGGGCGGCTCTTGAGGACGTTGGTTATTGCGAGGTAACGTTGGCCAGCCTTGTCAACGTCGCCGGATCCTGTGAGAACCCCATCGCCTCGTTTACCCTTCCCTATTATGGGCGCGAGGCACATCTCTCGCAGAGCGCACAGCTGCAATTGGAGTCGCTTGTGCTGCGCCTCCGCCGCGGGTTTTACACGGTAAACACCAGTTTCCGTGCCGAACATTATGACGATCCTGCGGACAGATCGCGGCGGCTGAGCGAATTCACCCTGATTGAACCAGAGGCCGCTTTCCCAGGTTTGCCCCCAGATGCGATCCTCGACCGACTGGTCGCCGAAACTGAGGACGTAATCCGTCGGGTGGTCAACCGGACCGCCGCCGCCCGCCCAGCCGACTTGACATTACTCCGTTCCGGCAGGCCACTTATCGAGCTGGCCAACGGTACGCATTTCGCGAGGGTCACGTATGACGAGGCGGTCGCCCTGTTGGCTCGAGACGGAACCGGGCGTGAGCCAGATAGCGATCTAGGGATTGCCGATGAGCAGCGGATAATGTCGGAGTTCGGCGGACGTCCCGTGTTCGTCACCCATTTCCCGGCAGACTTGAAGTTCTTTAACCTAAAGCGAACGGCGGACGGACGGCGCGCATACAGCTTTGACCTGCTTCTCCCCCCCCTCGGGGAGGCCGTCGGGGGCGGGGTTAGAGAGGAGAACGGGAGGGTAATCGGACGCCAACTCGACGCTTCCAGGATTGGCGAGTACCTGCGGACACGGGGCCAGAACCCTCTCGGGGCGTTCGCAGAGTACTTCGGTCTTCTCGACGCCTGTCCCCCCACGATGCGGGGTGGATTCGGGGCTGGATTCGAGCGGTTCCTTGGGTTCCTGCTCGGTTCGGCAGACATCCTAGACACGATCCGCCACCGCACCCTCCGCCCGTGACCCCGCGGTCATTACGCGGATGGATCGGTAAGCTTCTTGATGAAGTCGGCCGTATCGACGTGCATTTCCATTTGCTCCTCCTTCGGGAGAAGTGACTTTCCGAAGTAGGTGTGCCGGCCGAGGGAACTCATCTCGAGGATCGCTTCCATTGACCGGGACCCGTGCTTGTACGTTCGCACCTTAAGAAACGCACGGACTACGTCGTCGTCCACACGGGCGCCAGTCCGAGCGTCAAGTAGGCCGCTGCCATGCTTCTCGAGAAGGGAACGGAAGAGGACAGCCCGACGGATTTGGTACAAGTCAGAGACCGACTCCGGATCGACGGAACGCTCGTCCGGTTTACCGGCCAAGTCGTTGCTTGCACGCATGGGCCGGGGTGTGCCACTCGGCGAGGCGGCCCCGCGCGCACCGTTGGGAGGATTTATCCCGACAATGTTGATATGCCCGCGGAGCCGCGATACAAAGTCCTTCCCCTTGTTGTCGCGGAAGCAACGTATCCACATGCTTCGTTCGGACCTATCCTCCTCTTTCAACTTCGCGATCTCGTCGTCACTCACATTGAATCCGTCAGACGTTCGTTTGATTGGGTTTCGGTGATCAAACGTTTCCTTCATCCCGCCGGCAAAGACGAACACCGCCCTGCCGATCCCCAGGTTTGTCTGCTTATGCTTGAATTTCGCGTCTTGCATCGGGGCGAGAAAGAACTTGAGCCACCCGAGCGGGTCGCCTCCGCTCATCCGGGTGTCGAACTCGTCGAAGAAGACGACTGGCAGCTTTGACGCGTCCAAAGTGATGTCCCGGACGGCGAAAAACACGTCCGACAGATCATCCGGAGACGTAAACTGGGCCAGGTTCACCTCGACAAACTGGACCCGATCATCCGACAAGACGCTCCGGGCGATCTGCTTAACCCCGAATGACTTACCAGTCCCCGGGGCCCCGAATACGGCGATCGAAAGCGGGCGCGGTGGGGACTCTTTCCCGGCGTAGTCCCGGAGCAGGTTGCTGACCGCCCGATACCCCTCGATCTCCTCCCGGTCGACGACCGTCAGGCTTTGTCCGAACCGAGCAATTGGGAATTTCGGGTATTTCTGTTTGAGGGTCTCGTTCACTCCGTGCTGAATGATGTAGAAGGCGAAGTCCTGGACCAATTTCCGATCCCCCGCTGCCAGTGCTTGGGCCTGCGCGAACCCGGTCTCGAAGATATTGATAGTGTCGAGTGGGGGAACTGGTCGGTCACGCTCAGGCTTCAGGCTGAAGGAGCCGATTTCGCGGTCACGGGCATCGAAGATGTGGTCGTTTGGAAGGCACGGCTTGCTCAGGTTAAGGAGGTCTTCTCGGCTCCTCCCAAGGCCATACTCGAAGTACGCCCGGCTGCAGGCAATCGAGTCCTTCACACCGACCCCTACCGCGACGGTGAGGGCATCCGCCTCCAGTTCGGCCGGCGGGCTCTTCAAAAGGCTGCGGACAACGCAGGCTACCAGTACTGAGTTGTATCCGGTCAGCATCCCGTCGTCGAAATCGTCCCGATAGCTCTTCTCAATATGGGTCGGAGAGTAGTACATTTGAGCGGCCACAACCCCCTGCTTGTCTTCCGACCGAATGTGGACAGCTCCGCTCAAGCACAGCCGAACGACCAGGTGGCTGAAGGCGAGGAGTTGTCCGACCCGAGGGTGAGGTCTCTCCGCTTTTACGATTTCTGTGCTCGATCCGACGTTACGGACCATCCCGGCTGCGATCAGTAGATCGTGGGCGGTCCGCTCCCAGGACAACCCGAGGCTGATCTTCACCCCAAGTTCTCGGAGAGCGTCTGCCGAAATGACCGCGATCACCCGGGTCTTGTGTTTTTCGAGCAATTTCCAGAACGCGGATTCCGGTCGTGGGAGGGATCGAGTCGCTTTGTACAAAATGATTGGTTTTTTGTCGAACAGCTTCTCTAGTTGCACCAAGCTCTCTGTGTGGTCCCGATACCCATTTCCCTGGTCCTCAATCACTAACACGTCCGGAGCATAGGTCTCAATAATCGGCTTCGAGAGAAAACCGTGGAATGCAGGGGTGGCGGTAGCTCCGGCCGCCAAGTCGGGACCTTCAAACCCTCGGAGCACTTTGATTCGATATGTCGTCTTATCCTTCTTATCGGGCTTTGGTCGGTACAGGTCTATCTCTGCCCAGGACCGGACCACCGCCGTGTCCCGCGCGGCATCGGTGTTGTAGGTCAGCACCTCGAACTTTGCCGCTGGTGCAGTCCGCTTATCCGGGTCGGCCGCCCCAACCATGATTGTGTTGACTACTTGAGTCGGTCCTTCAAACACCGCCTGGTCGAACCTGGCGTCCTCAATGTCCGTCACCTCGCTCACAATCGTGTCTTCGAGAGTCAGCTTTGCGTTCTTGTAGTCCCGCCCGTTAAATTTGACCTCGGACAACTCGGGGAGATCGGCACGGACGACTGTGAATTGTGCGTTCGTTATTTTTCCGCTGACCTTGACTGCCTGAAGCAAACGGTGGCCGTCGGTCTTTAGCCGGGCGCACTTAATGTCGAGCTTCCCGGGGCCCTCTGAGCCCGCGGTTTCCGGATCCCGATGGACGAAGTTGATCGTCCGCATCTCGCTGTCCTGCGGCAGTTCGATGATGACACGTTTCCCGCTCTGAACGACGGACGCCCCTGTATCCTCGGTCCGGCGGATCTGAACCTTATAACCGGTCAGGTCATTGGCCAGCACTTCAGTGCCGAACCTGAGCCGGCCGCCGACGAGGGTGAGCGTCGCTTTGGACAGCTCCAGTCCTTCGATGCTTGCTTCGGGAAACGCGGTGTTTGTAATCCTGTACTCAGATGAGGTCCTCGAGGTGAGCGCAGCCCGGATGCAGCAGGCAACGAACCAAGCTCCGCCGAGCATGTCGTAGGTGTGTAGGCTCTTCTGTTGTTGCCAATTGTGTAATTCGTCGAGCGACCACGCGGCCCCCGGTGGCCGCGGTGCCGTGACCGCCCGGCGGTCGATGCTAATGTCTCCAAGGACCAAAACACGGAGCGGGGCCGCCCCCGTCGCGCATTCGTGTGTAGGGCGTTCTTCTTTGGGCTTCTTGCTCGCTGTGACCGGGGCCGAATGCTGGGACCTAGGTTTGTCTTCCGCGACAGGGTCAGGCATGGGAGACTCCCCAAAGAAGGTGACAATTACGACCAACCGGCGGACTATGCTGCGAGGTTAACGATTGAAATAGTCTACATGATTCAACTTACGCTGATCCACTCCCATTTTCCAGAAGAGCGGTCCACGCAATTTCGCTTGCATTTGTGCCTCGTCCTTTTCGGGGACGGATGTCGATCACGCGCGTTGATGTGCCGTTCTGCCGTTCCGTTATTGCCTGCAGTTTGGGTTTCTAAATCGCAACGATGAAAAAAGGAAGTGAAATCACCTCGGGATTCCCGTTGTAGCAACGGAAGGCTTGCGAGCGCGGCCCACAGGAACTGCACTGACGGGAAGAGGAAGTGGATCATGACCTTTCTGTACCGTTGCAGAGACGGTGCCACCGATTATGGGTTTTCGATCACTCGGATTCCGGATGGTCGGTGTCGTGCGTACATCACGCAGCAACCACTCTACGACGAGCGCAATTCGGATCTCGCAGCAACGCATCGACGCCAAGATGGGCACGGGATCTACGTATCCAGCGCCTCTCCATGGACGCCCGAGGCGGCACGGGATCCCCCACCTCGATGTTGACCGGGATGTGACCGTTCTCCTAAAGGAATTTGGACCGTCACGACATTCAAACCACGCGGAATACCCTTTCTGGCGGCAGCAAAGCGAAGGAGTTTGGACTGTCGTGGCGGATGGCACTCTGAAGGCTCGCGCTTCCAGTTCAAACCCCCCGAAGAGTGAGTTCATCTCCCATCAAGCACGCGGACTTTTTGCGGACCCCGTTCAGGCCGCGCTTCGTGAAGACCCAAGCCTTGCCAGGGACATCGCGGTTCGAATGGTGGAATGGCACTTTCCCGAGTCGATTCATTCGGATGTTCTCTCAGCGGTTGGGCTGTCGTTCTCGACCGAGATTCTCGCGGACAAGAAGCGCGATCCGCAATTTCGACAAAGAATCCTCACGGCCTATGAATCGCGCTGTGCCGTCTGCGGTTTCGATGTACGACTCGGATTAGTGTCGATCGCATTGGACGCTGCGCACATTCGATGGCACTTGGCTGGTGGCCCGGCCCGCGAGCACAATGGCCTCGCACTCTGCGTTCTGCACCACAAAACATTCGACCTTGGAGCGTTCACCCTCGACCCAGAGGGCATCTTGCTTGTTTCAGATCAAGCCAATGGATCGACCGGCTTTCAGGAAGCATTGATGACGCATCACGGCAAACCAATTCGATTACCCCAGCGTCCGAATGGAAGCCTCAAGCCGAATTTGTGGCTTGGCAGGGCAGGGAAGTCTTCAAGGGTAGCGCGCGGCATATCGAGCGCCCCTGATCGAGCGAACCTTTTTTCTCTTTCGACGTGTCCCGGCGTGAGACCGAGACCACCACGTTCGGACAATTACGCCGGCGTCTGGAACCTCGTCGTGAATCGTTGCCGAGCGGCTTCTGTGCCGATGAGCATCAGGACAAACTCGTGGTCCCCTACTGCCGGGAAAACTTAATTCAGATTCCAACCGTAGGCCGTAGTACGTGAGCGGGTCATCCATCATAATCGGATCGGGGGGCCCATCACTCCAGACGACATTTCTCGGTGCGTCCAGCAGTTGAATTTCGACCGCATATTCTCCGCGAGCATCCGAGAGACGAGCGAAGAATCCAACGGACGCTCCCGTTGGGAATCGATGATGAACGTGCTCCATCGGCAAACCGACCAGTAACGCATCGCCCGAGTGTGGATCGGTCGCGACTTGCCGGCAAACAATGAACGCTTTGCTGACGGGTTCGGGCTTGCCGTGGCTCATTGCGGAAACCTCGCACGGAATCTGTTCGCCACCTTGCTGAAGGGTTTCGAGGTAGCATCTTAGAGACTTCTCGAAAGGCCTTCGCGAAACCCCTTCAGCTACCTTCCTACGGTCTTCATGTCCGAAATCCGGGGCACCGCTACCCTTTCCAGAATCCATTCCAGAAATGCCTGGCACCCAGTCTGGTAGCGGCTCGCCAAGGTTCCCGACGCTTCCGCACTAGGGCTCCGCGATGGTGCCGGGCACCATTTCTGGTAGGGATTGCACCGCCACCTTGTCATGGTACGCTGATGGCACCACTCCCCTCCCCTACCATGACGACATTCCTGACCGTCAAGGAAGCCTCCCAAATCACGGGAAAGTCCCCGAGTTCCATCCGCCGGGTCATCTATCCGATCATTCATGACGACGCGCACCCGGATAGAGCCCACATTCAACCCACCCTCGACGAGGTCATGGCCCTTCGCATGAAGGGCGAAAACTTTGCCTGGAAATTGAGCGAGGAATTGCTGCGTCGCGAGTTGCCGCCGGACATCAAGCACGAACACCCGACCGACTCACCGCCCGGGAAATCCGCTCCCGATGTTCAGGCCGAATTGCTGCTCGTCCTCCGGCGTGAACTCGACATCAAAAACGAACAGATCACGCAGCAAGGAAAAGTGATCGGCGCGCAGATCGAGTTGATCAGCGGACTGAGTGAACGTCTGCGTGAAGGAAACATCCTGATCGGCACGCTCCAACAGCGTGTTGCGTTGACCGACGGACGACCGAAAGCTCCGACTGACGATGCGAAGGCGAAACCCGTGAACGCTACTCCGCCGAAGCCTGAATCGAAAACGAAATCCACGGGCCCCGCAGCACCGAAGAAGGGGAGTGCCGCCCCGCCGAAAACCGCGAAGCCGAAGCCCGGATTTTTTGCACGCTTGTTTCAATAACGTTCGTGCCCACGCTCGTTCAGTCCTCCGCCGGCTCAACGACAGCGATACCGAATCGTTACCGGTTGCCCGGCATCGTGCGGCAGGGGATTGCCCAGCTCTCGCTTCTTGAAACAGCCCTGTGGACGCTGCAAGGCGGAACCCTCCCCACGCACAAGTTCGAGACCAGCTACGAATACCCCACGACCGCCGGACGCATGTCGGCGACGGTGACCGTCCGTGCCCCGCTCGGTTTGCAGTCCTTTGATGAATACGTTCTCTGGGGATTGCTCGGTGCCACGCTCAGTTGGAAAGACCCGGATCCCGTACTGCTGGCGACGCCGTACTGGATGCTGAAAAGCCTGGGCCTCAAAACCGGCGGCACGCAATACACGGAATTGCGTGAGTCGCTATTGCGTCTCGCCATCGCGAGCTACCAGAACACCGCCTTCTACAACCCCGAAGCCCACGAGCATCAATACGTGGCGTTTCAGTTCTTGAGCATCCTGCTTCCGACCGTCGGTGGCATCGGGAAGACGGTTGATACCGAACGCTCGTGGCGGATCGAATGGAACCCGGCGTTCTTTCGCTTTTGCAAAGCCACCGGCGGCAATTTGCACTTCGATCTCGATTTGTACCGAAGCCTCTCGCCCGCAGCCCGGCGACTCTTCCTTAAACTGAAGGACCGATTTTGGCGAAGCAAGAAAGTGTTTTTGAACGTCGATGATCTCACGACGAGCGGGCTCGGCTTCTCCGCACTTCGCCCGCTGAAGAAGCGAAAGTTCGATCTCAAGAATTGCATCCGCGAACTTCTGGATCACGACGTCATCAAGCTCGGTAGGGGACAGACCGACCCGGAAGAGTTGTTCGTTCGGCGTGGCAAGGGCAGCTACGTCGTCGTTTTTTACGAAGGGGATTATTTCCGCCAGCCGACCTCCGAGCGCGTCCAGCGTCAAAAGAATGCGATCGCAGACCATCCGCTCCATGAACCGTTGCGAAAGATCGGTGTCGATGGACCGGCCATCGCTCGGTTACTCAAAAGCCACGACACCAGTCTAATCCAGCGCTGGGTCCGCATCACCGAGGCCGCGATGCACGAGAAGCCCCGGAATTTCGCCGGGTTCAAGAATTCGGCCGCCGCGTTTCTGATCGACGGCGTTCAGAATAATCGGACGCCTCCCGACTGGTTCCACGCTCATGCCAAACGACAAGAGAAGCAGCAGTGGCAGGAAGCACGCACCCATGCTGCCGTCTGCGGGGACAGATTGCAGCAGCTCTTCGAAGCTGATCGTGCCATTGCCCTTCAAGCGTATCTCGACACTCCGGAAGGCCGGAGAAACTTCGACCAGTCATACCGAGCGTATCTCGAACTGTTCCGAGTGACGCAACCGCATCGCGCCGAGAAGGCCGCTCGGGAGGCGGCCAGGACACGCATCGAGCGTAGCGATCTTGCCTTCCCGGAGTTCGCGGCATGGGCACAAACCAATCTCCATCGCACCGGCGAAGCCATCGCTTAAGAACAGCTTCGGGTATCGGCATTTGCCGGACCTTTTCACGGTGGGCCTATCGGCATTTGCCGGACTGACTACCGGCATTTGCCGGACCTTTTTCGTGAGGAGGCATAGCACCGATGGCTTCTCAAAGCGATAAACCTGAATTCGCCTGTTCGCCTACAAAGCAATTACAAATCATTCTTCTGTAAACAAAGAGGGGATTGCGGGCTGAGGCCCGCCTGCTTTTGAAAAACCATCGGCCGGTCTCGACTATCGAACGCCACTCGCAAAAAAATCTATGCAAGAGAGAAAGAATTGCAGAGTGAAGTGGGGCGAGAAATGTCCCGGCCGCGAACCCGTCGGAAACGAAAATGCCGAGCCGTCAAGAGTCGCCGGACTTTCGCCGCTCGCTCGCCAGCACCGGCGACAGCGAGGCGATCCACAGGCGATCGGAGATCGACCGTTCTGGTGGCTTCCGAAAGCCACGAGAGTGCCATGCGATGATGGAGACCGCGTCGACGCCCTCCGGCGCGACCCCCGCCCAGGACGACACGCTGACACTCGTACCTCGTGATCGACGCGGCGCCAGTGCGGGGGTCGCGCCCGACCTTCGGCGGGTCGCGACGCGGCTCCCGCACCATGCGGCCTTCGCCGCCACGACCGCGGAGCGGTCCCATGCAACCGGCAAGTAGCCGGTTGCAGAATACCTTCCATGCAAAATGGCGTCCGGTGTGTCCGTGCCTCCCGGCACGGCGGACGCCGTCACGAGCGCGCGATCGTGGGCCGGACTGCCGCCTCCCAGTCTTCGCGCGCGAGATTTTCCGGTTGATGGCCGGCAAACTTGCCGCCATGCATCGCTCGGCTCCAGCCGAGCCGCACATCGAGGCCTCGTTGACCGAGGAGCCAGTGCGCCTCCTTCGCGCCGTCGTCGCCGGCTTCGTCGGCGTCAAAGAGTAGCGACACCCGTCCGCCGGCGAGGCTCTTGGCCCAGCGTTCGATCTTCGAAACCTGCTGCTCCGTGATGTGGTTCGACATGATGGCGACGGACGGGACCGCGATTGCGTCGAGGCCCAGCACATCGTTGAACCCCTCGACGACGATCACACCACACGTCGCGATCGACTCGCGGTAGCCGGGTTCTTTGAGACGCTCCCCATGTTGACCAAAGAGCTCTAGCCCCCGGTGAAAGTCGACCGGGAAACGGTGCTTGGCCGGCTTCTTCTCCTTCGCTCGCGCCGCGGGCGCCAAGGCATCGAAGGCCTCTTCCTTCGTCTCGAATTGCGGGTCGCGCGCGACCCAGGCCAGCACCTTGCCGTCCTCCGCGAGGACGGGATAGAGAAGTTGGCCCCGTAGCGACCAACCCCGTTTGTCGCGACCGCCATCCGCCGGCAGAACGCCGACGCGCCATTTTTCCATCGCCGGGACCGTAAGACACGGGTGCCGACGCACGTACGTTGCCGCGGCCGGCGGCATGTGCGCTACGTCCCGTAGGAATTTTTCGTCGAGCGTCACAAGCTCGCGGGCTTTTTCGTTGTCGCTCAAGGCAAGCGGGACATTGCGCGACGGCTCAGTTTTCTTCTTCTCCGTCGTTGCGGCTTGCTGCCCGATGACTCTCTGCGCTTGCCCGTCCTCGCCCGCCAAAACATTTCGCACGCGTTTGAATTCCTCACCCTTGAGTTTGTCGCCGGTCGGCCGTTTCCCGGAAAGCCAGCCGTGCATCAGCGTCAGAAGGTTGCCGCGGACGTGACATCCGTAGGCGTGGCACGCGAAGACCTTTTGCGGGTTGCCCGTATCGACGGAGATCTCGCGTTTGCCGGCATGATCGCCGGCACATTGAAACGGGCAGTCGATGCGGACCTGCCGGCCGCCGCCGTGAACGTCGAGCGTCACGCGACATTTCGCCGCCGCTTCCTGCAACGTGGTTTTCGCCTGGAGTTCATCGACGCTGATGTACTGCGGATGATTCACCGGTGCAGAAGAAAGGGGAAGACCTTACACGAGCGAACGCCCCCTTGTCCACCCCCGGTAAACGGCAGGGAAAGAAGAACGGCAAAGAGTTTGATCGAACCAATCGGAAACAGGTAGTCTCCTCATTAACCCCGGAGTGTTCCCCATTCGCCTCCTCATGAACAATCGAGTCAGTCTCTCGCCGCGGGATCTGTCCTTGCTCCGACTGCTTTGCTGGACGCCGGCCTCGACGGCCTTGCTGCATCGGGCGAGCCCGACTTTCGACGGAGGCGGATTCATCGACGAGCGGCGCCTACGCGAACGGTTGCAGTCGCTACAGCAGGCGAAGATCGTGCGAACTTGGCCGATGGCCCAGGCCGGCGGGGGATTGCAGAACTACTACAAACTCACGCCGCTCGGATTCGCGTTCGTCGGCGGCCGCGCAGCGGCGCAACCCTCGCGAGCGTTCTTCGCCGAGGTATCGCCTTCACTCCTCTTCCATACGTTCCGCTTGGCCGAGGTCATCGTGGAGACTTTGCGTGCCTGCCACGCGAACCACATTCACATCGACCGATTCTTCGGCGAGAACGGGCTGTCGATTGTCGCCGGCGACCGCCAGGTACAACCGGACTGTTTCTTCCGCCTGCGAAGCGAGGGACGATCGTTCAATCTGGCGATCGAAATCGACAACAGCACTGCGTCGGTCGATTCCCATGCCGTCAATAGCATCCGTCAGAAACTGACAACGTACAACGCCTACCAAGAACTCGTTCTGAATCAGTGGCATCAAGCGGGAAAGTCATGGGAACGGCCGAGGTTCCGCGTCGTTTTTCTGACGCCATCGGACGCTCGCGCTCACAACATCTTGGCCCTCGCTGCCGAGGGTGCGACTCGTCGTGCCCGCCGTCTCGTGTACGCCGCGACGTTCGATGTCTTCGTCGCCGATCCGGACCGGCTCTCTGCTCCCATCTTCCTCGATCACTTCGGGCACTGGCAGTCCTTGGTCGATCTCCATCCGGAGGTCTCGCCCGTGAAGCCGCCGGTACGCTTGTCACGGCTAGTGGACTGCCTTCTCACGGCCTGCTAGAGTTTTCAACCGCCACCGGTACACAATGGCTCGGTACGGCTATTAACCCGTACCCCTCCACCTCAGCGGTCGAGGAGAGCGGCCCCTATGAATTGTGTGGCGGCGAACCCGCCTCATGGGAGATGCACACGTTCGATGGGGCGGTTTTTCGACGGCCACCGAGTGCAAGCCAGCTCCATCAAATTGAAGAGTTTGCATTTCGAAGATCTGAATCAAGTCAGCGCTGGCTAACTCACCGAGCGACGTCCACCCTTCTTACTCCAATGGTCCGACCGATCGGCGTTTTATCGGACGGCGCCGAACTCGGCGCCACCGCTTGTAATCACCAGCCTGTCCACCACGGCCCGTTACCTGCATGTCAGCGGTCGGCATCTCCAGCAGACGCCCAGCCTGCTCGACCTCATTGCCTTGCCCAAGACGCCGCCGGCCACGGAGGGCCAGTCATGACCGCCACCGTCGAGCGGCCGGTGCTCGAAGTGGCGGACATCATCCGAGCACACGGCGACGCATTCCGCCAGCGGTTCGCGGCGATCTTGAGCCATGCCCAGAAGAAGGCGTTGCGCGACCTGGCCCGCTGTCGCACTGCGGCCCTGGGTGGCCATGTCGAACGCTGTCGCGACTGCGGCCACGAACGCATCGCCTACAATTCGTGCCGCAACCGCCACTGTCCGAAGTGCCAGGCCCTGGCGCGGGCCAAATGGCTCGCCGCCCAGGCCGAGCATCTGTTGCAGGTCGAGTATTACCACCTCGTGTTCACGCTGCCCGACGAGTTGAGCGACCTGGCGCGCGCCAATCCGACGGTGCTGTACGATCTGTTGTTCCAGTCGGCGGCGGCGACGATTCGTGAAGTCGCGGCCAACCCGAAGCGTCTGGGCGCCGTGCCGGGGTTGTTGCTGGTGTTGCACACGTGGGGCCAGACGCTGCAGCACCATCCGCATGTGCATGGCGTGGTCACGGGCGGGGGCCTGTCGTGCGACGCATCGGGCTTGATTGATGCGTCGCCTCGCTGGGTAACGTGCCGGCCGGGGTTCTTCCTGCCAGTGAAGGTGTTGAGCCGGGTGTTCCGCGGCAAGTACCTCGACGGTTTGCGGCAGGCGCACGCGCACGGACGACTACGCTTCTTTGGCAAGCTGACACCGCTGGCGCAGCCGGCGGCGTTCCATGCCTTCTTGCGGCCCCTCCAGCAGAAGGATTGGGTGGTCTACGCCAAGCGGCCGTTCGGCGGTCCGGCGCAGGTGTTGAAGTACCTGGCCCGCTACACGCACCGGGTGGCCATCAGCAATCACCGTCTGGTGAGCCTCGAAAATGGCCGTGTGACCTTCCGCTATAAGGATTACGCCGACGAGCACCAGCAGAAGACGATGACGCTGGATGCGCTGGAGTTCCTGCGCCGCTTCGTGACCCACGTGTTGCCGATGGGCTTCACCAAGATCCGGCATTATGGCCTGTTGGCGAACCGCTTCCGGGCGGAGCGACTGGCCACGGCACGCCGGCTGTTGCTGGTGGCGGCGGCGCCGGCGACGACGAGCATGGGGGAACCGGTCGCGCTGGAGCCGCCCGCGTTGCCCGAGCGCTGCTGTCCGGCGTGCGGCAGCCGTCGCCTGGACTGCCCGGCGTTGCCGCGCTTGCCGACCAACACGTCGTAGCGGCACGCTGCTGGTGAAAGGAACCCAGCCCAGCGGCGACCCGCGGCCGCGCCGGGGAGACTGCGCGCCGCGGCCGCCGACGGCGTCACCGTGGGGCGCTCGAACGGCTGATCCGAAGGCCAACCCGCTTCGGCTGGCCCCGTTCGTGGGAGAAAACGTGCTTGCAAGCGGTCACGCCACCGGGATAATGGAGCGCTGGGTGAAGGGGCAAGTGATCGCATGCCCATAGCCGAGCCGGCCAGTGTGGCGGCTACCGCTCACCCAGCCGTCCGGCCCTCGCGAATAGGCCCGGCTCTGCAGAATCTCTCTTTATTTGTTCGTAATACTACCGGCTGTCGAGTAGGGAGAATATGGGGGAAGGGGCAGGTGGTCCGTCTGGACACTGTCGGGGAGGGAAAGGCCGTGGAGAGGCATCGAAATCGTGAGGAGTGGTCAGAGTTCGAGATCAAGGCACTGCTAACGCACGCGGAGCCTGCCGTGCGTGACGAAGGGGTGATCCAAGTAGACAAAATCTATCGAATGATTGTTATAGCAAAAGTTAGACAGAGATGCCCATACCTTCTTCCGACCGACCTCGCAGACGTGTGGCAGACCACCATATACGAACTGGTACGAAAGATCGATGCGGGCCTGTTGCGGAACGAAGGTTCGCTTCAGTCCTTACTCGCCAAGATTGCCGTTGCGCGGGGCGTGGACCTGCAACGTAAACGAACTCGCGGTCGTGAGGTTTCATTGACCGTCACGGAAGCGATCTCCGCCTTCCTCGCCGGCCCGGCGTGGATGGGGGCGCAGGAGCGAGCGATCGAACGGGAACTCATCACCTTGGTAGAGTTAGCGGTCGCCCAACTCAATATTATGCAGCGGTTTGTTGTCAAGGAATACCTACGAGAGTACCCCGAATCGCTATCGCCGACCTGGCTAAGCTCCCACCTCACAACTGTGTCGGGCTCAAGCCATCATCCGGATCAAACACGGATGATGCTGAAGCGCGGGCTTCTGACAGTTCGCATCTTCCTTGAGCGCAACGGCTACTACCTCGGTCGCGATCGGGCGGAGGAGTTGTGAACGACGGACGTCAAACTGAAATCGACACCAGTTCAGGCCGGCTCAACGGCCACGGTACGGCTATGACCTCACGGGACGGCTCGGCAATTGCTGCAATCTCCGCCAGGATTGTCGAGCTTTCATCTGACGACCTGCGTGCCCTGGAAGCACTCAGCGAGCAGTATATCAGGGACATCATTTCAGACGCCCGACATAGCAAAGACCCCTTGCCTTCGTCCTTTTCTTCCTCGTCAGAGTTGGTCACAATGGATCATCTCTGCGTTGGCGATTTGTCTGACGAATCCAAACTACAAGTTCCGGTTTTGCCTGGATTCGAATGCAGAGAGGTACTCGGCGTTGGCGGGATGGGTGTGGTGTACCGAGCCTACGACCAGCGGTTGGATCGGGAGGTGGCCCTCAAGACGGTGCGGCCGGAATTAGCATCGAGCCCACGGGTGGAGCGGCGATTTCAAAGGGAGATGCGCATCGCGGCCCAACTTCAGCACCCCTGCATTCCGGCAGTCTACTGTTATGGTAGCCTCCAGGACGGTCGACCGTATCTGGCAATGAAGTTAATCCGGGGCCAGACACTAAGTCAATTGCTGAAGGAACGATCGAATGCAATCGCCGATCTTACCTGGTTCGTTCAGATATTCAAACAGGTTTGTCACGCGGTCGGGTATGCTCACACCCAGGGCGTCGCCCACCGAGATCTAAAACCACAGAACGTGATGGTGGGGGCGTTTGGCGAGGTCCAGGTTATGGATTGGGGACTCGCAAAAAAAGTGGGAAACTTGGAGCCAGCTGATCGGGTCGACGGCGCTTCAGCAACTTCTGCGGTTTCTGTTCCGCTAGCTGAATATGGTGATGAGGGTTTTAGTGGCACTCGTTTCGGGACTGCCTGCGGCACATTGATGTATATGCCTCCGGAGCAAGTGGATGGGGAGCCGTCCGCGGTCGAGCCGCGCTCCGATGTATTCGCACTCGGTGCGATCCTGTGCCAGATCTTGACAGGGGTGACCCTGTACACCGGTACTTATACCCAGGTTCGGACCTGCGCCCGAGCGTGGCTAGTTGAGGATGCATTCGTCCGACTTGACGGATGCGGAGCAGATCTGGAATTGATCGACCTGTGCAAGCTATGCCTGTCGAAACGACCGGCTGACCGGCCGGCGGACGGTGGGACGGTGGCGATGCTAGTGACTAATTACGCGACCAGGGTCGAGATTCGGCGGCGATCGGCTGAGTTGGCTCGTGCAACGGCCGAGGCTCAGGCGGTTGCGCAACGCTCGCAAGCGCGGTGGCAGCTCGGACTAGTAGCTTCTCTCGCGACGTTTCTCCTGGCGGTCGGCACGGCCGCTTGGCAGTATGACAGCCGAAGGACAGACGATCAGCGGCGGCACGCCCGGAACCAAGATGCTCTCAATGCCTGGGTCGGGCGCTGCGAAGCGGCTCTGAGTGCCGAAGATGCGGCGGCCGCCGAGGTCGCCATGACGGAAGTTGAACGACGGCTACCCGATGGCGCCGGAGAGGCGATCCAGGTCCGGCTTGACCAGTGCCGGATCGATTTTGCTCTACTCAGGGACCTCGACCGAATCGACGATTTGCGGTGGTCGCTGGTGGATGGCAGGCGGCCCAGCAAAAAACGGTTGGCGATGGAGTGGGCTGAAGCACTTCAGCGATATGGGATAGTCCTGGGGGTGACCTCACCGCAGGAGGCCGCGCGAAAAGTGACTGGCTCCCTACTGAAGGAGCGACTAC
>DATANR010000157.1:0-8976 GCA_036266155.1 Gemmataceae bacterium | reverse complement strand
AGTCATTTTGTCCACTGTGAGCCGTGCCGTCGCTGGTGCCGTAATCGATCGAGACCGCCCCTCCCGTCTGGCCCGTCCGAGCCACCGTGATCGTGACGGTGTGGATCGTGGGGTCTTCCGTGGTGTTGTAGACGGCCTGTGTGAACCCGAGAGTACCGGTGTTCAGGAACTCGACCGAGTTGTCCGTGCTGGTGGAGGCGAGGTTCGTATTGCCGGCCACGTCGGTTGCGCCCCCGGCCAAAATCCTCGCGATCACGAATCCGCGTGTCGTCATGCCGGTGACGGTCACGGTGTAGGTGTCGAGGTTCCCCGTCACAGTAGCGACCAGGGAGCCCTCCGTGCTGGTGCTCAGGTCCACGTCTGCGGCGTCGAATCCCGTGACGACTTCGCTGAACTTGACATCGAACGTGATTGAAGCGTTGTTGGTCGGGTCCGCCTGGCCAACCGCCTGCTCGATCGTCACGGTCGGCGGGATTGCGTCCGTGAGAATCGCCAGCGCACTGCTGATGGAGGAGTACGACATAAACAGGCCCGGCACGAACTGGTCTTCGAGATAGTTGTCGATCAGCAGCAGCATCGGGCCGTGGTCGATGGCGAAACCAGTGTAATCCGTCCACGGGCCGGCACTGCGCTTGCGGACCGCGCTGCTGTCGGAGATGACGTCGGCGATGTTGACGTTGAAAGCGTCCGTGAACCCGAAGCGGGGGTGCAGCAGTTCCGGCTGCGAATCCTGGTTGAGATCTTCGATCGCGGCATTGTTCCACAGGGCGGCCAGGGCCTCTCCCGGTGTGTGGACAATCGAGTTGCCGACGGCGTAGTTGGTCACCGTGCCGAATTCCAGCGTGCGCGGAACTGGTTTGGGGGTTAGGTTCACGGCGTCGATCTCAACGCCGAAGCCATCACCGCCAGAAACAGAAACCGTTACGCTGTGTGTCCCCGGCGGCACGATCCTTGCCCCAAGCGGGCCGGCCGTCAAGAAGTTGTCCCAGCCAAACCCGCCGTCGCCGGTGTCCTGCGCCGCGAACGAGCCGATGAAGTTGCCGTCGATGCTGAGGTTAACCGTTTCGAGCAGACCTGAGTTGTCGTCGTTGCTGTAGCGGACGGAGAACTCGTAGCTGGTCGTGCCCGCGAGTTCAAAGGTCAGGGTCCGCGTTTCCCCGGCATCGAGCTGCACGGTTTGGCCGCCGGCGGCGTTGCCTCGGAACATGACCGAGCCATCGCCGGTGCCCGCCTCGCCTTGCAGGCCGATGGGCCCGCCCGGGCCAGTCACCATGCCGCCCGATGGCTCCGTGCCGTTGAAGTGGATGGCCGCGGGGGGCGCGGCCTCGGCAAAGTATTCGTCGAATGGCCCTTCGGTGGCGGACAGTCCCCAGCGATTGGCGTTGAGCGTGGCGTGGCCAAGCGGGTTGAGGATCGCGTAGTCGCGAGTTGCCCGGATGGCATCGCGTGTGTTGTTGAAGAAATTGACTGGATTGCCGGGGTAGTTGTCGGTGCCCAGCAGTTGCGTGTCGAGCCACACGCTGCCGAATTGGTAGGTGAACAAGGAACCTGGGAACGTCTTGACGAACGTTCCGCCCTCCTTGTCGCGGATGATGTTGTCCCAAACCGCGCGTGTGAGCCGGTGAGCCGGGTTGGGCGAGCCCATGGCCAGAAGCGCGATGAGCTGGACTTCGTCGGTGTAGTAGTCGAGCGTGGCCGGCACTTCCACGCCACTGACTTGTTTGCTGGCGTATTGGCCGAGAGGTGTGGTTGGGTCGTCATCGAGTTTGTAGCGGCCAAAGAGACCGCTGTCGTCGTCGCGATTCTCGTTGGGCTTCCAGCCGTTGTAGAACTGGTTGGAAGCGGGATCGAGCATGAAGCCCCAGTTCACCCGGCCATAGATGTTGTCCACCAGGGTGCGGATTTCCGTCTCCGTCGCGTCGGGGCCGTCGAAGTACTCGGCGCTCGTGACCGCTCCGGCGATCGCCAGGGCCGTGTCGATGGGACTCAACTCCACGGTGTTCCTCGACTCATCGAGTCCCGGTGTTTCCGGACGGTCGAAGTTTTGCTTGCGCAGGCCATCGTTGCCCAGGAAGTGGTAGAAGAAGCCCTGGTAGCCGATCGTGCCGATCGGATTGGGCCCTTGGGGTTGATTGTTGAGAATGCGGAGGATGTCGAGAGTGCGGTTGGCCGCGTCGGCCCGGGACAGATACCCCTTGTGCGCGTCGACAACGTAAGAACTGAGTTGAAAACCGACGCCGCCGACGGTCAGCAAGTCAGCGAACGTGCCGCGGTCCTGGACGATGCCGCCGGTCCGCGCGTCGGTGGACGCGAAATCGAGGAAATACTGCGAACTGGTCGCCCGGACGTGATCGAGGAATGCATCGTTGTAGAAGGGGATCAGGGTGCCGGCGATTGGGTCGCGCGCCTTGGCCAGGTCGGGATAGGTGCCATCGGTATCGACAAGCGCCAGGTTATCCACCAGGAAATGGCCGGTGTCGGGATTGGTGATTCCGGCCGCGACGTTGTTCCTTTCGACGATGAGCGAAAACGTCGAAACTTTGCGCCAGTCAAAAGCGCTGGGGTCGCCGTTGCCGCTGACGGAGTCCGTGAAGTCGGCGGGCAAAGAAAAGGTCAGCGTTTGCCAGGCACTGCCCGTGTTGGTGAGCGTTCGCCGTGCGAAGACGTCGTTATGGGTCCCGTTGGGCTGTGGTTCGTCCTGCAACTCGATCTTCAGGGTCACGGGTTGGTTCGATTCGAGCCGGACGTCGAAGCGCAGTTGCTCGACGCTGCGGCCCGCCAGAGACCCGAAGCCGCGGTAGATGTCCTGCGTGTCCAGGTAGTAGCCTGGAAAAGGTGTCGGGGCAAAGTTCGTCCTGTCGTAGGAAACGAGCGTGTCGGTCAGCCCGAAGAGCGACGCGAAGTAGCCGGCGAACACTTCCGGCGCCTGACCGGTGAAGTCATAGGAGACGTCCAGGCTGCCGCCGGTGGAACCGTTCGAGACGGGCGACACATCGACGTTGGTCGTGTCCGCCACCGTTTCCGTGGCGCCGGTGTTGCCCGCAAAGTAGTTGGAGCCGAGATCAGTTTCCGTCACCTTGTTGTCCCAGTCATCGACAACGAAGGTTTCACCAGTCTTGTCGGGAAGCGGCAGCTGAGGGACGAAGAAATTGACGTTGCGGTCAGCGAACACCGCCCAGGTCGTGGCGGCCAGTCCCACACGTTCTGCGATCGCCTGGAACGGCGTTCCCAGTACCTGATCGAGAGGAGGGTTCCCGCCGACGCCATCGTTTTCCCCCTGGACCGTCGCTGCCACAATCCCCTGGCCGTCGCCGAATGGGGCCGATGTCTGGGCCAGGCGGATTTGGTCCTGGTAGTAGTTCGCCAGGTCCTTGAACTCAGACTCGCCGTAGAGTGCATCGACGAACCGCATCGTGACGACGGCCTGGGCCGCGAACTCCCACGCGATGCCGTTGGGCAGACCGCCGATCGGCTCTCCCGGCCTGAACTGGCTGCGCGTCGGCGTCTCGACGATACTGAAGCCGTTAAAAGTGGCCTGCTGCCCGCCGGCCGTGGCGGTGATCTGTTGCGCGAAGGTGTCGATGATGAAGCGGACCGGCTCGCGCCAGTCAATCTGGCTACGGTAGCGTGGCGCCAGGGCGAGCGGCAGCGTGGTGAACGTATTGGAGTCGAGGAACGGGTAGGTGTTGACGACATCGGTTTGCTTTTGCACGCCGTCCGGTTTCAGGCCCGGCCCGCTGGGGGGCTGGAGAGGTCCGCCGGGGCCATCGGAGTCGAACAGCGTTCCCGCGTTGAAATGCCCGTCATTTGGATTGGCAGGATTGCCGGGGTCATAGAGCGACATTACGAAGTCGCCGGCGACATTGGCGCGGAAGGTCCACTCCGTGGCGGCCGCGGTATTGCCCAGCGCGCTCTCGGCGGCGGCGAGCATGGAAAACGCCGCGAAGATGTCACCGTTGTTCTCAATGGACTTGCCGCGAATCAGGCTTGTGTCGCGGTCCTTTGGCACGCCCTGGTCAGGATAGCCCAGGAAGTACCCGCCAAAGGTTTGCAAGGCGGGAGTTGGCTGGAAGGCCGGGCCATCGGGGTCGGTCAGGTTGCCGACGATCCACCGGCCGATCTCGCGCGCGCCGTCGAGATATTTGACGTCGCCGAATTTCTGGTAAGCCGCGGTCAGCGCCATAATGGCGAACGCGTCGTTGCCGCCGAAGGCGCCGTCCAGGACGAGAGCGAAGCCGGTCGGCCCGGTCAGGCGCTTGTCGGTGCTGAAGCCAGCCAGCCGAACCTGGCCTGCCTGGGCGTCATTCGCGCCAGGCCCCTGGTTGTTGAACAAGGCGAGGTCGCCGCTGCTGTAAGCGTCGCGCAGCCCACCGTCGCCGTCGACGGTCGTGGGCAACTGAGCCATGCCGCCGGTGCTGTCGTGGCTCAGCGCGTAGAGGAACGAATCGGCGATCTGCCGGGCGTCGTCCAGGTCCTGCGCGGTGCCCCGGTCGAGCAGGGCGACAATCGCCAGCGACGACTCGTAGATCGTCGTCAAATTGCGAATGGCTTGATCCGGCGGGATCGTTGGCACGAGGCGCACGCCGTCGGCGAGTACCGTGCCGTCCACGCCCTGGTTGGAAAGCTGAACATTCAGCACGCCGGATTCGACGCGCACCTCGCCGACGCGCTTCCAGAACCGGCCATCGAACTTGCTCGTATTCGGCACGCCATCGGTCAATACCTCGCGCTGATCGAGCGCGAAAGTGTCACGCACGGTGGCGCCGTCCAGAAGCGTGAACGGCGCATTGCTGGCATTGGCCGGCACACCGGCCCAGGTGGCCTGCACCTCATACACCCGCGGCGCCAAGTTCGCGATGGTCCAGGTGGCCACGCTGCCACCGTTGCCGGCGTCAAAGACGGAGTGCCGGTCGCCTTGATAGGAATCCGCATCTGGCCCGGCGGCCCAGTTCCCC
Organism: Gemmataceae bacterium; assembly: GCA_036266155.1. Taxonomy (GTDB): domain Bacteria; phylum Planctomycetota; class Planctomycetia; order Gemmatales; family Gemmataceae; genus SIAJ01. The sequence goes on along the minus strand of DATANR010000157.1, from coordinate 4,021 downwards.
GTGAAGGTGAACTCGGCATCGCCATCGTCAACGGCATGAATGACGGCAGGCACAACTCCGAAGGTCTCGTTGCTGAGCGGAAGGCTCGGCCTTAGATCGTTGGGATTCGGCAGGCGAGTCGGATTCGGCGGGACCGGGTCGAACCGGATGTTGTCCAGGAGAACGGTCCCGGCCCCGCCCCCGAGGGCGGCGCTCCTCACCACGCTGAACACAACGTGGACGTCAGACAGGTTCGGCGGAGAAAGCAGGTTCGTATTCGGGTCGCGCAGCGTACTCAGATCGATACTGAATGTCGCGAACGTGCCGGTGAGATGGTACGGAGCGTTGCGGTCGGTGTTTCGTTCACCGACCCCGAAGATCACGTCGAGCCCGCCTGGCGTCGGCGAACGGGCCTCCACCAGGACGCGCTGAGCGCCGGTCAGGTCGTAGCCCCTGCCAGCGGGTTGGTTATTGGCCACCAAGTTGCCATAGCGCTCGGGATCCTCAATGTTCACTCCGGCGAATTCGGTTCCCACGAGAGCGGGAATGGTGATTTGCATAACGGTGCCGCGATCCCGGTCGAGCCGGTTCGGATCGGACGAAATTCCTGTAGGAGAGGCTGGATCGTCAACGCCCGCCGCATTCAGTTGAATTTGATCGATCAGATCCTGGCGGATGGGCGTTGTGCCGTCGCCCGCGAAAAGGCCCGACGGGAAGCCGTGATTGAAGCCTGAATCGGCGTCCTGGTAGACGTAGAAATTCGCCTGATTCGCCGACGTAAGTTTGTGTAGCAGCGGATAAGCGGCATCGCTGATGTCCGTCGGGACGATCCGAGATTCGAGCGCTTCCATTCGCAGACGAAAACCGCGTACTATTGCCGGTCGGCGGCCCGGCGTGGGCTGAGCGAACAGTTTATTCAGGAACGATTGGCGGATGTGGCGAGCGAGTGCGGGAAAAATCCGCATGAGAGGGCCCTCGAAAAATTCCACGCGGATCAATGAGTGTACGGAGGCAGTTGCAAGCCAACGGACCCTGACATCACACCGACCACGTTGCTCGGTGTCCGGATGAACCCATGCTCGACAGCCGCGTCCGATTGAGAAGTTAGGGAATTAGTAATTCTCTCCGACAGACCTGTGCCAAGTCAAACAAGAAACGCATCTTAGAGCCGGAAAATCTCATGTCCGAAACCGCAACCCTTGATCGATTCCAGACTCGCGACGAGATTGTCTCGTTCATCGAAGAGAAGGCGACGGTCGCCGTCGAGAAGGCCGTGCACGATTCGCCGCGCGTCGAACGGCGCGTGCCCTGGGTCACGTCCGGCCCCGTCGGGCGCGATTCCGAAGGCTACAGCGTCCTCAAGGCGGCCGCGTTCGCGCTGGGCTACGTTGGCCCCGAGATGGCCAAGGAAGAGCTGAACGTGCACACGCAACTCAAGGACCTATACGCGAACTACGGCTTCGTGCCGCACTGCGGAGCGCAGTCGTTTCTGGTGCCGCTGTCGAGCCAACATCTGCCGGCCTACGATTCGCGCGGCAGCCGGCTGCGCGACGAAGTGCGTCAAAAGATGCTCGCCAACGTCGAGCGCTATGATTCGGAGGAAGCGAATTGGATCGCGCGCCGACTCGGCATGCGGACCAAGGCGCTCGGCACGCTCAGCGACATCGCCGGCGGCTCACTCGTGCCCTTGCCCATGATGGGCGAGCTGATCGATCTGCAGCGCAACCTGGAGACGTTTGCCAATGCCGGTGCGCAGGAAGTCGCGTTGCCGCCCAATGGCCGCTTGCAATTCCCAAAGCTGACCGGCGGCTCGACCGCCTACTGGGTCGGCGAGGGGACGAGCATCACCGAGAGCACGCCGGCGACGGGCAATCTCGATTTGCAAGCGAAGAAGCTCGGCATCTTCGTGAAGGTGAACAACGAGCTGGTACGCTTCGCGTCGCCGTCGGCCGAGGGGTTGATCCGCAACGACATGGCGCGCACAGCGGCCCTCAAGGCCGATCTCGCGATGCTCGAAGGTACGGGCGGCACGCAGATCAAGGGATTGCTCACGTATTCCGGCATCACCGCGCACACGGCGTCGACCGTCGCGGCCGGCGGCAACACGTTCGAGGCCCAGGACGTGGCGCTCATGGAGGGCAAGTTGCCGGACGCGGTGGTGGCGCCGACGGCCTGGCTGATGCGGCGGACGATGTTCTCGGCGCTGATGAATCGCCGAGCGGATGCGGTGAGCGCTGCGGACAGCAAGGGTGCGTTCCTCTTCAACCCGCTGCGCAACGCCGCCGACGCTCCGCCGCTGGAGCTGTACGGGACCAAGGTCGTGCGGTCGGCCCAGGTGTCGAACACGCGCACGAAGGGCGGGTCGTCGAACCTGACGTACATCGTGCTCGGCTTCTTCCCGGACTGGATCGTCGCGCGACTCGGCGTGATGGAGTTCCTCGCCAGCGGCCTCGGCGACACGGCATTGCAAAACGATCAGACTTATCTGCGCGGCATCCAGCACATTGACGCCGGACCGCGGAATGCGGCGTCGTTCGTGTTGTGCGATCAGCTCGTCGTGGGCTGATTGCTTTCGATGGGACCTATGGGACGCATAAGTCCTATGGGTCCCATAAGTCCCATTACCCAACCTCGAATTCCCACTCTGGAGACCAGACCATGTCCACCAAACTCGCCGACGTTGCCAATGAGGCCCTCCTCGGGGCCAGTGTTTACCCGGTGTCCGTGAACGACACCAACACCGGCTCGGCCATCGACATGTTCGATGGCGACGGCTCGTGCTTCGCCGCGCAAGTCATCGGCGCCGTGACCGGCACCTCGCCGTCGCTGACGGGCAAGATTCAGGAATCGTCCGACAACTCGACCTGGACCGACGTGTCGGGCGCGACGTTCACCGCCGTGACGGCATCGAACAGCGTGCAAACGATCACGTTCGAGCGCACGAAGCGCTACCTCCGCCACGCCCGTACCGTCTCCGGCACCTCGCCGACGTTCATCCTCGGCGCGTTGATCGGGGAGCAGAAGAAGACTGTGTAACCAGGGGTCAGGGGTCAGGAGTCAGAAAAGACCCTGACCCCTGACCCCTGACCCCTGACTCCTGACCCCTGGTATTCCATGTCTCTCGACACCCTTGCCAACGTCAAAGCCCGGCTCGGCGTGACCACGTTGGCGGACGACACGCTGATCGGCTTGCTTCAGGATTCGGGCGACACCGTCGTCGCCAACTATTGCAACCGCGACTTCGCGGGCGGCACGTTCACCGAATATTTCCCCGGCGGCTCCGAGTTCGTGCCGCTGCGGAACTTCCCAGTTGCAAGCGTGACCAGCGTGAAGGTCGATCCCGCCTACGCGTTCGGATCGGACACCGTCGTGCCGACGACCGCGTATGTGGTGCACACGGATCGCGGCGTGATCCAGGCCCTCGGCGGCCCATTCGTGCCCGGCGAGCGCACCGGCCTCGTGAATGTGGATGTGCGCGGCTGGACCGCGGGGCCGCGTGTCGTGCAGGTCGTGTACACGACGGCGACCGGCCAGGTGCCCGCGGACATCAAGGAAGCGTACGCCCGCCTGATCGGCTACTGGTATCGCCATGTGAAGACCAACGTCGCCACGACTTTTCAGAACGTCGCCCAGCAGAAATACGGCGAGACATTCGTGATCTTTAGCAACAACGGCAGCGGTCTGCCGCTCGACGTCACCGAGTTGCTCGACCTCTATCGCGTGCCTGTTATTTGAGAGCGCTGTCATGTCCATCCCGACCGACCAACTGCTCACGACGTGCGACATCTACCGGCCATTCGGAGCAGGATCGCCGACATACACGAACGTGCCATGCCGACTCGTGCCGGACCTGTCGCGTGGCCGCAACGCCGTCTTCGCGGGATTGTCGTGGACGCATTACCTCGTGCTCGATGCGACCGCCGACGTGCTCGACGGCTGCACGCGCCTGCCGGGCGCAGCGACGGTGACATATGCGGATGGCGACGAAGTGCGCATCCCGACCGGCGCGTCGTCGCCGCGCTTCGTGGTCGTCTGGGTGGAG
>DATANR010000156.1:0-20227 GCA_036266155.1 Gemmataceae bacterium | reverse complement strand
GCCTGGCTCGCAAGCCTAGCACGGAAGTCGTCCGAAGTCCGATCGTGCGGCATGGCGCTTTGCAAGGAAACTGCCGTACGGCCTACTACTCGGCAGCAACGTGAGTTCCACAGCAACAACGTTCTCAGTTGGCGCAGCTTTCGGAGGGCTTTTGGCACTAGAATTGGAACTCCGCATTTTCAACCCATCTCCTTTACAGGCTTGGGGATGGGCGCGAAAACGCAGACAGAGATGGTCAACCCCAGTGTGTGTGTTGGCCATCTCTCAATTCTGGATGGAACGAATTCGCCGCGCGCCGAACTGTTTCATTGCAAAGCACCTTAACTGACCAAAACTACCCAGGACGCTTGCGAGCCGTCTCGCGCGGCCCGCCTTCATCTCTGCCCCCGTCCGGCATACCCTAGTCACCATGCTGCTGCTGAGTTGCTCCCGCCTTTCGCGCGCCTTTGACCGCGGGCCGTTGTTCGACGACTTGTCCTTCGAGTTGTTCCACGGCGAGCGCGTCGGCTTCGTCGGGCCGAACGGGGCCGGCAAAACGACGCTCATGCGCATCCTCGCCGGCGAGGACACGCCGGACGCCGGCGACGTGCGCTTACACGCCGGCGCACGGACGATGCTGCTTGAACAGCATGAGGAATTCGCCGCCGGACGCACGCTGTTCGACGAAGCCAAGTCCGCCTTTGGTGAGATGCTCAAAGCCCAGGACGAGATGATCCGCGTGGCCGACCGGCTGGCCCATACGACCGACGAGGCCGAACAGAAGACGCTGTCCGCACGCTATGACCGCTTGACGGAACTGCTGCGGAACAACGACGCCTACACGCTCGATCACAAAGTCGAGACCGTCCTCAACGGCCTCGGCTTCAAGCCCGAAGACAACGATCGCGAAGTCCACACGTTCAGCGGCGGCCAGCGCCGGCGACTGCTGCTCGCCAAGTTGCTGCTCGCGGCCCCGGATGTCATGCTCCTCGACGAGCCGAGCAACCATCTCGACATCGACACCGTGCGCTGGCTCGAAAACTATTTGGTTCAGCAATCGCAGGCGATGTTGATTGTCAGCCACGACCGCTACTTTTTGAACCGCGTCGTGACCAAGATCTTCGAACTACACGAACGCAAGATCACCAGCTATCCGGGCAACTACAAGCAGTACGTCCGCCTCCGCGAGGAACGTTTCGAACAACGGTTGAAGGAGTACGAAGCGCAACGCGAATTCATCGAGAAGCAAGAAGAGTACATTCGCCGCGTGCACTACGGCCAACTAGCGAAGCAAGCGCAATCGCGGCAGAAGACGCTTGACAAGATCGAACGCGTCGAAGCGCCGACGCGCGTTGAAGTCCCACGCATGCACTTCGGCAAGGTGATGCGCAGCGGCGACGTCGTTTTCGAAGTCGACGACCTCGGCAAATCCTTTGGTGAAAAGCGGCTCTTCGAGGGTCTGAGTTTTCAAGTTCAGCGCGGCAAACGGCTTGGCATCATGGGCCCGAACGGCTGTGGCAAGACGACGCTCCTGCGCATCCTGCTCGGCGACGAGGAGCCGACCGAGGGGACGGTTAAACGCGGCCACCTAATTCAAGTCGGCTATCTCGATCAGCATTTGAAGTTACTCGACGAGACGAAGCCGATCATCCGGGCCGTCTGGCCGGAGCCCGATCCCGAATTGACTGAACAACGCATGCGCGACTTGCTCGGCCGCTTTGGCCTCGCGGGCAAGATCATCGATCAACCCGTCGGTGAATGCAGCGGCGGCGAACGCAGTCGAGCGGCGCTCGCCCGTCTTGTCGTCGAAGGCGCCAACGTCCTGGTGCTCGACGAGCCGACCAACCATCTCGACATCTGGGCCTGCGACGCTCTCGAAGAAGCGATCAAGGAATTCGACGGCACGGTCATCGTCGTCAGCCACGACCGCTATTTTCTCAACGCCGTCTCCGACCTGCTGATCGTGATGGAGCCCGGCAAAGTCGAAGTCGTCTACGGCAACTACGACCTCTACGAGTCGTTGCGCGCCACGCGCGAAGCGGAGGAAGCCGCCGAACGCAAACGCAAAGCCGCCCCTGTAATGGAAGCGAAACCGACCGCGATATCGGGCGGAACGCCGAAGGTCAAGCGCAAGCGCAAGTTTCCCTATCGCAAAGTCGAGGAACTTGAGAAAGAGGTGATGGAACAGGAGGAACTAGTCGCCGAGCTGGAAGCCCGCATGGTGTCGCCCGAAATCTACCGCGACGCCAATCTGGTCAAGGAAACGATGGCCGACTTCGAGGATGCGAAGGACCGGCTCAAAGTGCTCTACGAACACTGGGAAGAGGCGGTTGAATTGAACGGCTAGCGCCTCCGGCGCGGCCGATCGTCGTAATCGTCGTCATCATCTTCGTCTTCGTAATGTCGACGTCGCCGCCGCGGCCGGTCGTCGTCATCCTCGTCCGCGTCGCTGCGACGCTTTGGCCCGTCAACCAAGAAATCGTCGGCTCGCTCGCGCCGCATCCGTCGCTTGAGTTTGCTGAACTTTTTCTTCTTGCGTTTCTCGATCGGCTCGGTGACCGCCACGATGATCGTGAAGACGACTCCGGTCAACAGCGGCACCAGGGGACACATCAAGCCAAGGAGTATGCAGACACCGAATCCGATCCAAGCCATCTGCTTGTGGCCGCGTAATAGGCCGACCACCAGCGGCACCGCTCCGCACAGCGCCCCGGCGACAATGCTGATCGTTATTCTGATCAGTAGTTCTTCTGGGTCGCCGCTCGACCTAAACCAGAACATTTGCTGCCGAGGGTAGGAGAAATCGCCAAGGCTGATTTTGCGAGGCGCACACGCCGTCTTCAAGGCACGTTGTAACGAAGCAGCCGACACGCGATCTTGCCGTTCCAAAATGGAGTGACGGAATTCGCCTTCGGCTTGATCTCACGCCAGGGGGCTTCATCCGAAGTGAACACGAAGCACGACCAACCTTTGCAGCGCTCGGCGAAGACTTCGCCCATCCGCCGATAGAGCGGCCGCAACTCTTTGTCGTCGCCGATACGCTCGCCATACGGCGGATTGCACATCAGTGCGCCGGGCGGGCCCTCCGGTGGCTGAAAGTCCTTCAGGTCCATGCGCTCGAACTTCACCAGATTGCCGATGCCGGCCGCACGCGAATTGTCGCGGGCATGTTCGATCGCATCTACACGGATGTCGCTGCCGCCAATGTAAGCGGGAATCTCCTTCAACACACCCGCACGGGCCTCGTCACGGACGGCCGTCCAGAGGCCGATGTCAAAGTCCATCCAGCCCATGAACCCGAAATGCTTGCGTGTCAGTCCCGGAGGGCGACGCAGCGCGATCCAGCTCGCCTCGATCGGCAGCGCGCCGGAACCGCACATCGGGTCGACGAACGGCGTCGTGCCGTTCCAGCCCGTGCTCAGAATTAATCCGGCCGCGAGCGCTTCGTTAAGCGGGGCCTTCGTCAACGCCGGCCGATAGCCGCGCTTGTGTAGCGAATCCCATGACGAGTCGAAGCTCAGGACCATTTCGTCGCGATAGATATGCAGATTCAGCCCAAGCATCGGCCGATCGGTATCCACGCTCGGCCGGCGGCCGATCTTGGCGACGAACTGATCGCAGATGGCGTCCTTGACGCGCCGAGCCGCATATTGCGAATGCGTGATACCCGAATCGCGGACGTTGCAATCAACAGCGAGTGTGTGCTCGGGCGTCAGAAACTGTGCCCAATCGATCGTCTGGACGGCCGCGTACAAGTCGTCGGGCGATTCGACATGCGCTTCGAGCATTGGCTGCAAGACGCGGACGGCGGTACGGAGCCAGAGGTTGGCCCGATAGAGAAGCGCTCGATCGCCCGCGAACGCGACGCCGCCGCGACCCGGCTCAATTTCAGCGGCATTCAGAGCGGCCAGCTCGCCCGCGAGGATCGTCTCCAGCCCGCGGGCACAGGTCGCGAAAAAGCGTTGCATCAGTATCGGTTTATGGATTCGCAGCCCACGGAACCGGCCGTTTGTCGAAGAACGCGGCCAAGCCAGCGCGACACTCGTCGCCGAGCCGCGGGGCCGCGCTCGCCTTCGCCCCCTCCTCAACCGACAGGGCATGCGTCGAGAAGCGCTTGAGCAAATCCTTGGTTGTCGCCAGTGCCAGCGGTCCGCCCTCGGCACATTGCCGGGCCAGAGTCAAAGCGCTATCCATCAACCCCGTCGCCCCAACAACTTGATTGATGAGCCCAACGCGTGCCGCCTCCTCGGCATCGATCAACTCGCCCGTGAGCAACAGGTGTCGCGCCGCGCGTTCGCCGACGTGCCGCAACAGATGCGGCAACACCATTGCAGCGACCAAGCCGCGCCGTACCTCCGGATACCCGAACTTCGCGGTTGGAACCGAGATCGCGAGATCGCACACGGTCACGAGTCCCGCCCCGCCCGCGACCGCGGCGCCATTGGTCGCTGCGATCGTCGGCTTTGGCAACGAGTAGATGCGATCGAACAACTCAGCCAATCGCTGGGCATCCGCCCAAATTACGTCTGCGTCGGCCGTGACGGTGGAACGCAATTCCTCCAAATCCATGCCGGCACAAAAGGCTGTCCCCTCGCCCGTCAGAATCACGCACCGAGCGGCTGGATCATCCGCGGCCCGCCGAATTGCCGCGTCGAGCTCCGCGATCAGTTCCCGGCTTAAGGCATTCCGTTTGTTGCCGCGCAGAAGTGTGAGCACCGCGGCCGGTGAACGGATTTCGTAACGGACGAGTTCGGACATGCGGACTCCCATTCACTTGTCATGGTCCGACCGATCGTAACGTGTACGAGAATGCCCCGAGTAGGTCGCCACGTTCGCCGCCGTGGCAGCCGAGGCATTGGCGAACATTGCGAATGGCGCCGAGCATGCGCGGCCGTTCCCCGGCCGGACCAACAAACAGCGTCTGCCCACCACGGAGCACCTCGAGGCTCGCTATTTCGAATGCGTCCAGTTTGCGCCGGGGCGCATGTCGCAATTCATCGCAAAGAAGCCGAGCGATAATCGTGCCCTTGTTGATCGAGTGTCGATTCGAGTTCGGCCATGCTCGATTCGGCAATCCGTGTTGCGTCGGCTTCCCCGTTTGATTTAGGCGCCGGGACGCGTGGCTCCATCGACTCGAAAGGATATTTCTCGCGCACGCGGTCGTATTCGTTCCTTCCCGACAACGCCAGCAACGAAATTGTGCCGTAGGCGATTGCGACTGCTGACATAGCCAACGGTACAAACGTCGGCCAGCGTCGCCGCGACGACTGCCAAACCCGAAGAGCGATCGCCAACAGGACGGTCAGTAGCCACACGACCGGGAAAACGATTCCGACGCATTGCAAACAGAGAACTGGAATCGCAAACCCGATGAATGCACCCCAACGGATGGGATGAGGGTCAGACCGGGCCGCGATGAAGGCCCCAAGCACCAGGACGAACGAGATTACCGCGGAGACTATGAGCATGATGCCCCGCGAAACTTGAGTTGCGTAAACCTTCAGAGTATCCGCCGAACGAACGGGACGCAACGAGCAAACGCCTTGAGATTATTCGCGTTGCTGAGGCGAGAATGGTAATATCCTTCCTTACCCTGGAGTCACACCATGCCACTTACGCTCACGTCGACCGCTTTCCAGCGCAACGGCCCGATCCCGGCCAAATACACCTGCACGGGCGATGACCTCTCGCCGCCGCTCGAATGGACCGGCGTGCCGGGCGATGCACGATCACTGGCTTTGATCGTCGATGACCCCGACGCGCCGGACCCGAAAGCGCCGAAGCGGACATGGGTTCATTGGGTGATCTACAATTTGCCCGCCCGTGACGGCTCGTTGCCCGAAGGCGTGTCCGCGAGCCAGTTGCCAACGAACGCCGTCCAGGGCACCAACGACTGGCCGCGGCTCGGTTATGGCGGTCCCTGCCCGCCCATCGGCCGGCACCGCTACTTCTTCAAGCTTTTTGCACTCGACATCGATTTGCCGGACCTCGGCGCGGCTACCAAGGCAGCCGTCGAGAAAGCGATGGCGGGGCACATCATCGAGAAGACGGAGTTGATGGGGACGTACGAAAAGCCGTGACCAAACTTTAGAGTGCGGCGGGCTCACGCCGCTTTCTTTCTTTTCGAGCGCTCACAAAGGAAGAAAGCGGCGTGAGCCCGCCGCACTCCAAAGTGTCGCCGGAAGAGCTACATCAACGATAACCTTCGCCCGCCATTCTCGGACCAACCTCATGTCCAACCTCTCCCGCCGCGGCTTCCTCGGCGCGTCAGCGGCCGCCACGCTCCCAGCCTGGTTCCTCGAAGAATGCCAGGCCCAACCGGACCCGAAAACGCCGACATTAAAGAACGACAAGCCCGGCATCGCGCTCGTCGGGTGCGGCGGTCAGGGGACCGGCGACTTGCGCAACGCCGCTCGCTTCGGCAGCGTGGTCGCGCTGTGCGATGTGGACGAGGGCCACGTTGAAAATGCCGGCAAGGCGTGGCCGATGGCCGCGAAGGAGCATGACTTCCGCAAGATCATTGATCGCAAAGATGTCGACGTCGTCGTCTGCGGGACCGTAGATCACTGGCACACGCTCGTGTCGCTGGCAGCCATGCGGGCCGGCAAGGATGTCTATTGCGAGAAACCGCTGACGCTCACGGTCGACGAGGGCAAGCGGCTCGTCGAGGCGCAAGCGAAGACAAAACGTCTGCTCCAGACCGGCAGTCAACAGCGGAGCGACAAGAATTTTCGCCTGGCTGTCGAACTCGTGCGCAACGGTCGGCTCGGCAAGATCAAAGAAGTCGACGTCTGGCTGCCGGCCGGCCGCAAGGAGGGGCCGTTCAAGACGGCCGCGGTGCCCAAGGGTTTTGACTGGGACCTGTGGCAAGGGCCGACGCCCGCGGTCGAGTATGTGCAGGAACGGACGCACGTCACCTTCCGCTACTGGTGGGACTACTCCGGCGGCACGATGACCGACTGGGGCGCCCATCACAACGACATCGCCCGCTGGGCCCTCGATCAGCAAGGGCCCGTCAAGATCTCCGGTAAGCCGACCGTCGAGATGATCCCCGGCGGCTTCACGGCTGCGAGCGAATACGGCGTCGAATACACGTATGCCGACGGCGTCGTCCATCGTTGCCGCAGCACGGCCGCCAACAACTGGTTCGGCGGCGTGGTCGATCCGAAGGGCCAGCAGCACGGCATCAAGTTTCACGGCACCGACGGTTGGATCTTCGTCACCCGCGGCAAGATCGAGGTGAGCGATCCGGACCTCCTGAAGACGCCGCTGCCCGCGTCGGCAACGCGCGTGACCATGAGCAACGATCACATGGGGAATTTCTTCGAATGCGTCCGGACTCGCAAGCTGCCGATCTGCGACGCCGAAGTCGGCCACCGTTCCGCGAGCATCTGCCACCTCGGTGTGATCGCGATGCGGCTCGGCAAAGAACTGAAGTGGGATCCGGCGAAGGAAGAGTTCAACGACAAGGAAGCGAACAAGTGGCTGGCCCGCGAGCCACGCAAGCCGTGGAGCTACGACGCGATGTAATTGGCGAGCGGAGCCGCGTCAGCGGCCCGATGATGTCTTTCGCACAACATTATCGAGCCGTTGACGCGGCTCCGCTCGCCTTGCGTGGAATGAACGTCAACGATGCGGAATTGATGCAGAAGCGCATCCCCGTTGGCGGCGGGCCGTCGTCGAACAGATGGCCGAGGTGGGCCTCGCAACGGCTGCAAACAACTTCGACGCGCCGCATCAGGTGGCTGTTGTCTTCCCGTAGCGTGATCGCATCCGTGTCGAACTCTTTCGAGAAGCTCGGCCAGCCGCATCCCGAATCGAACTTGTTGTCGCTCTCGAAGAGATGCTGGCCGCAGCAGACGCACGCATAGGTCCCGTCGGCGTGCGAATTCCAGAAGGCGCCGGTGAATGGCCGCTCCGTGTCGCGTTTGCGCGTGACACGAAACTGTTGCTCGCTGAGTTGCTCACGCCATTCGGCGTCCGACTTAACAATCTTGTCGCCGACGGGCTGGCCCTCGCGCACGGTGACGGCTTCGGCTTTTGGCCAGAAGATGATTGTCATCGCCGCAACCGCGCCAGCAGCGACGAGAACGATCTTGAGGATGTGCGGCTTCATACGGACATCATACCCGATGGAGTCACCAGCGGAGACCGAAGCGCAGCGCAGCGAGGTCGACGCCATCCTCTTCGAGGCGCCGCGTCGACCTCGCTGCGCTGCGGTCTCCGCCGATATTTCTTGCTTGAGGGCGAGTGTTGCCGCCGGCCTCAGAAATCCCGGTTGTACCCCGCGATCCAGCCGCCATCCACGACCAACACGTGCCCCGTCATGTACGTGTTCTCCGGATCGGCCAGGAACAACGCCGCGATGGCGATCTCATCGACCTCGGCGGGCCGGCCCAGCGCGACGTGATCGAGCATCCGCTGCACCGACTCGCGGAACAGTCCGTCGTCGCCGTAGAAGAGCTTGCGCGTTCCGTCCGTGAGCGTCGATCCGGGAGCGATGCCGTTCACCAATACGCCGGCTGGCCCCAACTCCAGGGCCATCGCCTTGGTCAGATTCACGACGCCGGCCTTGGCGGCGACGTAGGCACACTGCAGTCGCAAGGGAACGAGCCCGACAATCGACGCGATGTTGATGATCCGCCCGCTACGTTGCCGGCGCATCAGTGGCGCAAAGGCCCGGCTCACCTCGTAGACGCCCGTGAGGTCGACCGCCAGAATCTTATCCCATTCGTCGCGCGGAAACTCATCAATCGCGACCCGGTGCGTCAACGTGTTGATGCCGGCGTTGTTGACGAGGATGTCGATGCGACCGGCTTCGGCTTCCACCTGTCGAACGGCCGCAGCAATGTCAGCCGAGCTGGTGACGTCCAGCTTCATCGTCCGACCGACGGAGCCGGCCGACGCCCGAACTTCGTCCAGAACGCGATCAGTGTAAAAGACAATACTGCCATTGGCCGCGAGCCGGTCGGCGATCGCCTTGCCGATGCCACGCGCGGCGCCGGTGACGAGACTGACTTTGCCGGAGAGGTCGCATTTCATGAGGGGAATTCTAGAGGGCAAGAGCGCTACGCCGCAAGCGGCTTGTGGACAGGTTGATTCAAGGACGATCAGGAGCCTCTTCGTCTTTTTGCGGCCCAATCGCCCCGTTGAGTCGATCGTACGTCAGCACTGACGGTTGGTTGTTCTTCCAGAACCGGTGCACCTGTTCGCGGGCTTGGCGCAGGTCTTCAGCTTTATTGAGCAGCCATTGAGCACGATCGAAGGGACCGACCCCGATATTGGCTGCAAAATCCCTGGTCTTTTCACGATCGTGCCGCTGGATCGCTTGCATCAGAGCCGGGCTGAAGAGCGGTTCGGCAGGTCGTCAGGTACGGCCAATTGAATCCGCCACTGAATGCGGGTCGTCTTTGACGAACCAGCCTTCTCCGTTCGCAACACTTTCGGCTCCGACGTCGCACACGGCGAAGTGAAGGCCACCGGCAACATGAGAACGGCTAATCGTTTCATCGGCAACCTTCAGTCAGCGTTGCCACAACTACACTCCGTTACGGGTCGAGAATCAAGGCGAATCTGCGAATATGCGTCTCATCCAGTTTGGCGGTCACGTTCACCAGGCGGCCGGGTTCTCGACAGCCTGAACCACGCTTTGCAAGAACCGGGCGGCCGGCGCACCGTCGACGATGCGGTGGTCGAAGGTCAGGCTCAGCGTCACCTGGTCGCGCGGCTCGACGGCATCGCCGATCACTGCAGGGTGGCGGCTGATGCGGCCGATGCCGAGGATCGCACACTGCGGGGCGTTGATGATCGGCGTGAACGCGTCGATGCCGAAGCTGCCGAGGTTGGTCACGGTGAAGCAGCCGCCCTGCGTGTCGGCCGACGTGAGTCGACTCGTACGGGCGCGCTCGATCAACTCGCTCGTGGCCGTCGCCAGTTGCTGTAAACTCAAGCTCGGCACATTGCGGACAACAGGGACGAGCAGCCCGGCTTCCGTGTCGACGGCGATGCCGATGTCGATGGACGCGGGCAGACGAAGTCCGGCGTTGGTCCAATGAGCGCCGAGCATTGGATGTAACCGCAGCGAATCGGCTACCAGCTTCACGAAGAGATCGGTGAACGATGGCACGGGCCCGCCGGCCGATTTGAGTCGGGCGCGCCAACTCACGAGGTTCGAAGCGTCAGCGGTCGTTGTCAGCGTGACCGGGGCCGTCTCACGATGACTCGCCAACATGCGGTCAGCGATAGTTCGGCGGAAGGTGGTAATCGGAACGGCGTTGTCACGATGGGTGGTCGCCGCACGCACATCACGTTCGCGGATTCGGCCGTTCCGGCCGCTGCCGGTCAGGGATTTCCAGTCAACTCCGAGTTCTACCGCTACACGGCGAGCCCGCGGCGAGCTAGCGGTTGATTCGTGTTTCTCAAGCGATCGGCTTGCCGGAGCGACGACTGTTTCGGAAGCGACGGCCACCACCGCGGCGGCCTTCGGATTTGCGGCCGTCAATGGCTCGTCCATCGACGTGACCAGATAACCAACCACGACGCCGATGGCGAGCACATCGCCGGGCTTCGGACCGTCTGGCGGGATTCGCAGGTAGCCGCCGTCGAGCGATTCGATCTCTTCCGTCGCCTTCTCGCTCTCGAGCGCGAAGACGCGGTCGCCGGGCTCGATGCGGTCGCCATCGGCCTTGAGCCAGCCGCCGAAGGTGCCCTGCTCCATGTTCCAGCCGAGGCGGGGGACGGTGATTGGGATCGCCATGTCGCCTCCTTATTCCGCGGCCAGATCGCGAATGGCCTGCGCGATTGCATCAACGCTCGGCACGGCGGCAGCTTCGAGCGGCGGGCTATAGGGCGTCGGTGTGTGGATGCCGTTCAAGCGGCGGATCGGGGCGTCGAGATCGTCAAAACCTTCATCGGCCATGTGGGCCGCGATCTCGGCACCGAAGCCGAACGGCGCGAACGTCTCGTCGACAATGAGCAGCCGGCCGGTCTTGGCAACTGATCGACGGATGGTCTCGATATCGAGCGGGGCGGCCGTTCGTGGATCGATGAGTTCGACGGAGATACCGGCCAACTTCTCGATTGCTTCGAGTGTCTTGTGAACCATCAGCGCGAGCGCGACCACGGTTACATCGCGGCCTTCTCGGACGATGGCCGCCTGGCCGAATGGAAGCTCGTAAGCCGGTTCGGGCACCTGCCCCTTGAGCGCGAGCAGTTCACGATGTTCAAGGAAGAACACCGGGTCATCGCAGCGCAGTGCGTGATGGAGCAGCCCTTTCGCGTCGTATGGATTCGACGGCAAGACGACGCGCAGCCCGGGGAAGTGGCCGTACATCGTGGAGTAGTTGCCGGAATGATGGGTTGCCGCCGAATGGCCGATGCCGATGCACCCGCGGAGCAGGATCGGCATTTTGAGTCGGCCGCTGCTCATGTATTGGATTTTGGCGATCTGATTGACCACTTCGCCGGCGCCGTCAAGCAGGAAATCCGCAAACATGAAGTCAACGACGGGCCGCGTGCCGGTCATGGCGGCCCCGCCGGCGAGCCCGGTGAAGCCGCGCTCGGCGATCGGCGTATCACGCAGGCGTTCCGGCCCGAAGCGATCGAAAAGGCCAGCCGTTGTGCGAAAGTTCCCTCCGCGCTTACCGATGCCTTCGCCCAGAACGAAGATGCCGGGGTTTGCTTCCATCTCGGCCGTCAGTGCTTCGAGCGTCGCTTGCATCCAGGTCACGGATCGGCCCGGGTCCGGCGGAACGGCTGGCTCCGGCCGACGCGGCTCCGCATACACGTGGGTCGCGGCATCGGCGGCCGTGGGCCATGCGCTGGCTTCCGCACGCCGATAGGCCTCTTCAACTTCGTGATCAACCTCGCTGTCAATCGCGTTCAAATCGGTTTCGTTGGCAACGACATCGGCAGTCAACGCCGCCCGTAATCGCTGGATCGGACAGCGCTTCTTCCAGGCGTCGACATCTTCACGTGTGCGATAGCCGAAGTCGCCCATGCCCTCGGCATGCGGCCGCGTGCGATAGGTTCGGCATTCGAGAAGCGTCGGCCCGTCGCCGGCGCGAGCGCGACGCACCGCCTCGGCCACCGTCCCGGATACGGCAAGAACGTCGTTGCCATCCACGGCAATGCCGGGCATGCCGTAGTTCGCACCGCGCGATGCCACATCCGGGTTGCCGGCGGAATAAGAAAACGGCACTTCAGTCGCGAACTGGTTGTTCTCGCAGACGAACAACACCGGTAGCTTCCAAATGGACGCGAGGTTGAGACCTTCATGGAAGGCCCCATTGTTCACCGCACCATCGCCGAAGAATGCGACGGCCACGCGATCGCTCTTCAGCAGCCGAAAGCTGTATCCCGCCCCCGCCGCTTGAAGAATGCACGGCCCGACGATACCGCTCGTGCCGAGAAGCCCGACTTCGGGAGCGAACAGGTGCATGCTGCCGCCGCGACCCCGCGAGCAGCCCGGAGCCCGGCCGAGCAACTCCGCGATCAGCTCGAATGGCGACACGCCCTTCGCGATGGCATGACCATGCCCACGATGCGTGCTGAAGACGACGTCATCGCTCGTCAAATGCGCGCATACGCCGACGGCGACGGCCTCTTGCCCGACGTATGTATGGCATGCGCCGTGGACGAGCCCGCGCTGATGCGCGCGTGCGAGTTGCTCCTCGCTTTTGCGAATGAGCACCATCTGGCGATAGAGCCGCAGCCCGAGATCGCGGTCAAGACTGATGTTCACGGGGGCGATTGGCAAGGCATTTTCTCCGAGTAATCGCAGCTTCCAAAGGTTTGCGAGCGACGCCAATCAAGCTAATGACTCCGCCGCCCATCGCGTAGCAGCCGGCCAGGAACAGCAAGCACGCCGAGTTGTCGAGGCCGGCATCTTTCATGGCGCCCACTACCGGTGATCCGAACAAGCCGGCCAGATTGGCGCTCATGTTGATGACGCCCACTGCAACCGCGGCCGCTGATGCCGTGAGCGTCGCCGTCGGCAACACCCAGAACGGCGGGATCCAGAAGAACGCCCCGAAGCCGGCGACGCAGAGCCAGAGAAACATGATCGCCCACGGCTGACCGGGAATCACGCTTAACGCCAAACCTGCCGCTGCCAGCCAAACGCCGCCAACGCAGAACCACTTGCGTTCGCCGGTCCAGTCGGATAGCCGCGACGAAACCCAGATGCCGAGCACTCCGCACAGGTATACGATTCCGGTCCACATCAACACAGTCTTGTCCGCAACGGAATTACCATCCACTTCCAGCATCCCGCGAATCGCCATCGGCAGCCAGAAAACGAGGGCGTAGCCGCCCGTGTTGATCGCCATGATCCCAAAGGCAAGGAGCCAGACAGTCGGCGTTTTTAGCGCTTGCTTGAGTGACGCCGGTACCACGCCCGCGTCCTCCCGGCGTTCAGCGGCGAGTTGTTCAAGCAGCCAATCGCGCTCAGCCGGCGCCAGCCAACGCGCGTGTTGCGGTCGATCAGGCAGGACAAGCCAAACAAAAACACCGAGACCGATGGCCGGCGCTCCTTCAAACAAGAACATCCATTGCCAGCCCGAGAGGCCGAACCAATCCAAGCTGAGCAACTGGCCCGACGTATAAGCGCCGAGCGCCAGGCTCGCCGGTACGCCGAACACCAGCCCGGCGAGTGCGCGCGCCCGCTCACGTTTTGGGAACCAGTGCGTCAAGTAAACGATCACGCCGGGAAAGAACCCGGCCTCAGCGAGCCCAAGGAGGAACCTCGCGATGTAGAACTGGTTCTCTGTGCGCACCAGCGCCATGCCCATCGAGCACGCGCCCCACGTCACCAGAATGCGCGTGAACCACTTGCGGGCGCTCCAGTGTTCTACCAGGAGAGCGCCGGGGATTTCGAGAAGCAGATAGCCCACGAAGAAAATGCCGACGCCCCAGCCATAGACGATGTTCGAGAATTCGAGATCGGCCATCATCTGTCGGCGAGCAAAACTAAGGTTGGCTCGGTCCAAGTATGCCACGACATACAGCACAAAGATCAACGGCAATAGTCGCCACGCAACCTTGCGGCGCACGGACCAGGCGCGGGAGTCGGTCTCGGTCGTTTGGGACAGGCCATCAGAGGCCATGACATGGCCTCAGCGCTTGAGTCCTGATTCGAATTCCTGAGCCGCTTCCGTCAATCGCTTGACGATTTCCGGGTTCGCCGCGGCGACGTCGGTTTGCTCCGATCGATCCGCGATCAGATCGAAGAGCATGCCAGCTTTCCCTTCAACGCCGGTCAGCACGCCCGGATTTTGGCTCGGATGGGCCTGCTCCTTCGGGGCAATGATTCGCGTTCCATCCGGCCCACGCGGGTCGGTGTACGGGTCGTCCGGTTTCCAGTTCCTCTGTTTGCCTCCCGGCGCGAGGACATGAAGTTTCCACTTGCCGGAACGGACGGTCGCCACCCGGTCGCCACGAGTGCTGAAAACATATTCGTGCGGGCCGGTGTCGGTCTTTCCCGTCATGAGTGGCAGCAGGTCTTTGCCGTCTATCGCGCGATCCGCGGGGGGTTTGAGGCCCGCGAAGGCGATCGCCGTGGCAAAAAGATCCGCCATGATCACCGGTTCGTCGCTCGTGCGTCCGGCCGGGATGACGTTCGGCAGACGGGCAATCAGCGGCACGCGAAACCCGCCTTCCCATGACGTGCCTTTCATTCCGCGCAGGCCACCGGCACTGCCGCCGTACCACGGACCATTGTCGCTGGCAAAAACCACGAGGGTCCGATCTTCGAGTTTGTACTCCTTCAACTTGGACAAGATTTCGCCGACGCCGGCATCCAGTTCTTGCACCGCGTCGCCGTACAATCCGCCGCCGCTCTTACCACGGAACGGCTCGGATGCAGCGAGCGGCTTATGCGGCATCGCATGGGGCACGTACAAGAAGAACGGCTTGTCCCTGTTGCTCTCGATGAACTTGAGCGCGCGGTCCGTCAATTTGCGCGTCAACGTGTTTTGATCGATCGGATACTCCGCCTTCTTATCGCCATCGATCAACTCGACCGGATGCATGTCATTCGAATAGAGCACGCCCAGATAGTCATCGAAGCCACGCTTGAGCGGCCGAAACTGCGGCTGATGGCCGAGATGCCATTTGCCGAAACAGCCGGTCGCGTAGCCGCCCTCGTGGAACACGTTGGCGAGCGTCACTTCGGTGACCGGCAAGCCCAGCTCGTCCGCATTCTTGGCGCCGCCCAGGTCTTCCTTCGGAACGGGGTTCCCAGTGAGCCCGCAGCGCGGGGGATAGCGGCCGGTCAGCAGCGCTGCCCGCGTCGGCGCGCAAAAAGGGACCGGCGTGTAGAAGCTCGTCAGCTTCGCCCCGCTCTTTGCCATCGCATCGAGATTTGGTGTCTTGTACTTGGTGTTGCCGAAGCAGCCGAGGTCGCCGTAGCCAAGATCGTCCGCCAGGATGATCACGACATTTCGCCGTAGCTCCGCGGTGAAAGCGACTCCGGCCACCGCAAGTGCAAGACAATAGGTCAGAAGCCAACGGAACATTGTCATGCTTCCGAGAGAGGACCAGCCATCGGCGGAGTATAACGGCCCGCATCGCCAACGGCGAGCAAATACCCACTCCCAAGAGACTGACCGATGCAACGATTTATCTGGTGTGCCGCTCTTATTCTCCTACGTTGCCTTACTGCGTCCGCCGACGAGCCGATCCGCATCATCTGCTTCGGCGCTCATCCCGATGACTGCGAACTGAAGGTTGCCGGCACTGCGGCGATGTGGGCCGCGAAGGGACACAAGGTCAAGTTCGTCTCCGTGACCAATGGGGACATTGGCCACTGGCGTGAATCGGGACCCGCCTTGGCGCGACGACGCAAGGACGAAGTCGAAGCCGTTGCAAAGATGCTGGGGATCGAAACGGAAGTGCTCGACATTCACGACGGCGAACTCGAGCCGACTCTCGCCAACCGCAAGACGATCACGCGGCTGATCCGCGAATGGAAGGCCGACATCGTCATGTCGCACCGGCCCAACGACTACCACCCCGACCACCGGTACACCGGCGTGCTCGTGCAGGATGCAGCCTACATGGTGGCCGTACCCAAATTGCTGCCTGAGATTGCACCGCTCAAACGCAACCCCGTCTTCCTCTATTACTCGGATCGTTTTCAGAAGCCAAACCCCTTCAAAGCCGACGTGGCTATCGCAATCGATGAAGTGGCGGCGAAGAAATTGGCGGCACTGGAGCGCATCGTCTCGCAGTTCTATGAGGGCGGCGCCACCGGCGGGCCCCAAGATGTCCCCGAGGAGCCCAAAGCGCAGGCCAAACGGCGCGAAGATGTTCGCCAGGCTTTGTCGAACCGCGACCGGAACACAGCCAAGCTTGTTCGGGACAAGCTTGCCGATTTCTACGGCAAGGATCACGGGCCAAAAGTGGAATTCGCGGAGGCGTTCGAAGTTTGCGAGTACGGCCGCCAACCTGATGCGGCGGAACTGCGCAAGCTGTTCCCGTTCTTCGACAAGTAGGGTTGCGAACCGCCTCGCCAATCGGGCGGCACTCTGTAACCCATCCACATGCAGACGCTGCGCGTCAATTTGGGTCCTCGGTCATACGAGATTGCCATCGGAACCGGCAGCGGCGATCATTTCGCGGAGTTCGTTCGCGAGCGACTGCCGGGCGCGGCTCGGTCGGTCGTGGTCACCGACTCCAACACGCGCTCGCACGGCGAAAGACTGGCACGCTCAATTGGCACCGACGCGGTCACGGCGGTTGCCGCCGGTGAAGCGTCAAAGTCGCTGGCGTGCGTCACGTCACTTTATTCGGAACTTGCGGCGCGCTCAGCCGATCGCAAGACGCCGCTCATCGCAGTCGGCGGCGGAGTGATTGGCGACCTGACTGGCTTTGTCGCCGCCACTTACAATCGCGGTCTGCCGCTTGTCATGGTGCCGACAACGCTCCTGGCGATGGTCGATAGCTCTGTCGGCGGCAAGGTCGGAGTCAATCTGCCCGAAGGCAAGAACCTCGTGGGCGCGTTCCATCAGCCCGCGTGCGTGTGGATCGATACGGCGCTGCTCGACACCTTGCCCGACCGGGAATATCGCAGCGGGCTCGCCGAAGTCGTGAAGTATGGTGTTATCCTGGATCCGGTCCTTTTTGAATGGCTGGAAGCCAACACGGAAGCGATCGTTCGCCGCGAACCGAGGGCGATAGCGCACATGGTTGCGCGCTCGTGTCGCCTCAAGGCCGATGTTGTCGAGCAGGATGAACGTGAAGAGGCCGGCCTGCGCTTGGTGCTCAACTACGGGCACACCTTCGCTCACGCCTACGAGACGCTCGGCGGCTATGGTAGCTGGCTTCACGGGGAAGCCGTCGCGGCCGGGATGGTCAGTGCATTGCGCCTCGCTGAGCGCCGTGGTTTGGTCACGCGAGAGGTCATCGATCGTCAGATGGCATTGTTGAAACAGTTCGGACTCCCCACCGAACGGCGCCCCGAGTGGGAGGCTGATTCGCTGATCGCTGTCATGCGGCGCGACAAAAAGAACGTTGGTGGCCGGATGCGTTTCATTTTGCCGACACGGCTCGGGCACGTCGCCGCGTTCGACGACGTACCGGAGTCGGAGTTGCGTGAGGTGCTCGCTTCACCATGACCCTGCCCGATAGCTACGCGCGGCTCGGACTCGTTGCCGGCGCGGCGCTGTGGCTCATTTGGCTTGTTTGTTTGGCGTGCGGGTCGGGAAATCTGGATTGCAACGGCCAAGTCATTGGCACCGATCACTCGGCCTTTCACACGGCTGCAGTCCTGCTGACGGAAGGACGGGGCGAATCTCTTTTCGACTACCCAGCGCTTATCGAGTTTCAAACGCGTCAGGACGACTTGATTGGCCGCGAGGAATTCCTCGACCCATATCGCAATCCGCCCTTCTACGCCCTGCTCTACCGGCCCACGGCTCAACTGCCATATGCCGTCTCTTACGGGTTGTGGGCCGCGGCTGGATTGCTTGTGCTGGCCGCCAGTCTGCGTCTGGTTCACGGCCGGCAGTTCATCAAGCCATTGGCGTGGTCATTGAGTTTCTACCCGGTGTTCGCCGCCGTCAGCTTCGGACAGAACACATTACTCAGCCTCGGCATCTTCGCGCTCACTTATCATTCGATCGTAAGCGAACGTCGCTTTCTCGCGGGCTTCGTCGCGGGCTTACTCCTTTACAAACCGCAACTCCTACTTGGCTTGGGAGTCTGGTGGCTGATCGACGCCCGGCACTACTGGCCCGCGCTAATCGGCATGATGGTGACCGGGCTCATGCTCGCCTTCCTGAGTTGGCTCGTAGTGCCGCAAGAGACGGCGACGTGGATTCGTCGGTTGCCGGACATCGCCGCCTACGATGCGTTTGAGTTCTTTAACCTGCACAACCCGCGCGGCTTCGGCGACCTTCTGACCGGAAATCGCCGGGTCGGACAAATCGTTGGATTGCTCGGTCTCGGACTGGCAATCGCCTGGCTGTGGAGGTTCCAGCGTCGCCATCACAGCGACGATCGGTTGATCTTCGTGGCGGCGATATTCGCGACTTTGTGGGGGTCGCCGCACACCATGATTTATGAATGGGCACTGCTCGTGGTGCCGGCGATCATTCTTTGGAACACCCGCCCCAATCAACAGCTGATCTGGAAATGGATGTTTGCGGTCGCATGGATCGCGCTCTTCGTCTCGACGCCGTTAACCAAGGGACAGCTTGCTCTGACACACCGCTTGTTTGGCATGGGAGTCGCAATTCAGATCAGCGTACCCATCCTCGCCTGGATTGGTATTCGCGCGGAACGTGCGTGCCGATAGGTGCAATACACGTCAGTGTGGAATTTGAAACCACTCCGGCGTCGTTGCTTCGAATTTGGAATAGGTGTCCAACTCGTCGACCGGTTCGTGTGCAATCTCGGCCGCGGCCAGTTCGCGCGGCAACCACCCGGATAGCTCCCGGGCAACCAGGTATTGTCTGCTCAACCGGTCGCCCGACGTCTGAAAGCCCGTCGTTTCCGCGTAGACGAGGGCATACTGCTCCGGCCAACCACGAATCATCGCGGACCAGAATTCGATTAGCCGGCGATTGAATGTCTCGACGGACTCACTCGGATCCGATCGCACCGTTACACACAGAAACTCGTCCAAGCCTCGCTCCTTGCGATGGGCGCTCTCATCAATTTCTCAGAATCGCCTCACCGCCTTCTCACCTTCGGCGTGTTACAAGGTTGAGTGTAATCGCCAAAGTAGGTCCCAACGGTCATGCGGGGCAATTCGGAACGTGCCAGTGGTTGGGTATAATAGTGTGGTGACGCAATGTCCGAGTCGTCGCTCCTTGAATTAGTTGTCCTCTGCAGCACGGCGGGCGGGCTCATCGTCCTCGGGCTGTGCCGGTTGTTTTTGTCTTACCGATCACTTTCCATTCAACTTTCGGCCACTTTAGTAACTTCGCTTCTGTCGATCGGCGGGCCCCTGGTTGCAGGTTACACCACGGCGGCGCTCATTCCGGGAGCGGTGGTTGGCCTATTTGGCCTGATGCTCGCTGTTGCGGGCAGAATCGAAAGCACCACGACCACTCTCATCGCTGTATTTCGGCACCTAGGTCGGCCGGAGATCCAGGCGACCGTTCTCGCCGTGATTGGCGGGACGCTATTGATTGGTTCGATCGCTCGCTTCGAACAAAACGACATCGATTCGTTTGACCGCGACCTCCAGTTCATGGAACAAGTGACCTGGAAGCCGCCGTTGACGCCCGCCACCAGTGGCCAAGCAACGACTGACGCCGGGCGGAATATCCCGTTATGGGACGCGAGTCTGGTGCGTTCGACCAAGGAGGTCAACGAGGTCGAACTTCATGCCCTCACCGACCTCGGCTTCGCCCAGCGCATGATTCGGACCGGCCCGGCATCGGAGATCACGAATTGCCATGGATGGGTTTTTGCCGCGAGCAAGTATTGGGTTGCACCGGACGACGTCGACCAGCTCTTACTCGACAACAAGTACGTGTCCGTCTCCGAGCCGCGGCCCGGCGACTTGGTGATTTATCGCCAAGGGAACAACATCCTTCATTCGGCCGTCGTGCGAACATTGATGGACAACGGCCCGGTTCTTGTCGAAAGCAAGTGGGGCTGGATGGGCACATTCATTCATTCCGTGACGGGCTCGTGCTATGGCCAGATCTTCACGTATTACCGTTCACCGCGCCAAGGCCATACGCTCGCGGGGTTGAATGACAACTCGAAGCCGCAGAACGTCGTCGTCAAGCCGAAT
>DATANR010000155.1:0-13581 GCA_036266155.1 Gemmataceae bacterium | reverse complement strand
CTCCGTCGCCCTCGCTCCCGCTTCGGGCTCCGGCTGGTTCAACCCGTTGAAATTGGCGAAGTACCATGTCCCCCATTCCATCGACCCCAGCTTGCTTGTTTTTGCTACCGTGTTCCAGGCTTTACTATCCAGATCCTTGTGGCAGGCGAAACAACTGAATTCGGACAACTCGGGCCACAAATGATCCGCCTTCGATGCCCGTGCTGCTAGCAACTTCGTCGCCGATCGGGCACAGGCGACCTGACCAATCTCCCAGGCGCGCGCATCGAAATCAGGTCCGTAGCCCGTCTCGCTCCAGTGGCGCTTGTACTCCGGGTTATGGTGATAGCCCGTGTACTCGAATGCCAAGCGCGGATGGCCGGCCGCGATCAGGTCGTGATCGACCTCGCGGTTCGCATCACCCACGTGGCACGACGTGCAGAGGGTCGTGCGAAACGCGAGGTCCTTGGTCGGGTAAAGGCCGAAACGCTTGGTCTTTTCGCGGCGCGTCAGAGACTTGAACTCGTCTTGATAGTGAGCGGTCAACCACTTCTCTGCGGGCCCGTGGCAACTCTCGCAGCCGACGCCGTGAGCGGCCAAATGCTCAGCCGTCGCAGACTCGGGAGCGTGGCAACTCAGACAGCGCGCGTCCTTATGCGCCGGCGTCGGCTTGCCCGGCCGATTGCCATGCAACAGTTCGACCATTCGCCGTGATCGCGGCTCGGTCAGAACCTGGTACGCACGAAAATGAGGATCGCCGCCAGCCCACGTCGTGTACTCGCTCCCCGGCCGCCCACCGGCATCGCTCGCCGCATGACAGGCGGCCGAGGCACAAGACAGATTGCCAACGAAGTGAATGTCCTTCGGAAGTTGATAGCCAACAGTATCGACTGGCGTCTGTCCGACACGCACGGCCGGTGCCTCGGCGCGCGTCAGCCCGAAGACGGCAACGATGCTGCCGAGCATGAGCGCCACGAGGTAGCGGGCAGGGACCACGCGAGCGTGAGTATAGCTGAAATGCACACGCCGATGGAATTGCCGCGACCCACGGAACTCTAATCCGCACGATTCCGTCCGACGAAATGACCGCTACAACCGGCTCATTTACGACGTTCACCCGGACTCAGGGCCTTGCGCACGGGTCGAATCGAGAAGACATCGAACACGCGCGGCCCGTCGGTTCGGTACGACCCCATCCGCGGCGACACGGGATCATGGCCCCATCCGACGAACACCCGGCCCGGCGAACCGAAGCCGACATAATCGTAGCCGAACACGCCTTCGGAAGGAGCAATCGGACCTTCACCACGCAACGGCCGCGATCCACCGACAATTCCCGGTGCTTCTTTCGCCGACCGACCCGGCTTCGCCCAGGGAGCAACCTGATCCGACGAGCCAGAGCGAGCAAAGTTGTGATCGGCCTCCGTTGTGGAACCACGCGGCGTCTCGGCATTGCAAAGAGACGAGCAAGAGCACGCGAGGACCGCAAACAACGTTCGGCGCATGGGTCGGCTCCGGAGACTGGTTCCCCATCGTCCGCCAACCGCGCAAAAGTTAAGTGATTTCGACCGTTAGAACGCTTCCGGGTTCCGATCAAATTTCTGATAAGGCAGCCGCACGCCGGCGAAGAAGGTTTGATCCGCGCGCTGCGTGCCGACCACCATGTAGCCGACCTGCCCGGCGACCGTGACCACGTCGTCTTGATCGACACCGTCGCCGGAGACGCCGAAGCCGCCGATGACGCCGCTGCCAAGGCGATAGAGCGGTGCACTGCCGGGGAAGAAGACGATGCCGTTCTGGTTGGCCAAGTTGCCCGTCTCGTGGAAGTTGGTGCCAGGGTAGAACGAGTCGTGACCGTATACGCTCTGGAACGCCG
Organism: Gemmataceae bacterium; assembly: GCA_036266155.1. Classification (GTDB taxonomy): domain Bacteria; phylum Planctomycetota; class Planctomycetia; order Gemmatales; family Gemmataceae; genus SIAJ01. Next base: position 11,726 of record DATANR010000155.1, on the reverse strand, counting down.
ACGCAGGCAAGCGGGTGCCCTGTTGTAGGCCCGTGATTGGGTTCGAGCCTCCATCGCGCAGGTTCGAGAACGGGCCAGGAGGGGCGCCATCGGCAGCGCTCGGAAAGCGGGGCAACGCGAGATAGCGGAAAGTACGGTTCGTGAACGCGGTTCCCTTCGGCACACCGGGAACCTGATCGATATCGACGAGTTTCGCCGGGTCAGCATAGTAATCGGTGTTGCGGGCCTTCGCGACCGCCACGTCGATCGAGAACACCGTCGCATCGGCCATGCGATATAAGCCGACGATGTCGCCATTGCGATCGGTCACCGCAAAGACCATGCGAGTGCCCGAACTCACCGGCAAGCGGATCGCGGCCCGCGTCTTGTTCGCCTGCGCGATGCCCTGTTGAACGATGCGCGTCACGTCGCCCGCCGCGATGCCGACGCCGTCGTGAGGCGTCACCAGCCAGCCAGTTGGCACCTGCAAGCCGGCGAGCAACGTCGCGGCTGGCGCCGTGGTCACCAGTTGATTGACACCTGAGTCCGGGTTGCCGACCGTGAGCAGTCGTCCGTAGTTGACGAGATTGCGCGGTCCTTGAAAGCCGCCCGGCCCGAAAATGTCGAGCGTGATACCGACGAGATCGATGCGGCCAAATGGCAGGTCAAACCCGGCCGGCTTCGCGACGCCGTTGACCGTGCCGATCGGAAAGCCCGCTCCGGAACTACCGCCGGCGGCCGCGAAGGCAATGTACTCTGCTTCCAGCGATCGATCCGGTTTCGTGGGATCGTAGGTCGCGCTGAGTTTCGAGTTCTCCTCGGTCGCGTACCCCGTCTTGCCAGGAAAGAACACGCCGATCCCGCCGACGATCGCGCCGTTCTTCACGATCGGGATGCCGCCCGGCAGCGTCGCGATGCCGCGGTTCACTGCCGTCGGCAGGATGCCGCTGGCGACACCGTACGACACTGGGGCGAACAGCGTCTGGCCCGCGGGTACGTATGCCGGATTGATGTTGAAGCGGTCATGCAGCGCGATGTCGTCAGGCGTGCCGATGATGCCGTCAGGGCCAGGCGCGGCGTTGCCGTCGCGGTTGGTATGCTCGATGCCGAACAGATCAACCTCGGGCGTGTTCGGCACACCCGGCGGAAAGTGCGCGCCAGTGCCCACGGGCGCCACATAGCCCGGCCCACGCTGTGTAGAGTTGGGATCCGTGATGTTCGGATTGGCTTCGACCTCGCGCTGGGTAATCGTCGACTGGCTGAGGTTGCGGATGGTGCGCGACGTTAACGGCGCTTGATTATTGCCGAAGAACGCGCCGGTTCGAGCAAGCGACACGGCCCCATCGGCAGCGAAGACGAGCAGGCCGGGGTTCGTCATGATTTCCGGAGCGACGCCGGACTCGGTACGCACGCCGAGGATGCGGCCATTGCGATCGACAATGCTGATGATGGCGTCGTTGCTCGCCGATGCGGCCGCCGCGCGGCGGAGCAGCGTGCCGACCTCGGCCGCGGTGAGCGTCGGCTGCGGAGCGTCGTTCGGCGGCGTCGGCCGGGGATTGTTGACGGCCACTTTCGTCGTCGGCGACGCGGTGATCGAGTCGGTCGTGTTGACACGGACGACCTTGTTTGCCGCGCCGGCCGCGACCGCCGTGTTTGGCCCGCTTCCCCCGACGATCAGGTTGCCTGCGCCTGCGGATACGAGGGTGTTGATCCCCGTGCCGCCGACGATCTTGCTCGCCGATCCGCCGTCGACGATCTTGGTCGAGCCGCCACCGGCGACGATCAGGTTCTTGCCGACGCCGCCATCGAGCACGGCCGGCTGCGTGACGTTGGATGCGACCTGGATCGAGTCGTTCCCGGCGCCGGCCGCCACCGCAATCTTGGCGACGCTCGCCGGGTTATAGCGGCCGATCGTACCCGATTGATCGACCACGATGAGCGTCGACACCTCGTAGCGCACCATAATGTGGTCGTTGCCCGCGGTCCCGGTGATCGTGAGCGTGCCGCCCGCGAGGATGGCCGTGCCGCCAGGAATCAGCGAAGCGACCGGCGCGCGGTTTTCGAGCGGCTCCACGCGGAGCCTCCGCAAATGTTTGAACCGGTGCATCCATTTCCCCCGAATCGGCATCGGGCCAATAACCAATTCGGGCAGGTGCGCCAACGGTTTTGGCAAAGATTCGTGCCCACAGATTACGTTTCGTTCACGAACACACACCCGGGAAACGCAATTTGAGGTCCGGCGCGAATAGCTGAGTTTGACGCAACACATTGCGATCACGATCTTTATTGCCAGATCGTTCTTCGCGTTACCCCCGGCCGCCGATGACGAAGGCCAGAAACGCAATCGCTCCAATCAACCCAATTGAACAGCTTCCGCATTGGGATGGACTTTCGCCGTCCGCAGAGGGTAAACGCCTCGGTTCGGGGGAACTCTCATGCCGCGGCGGACGTGGTCCGGTGGTCGGCTTGCGCTCGTGGTCTTCGTGACCGTTGGGCTCGCCGTCGCTGCACGCGCCCAGGAACGGCCCGGCGTACTGAACCGTCCGCTCGATCCGGAACCGCCGGCCGACACCGCGGGCCGCGCTTTCATCCTGCCGACCACGCAGCTCGATCCGCCGCTCGGCTTCACGGGACCGAGCGGCATCGTTCCGCGATCGGGTTCGAACGCGGAGTACCAAACCGTTGAGGATCGCTGGCGCATTGGCTTCCCCTATTGGGATCGCTATGGCCAGGGCTTCCCGCCGGGCAAGGACTATCCGTATCGGCTCGGCGACGTCACGAACCCCTACACGCAGAACGTTCTCAAGGGCGACTACCCGATCATTGGGCAGCACACGTTCTTGAACATCACGGGCACTGCCACGTCGTTGGTCGAAGCCCGCATGATCCCGACGGCGACGACGCCCTTCGAAAGCACGCTCCGCGACCGGCCGACCGACTTCTTCGGCAAGAGCGGCCAGTTCGTCTTCAACCAACTCGCATCAGTATCCGTTGATCTGTCGCAAGGCGACGCCGCGTTTAAGCCGGCCGACTGGCGACTCAAGATCACGCCCGTGTTCAACTACAACCATCTGTCCGTCCAGGAACTCGGCGTCGTCAGCCCCGACGTCACCGATGGCACCAAGCGTTATCGTGGCTGGGACACCGTTCAAGAATGGTTCGGCGAAGTGAAGCTGGCCGACCTGTCGCCGGAATACGACTTCGTCTCCATCCGTGCCGGCAGCCAGCCGTTCACGAGCGACTTTCGCGGCCTCATTTTCTCGGACACCAACGCCGGCGTGCGCATCTTCGGCAACTACGAAGGCAACCGCGACCAGTTCAACCTGGCTGTCTTCCGGCAACTCGAAAAGGACGTGAACAGCGGGCTGAACTCGTTCCACTTCCGCGATCAGACGATCGCCGTCGCGAACTTTTATCGCCAGGACTGCGTCTTCCCTGGCTATACGTCCGAATTGAGCGTGCTCTACAACAACGACGGCCCGAGCTTCCTGTACGACCGCAACAAGTTCCTCGTCCGTCCCGACCCAGCCGGCGTCGCGCAGCCGCACCGCGTGCAGACCCTCTATCTCGGCTGGGCCGGGGACGGGCACATCGACCGCTTCAACATCTCGCACGCGGCCTACTGGGTGATCGGCCGCGACGACTTGAATCCGATCGCCAATCGCGAGGTCGACATCAGCGGCCAGATGGCGTTCCTTGAACTTTCCTACGATCGCGACTGGATCCGCTTCCGCGCGTCGGGCGTCTGGGCCTCCGGCGACGGCGACCCAAGCAACCACGCGGCCACCGGCTTCGATACCATCCTCGACAATCCCAATTTCGCGGGCGGCGAATTCAGTTATTGGCAGCGTCAACAAATTCCGTTATTCGGCGTCAATATATCACAGCGCGGCAGCTTCATCCCGGACCTGCGCTCGAGCAAGATTCAGGGCCAAAGCAACTTCGTGAACCCCGGCCTCTGGCTCGTGAACGCCGGCATCGACTTCGACATCACACCAAGTTTACGCAGCATCAATAACGCGAACTATCTCTGGTTCGACAAAACGGCCGTGCTGCGCCAGTTCTTATTTCAAGGCGGCATCGACCGCGAAATCGGCGTCGACCTGTCGAGCGGCATCGAATATCGACCGCTGTTGAACAACAACGTGATCCTGCTCCTGGGCGCCTCGGCCCTGGTGCCTTCCAACGGCTTCCGCCAACTCTACAACCGCTTCCGCTCCGACCGCACCATCCTCGCGGCCGGGTTCTTTGAATTGACGCTGACGTATTGAGGGAGTTGACTGCGAAGAGACGAACAAACCATCGGCTCAGACAACCACGTTGCAGTCAAAGTTGTGCGTCGAATCGCGAATGGCAAAGAGTGCCTTGAGCGCTTGTCGCTCAGGTTGCACCGACGACTACCAACGGCTGCAAATCATCCGCGCGCAAACGAATGTTCTCAGCAAAGTCTCCCAACAATGGGTATTCTTCGGTTCGGTGAGGGATCAGGTCGGCCGCTTCGCGAAATAGGTCAATGACTGCACCTGCCAGTTCAAAGCCGTCGTCTGCGGGCCAGATGCGAAACAGAATTCGTCGCGACAACTTGCAAATATTTTCCGAAATGTTATTCATCTCTACGGTGACGCCAGTGAGACGGGCCTGCTTGGCGCGCGCTTGCTCCAGTTCCTTGACGTTCGCGAGGAACGCCTCGAGGTCCTTACGAAGTTCCTCCTTGGTAAGTGCAGGGAGCAGCCGTTGAACGACCTGGGCAGGTGATTGCGTAAGAGTAGACATTCCCTCGCCTCCTTGAGCGCGATCTAATGGTCATTTTGGCAAATCAGGCAATTTAGGCAAGCCACGTTGGCTAATCCCAACCTTCCCGCTGCCACCTGTTATTCGACGTACGTCCCCACCATTTCGTTGGCTCGTTGCCCGAACCATTTGTCGGAAAAACCATTTACGTCTTGCTGACACCGTTGGGCGATCTCGTGGGCTCCTGCCAAAAAGCTCCTGATGGCGCTCGCGGGAAGAGCGTCGTCTCGCGAAAAATCCGCTGACTCGATGATCTTTACTGCAAATCCCGTGAGGATTAAGACCATCTCCTTGCAGCAACAATCGAGCGATTCGCCAATTGATGGCGGAAGCCGGTCGACAGGTTGCATCGCCTCGTCCACCATTTCTGCAACAAGCTTCTGAAAAGTACTCGGCGCCTCAGAATTGAGGACGCGCTCTCTTCCGGTCTCTTTGCAAAACCAACCGAGACGGACGCAAAAGCGATGGAGAGTAGCGAGGATAGTCGCGGATGCCCGTTCGTCCGTGATGCGAGGGTTTAGCATCGTCGCGCTTGCTCGAGCCCGGCCGTTCGCGCCGAGTGGGGTCCCACTGCGGTGCAATTCAGCTCGGAACTGGAATAAGGCGGTATTCTGCAAAGCGGACGGACTGCCGTCAAGGTAATTGTGGTCCGGGAAACTTGAGGCCGCCGCGAAAGCGACGATGGTGGTTGCTGCGGCACCGTTTTTCTTTCGCAACCGCATTGCTCACCGGAAGAGTAGGCACGCCGCCCGAAGCGGCGCCGAAGCGGTCCATGGACGAAAGAACGGGATTTTTTGAGGGGGTACGAAAACATAGTACACGTTTTCGGACTCAGATGTCCCAGGTTGGCGGAAGAGGTTCGTTGCCACGAAGCGTGCCGAGAATTGCCCTTCGCGAGCGCCGATGCAAGTCACGCGCGGCTACCTCGATTCGAAGTACTTCGGCGTGCAAGCGCACAGCCGATTCTTGAAGTTGAAGCATCGCGGAGCGAATTCCGGTTCCACTGGGAGAAGTTTCCCGTAGGTAAGCTCGAATCTCTTTAGTGGTGTCCGAGGTTAGCAAGCCTCGCGACTTTTCAAAAGTCTCGCCAAGCTCCGGCCAACATTCGCTGGCGGCAGCCAGTCGGATCATATTTTGGTCTAACCGCGTGAAGAATTCACCGAAGAGCAGACGAAGGTCTTCAATTCCGTCAGGATCGGGAAGGCGGCTGGTTTCGAGGACGAACAAACGCATCTTTCGTTCGAACTGGCTCAAGCAATCCACCATCGCGCCCGAGACATCCACTCGAAAGCCGAGCCCTAAATGCACGAGCATTGCTTCGTCGAGGGGCTCATCTTCGCTGGACAACCCCAGCAGAAGGCGTGCTAGCCGTCGCAGCGCGTCTAATTCCGGCGTAGCCAAATGTGACGTCCCTGCATTCGGCTTCGGTAAAGAATCGAAGACCGCCGGTTCCGACTTCCGCACTTGCGCGACCAGCGGACGGCGGTCAGGCATTCGGCTTATTATCTCAAATACCAACGCACGTGCGCTTGTAATCCCGGGAGTCGCCACTACCGGAAATCGCTTGAGCGGATCCTTTTCAAGTAAGCGCATAATTAAGTCGGAAAACCACGGTTGAACCTCTGAATTCAGCTGCAATGGCGGAATTGGCGTTTCCTGCTGTATCGCTTTCATCAATTGAAACCGCGACTTCACGTTGCTGAATGGCAGCCTACCAGTACTCGCCTCGTAAAGCGTTACGCCGACGCTCCATAAGTCGGACTGATATTGAAAGTCACCGTCGAATGTCTCGGGTGCGGCGTACGCAGGAGTGCCCGCTCGATCCAACCCGGCGCTGTAAGGTGAGCATTCTGTCGAGTTTATTGCGAAGTCAAAGTCGACTAGTTTGACGCTATTGGGCCACCCGTGCTCAGGATTCGGTTCAAGCAAGACGTTGCTCGGCTTGAGGTCGCGATGCTTGATTCCTTGGTCATGCAAGACTGCTAACCCTTCCGCTAGTTCCAAGGCAATCCCAAGAAGTTCGTGCCAAGGAAGACGAATTCCAGCGGATAGGCGTGTCTGAAGATTCATTCCCGAAAGGTATTCCATTACGATGTAGGGATACCAAACGTCTGGGTATTGACCGAGAGATCCCGTTTCCCAAGCTTCAACTATTCTTGGGTGACGGACGGTCAATGCGAGCGTCGAGCCTTTGATAAACCGTGGTCGGGCCGCGACACTACCGATTAACGTTGGACGTAGCACTTTCAAAGCGCCTTTCCGTCCGTGATCGTCGATAACGCTAAAAACTTGGCTCATTCCTCCGTGACCTAGCCAACCCGTCACGCGGTATTTTCCGACACGATTGTCGGGCAGAAATTCTCTCTCAATGAGGTGGCGGTCCGCCGCAACAGCAGCGGCGCTTTCTTCGTTAACACTCCGATGATAGGGTCCGGTAAGTTCATTGCCCGCATTACCCGGTGGCCGCCGCACCGGATCGTCGCTAATCTCGAAATGTACGCTTTGGGGCGTATTCACAAAACTGACGTGGCACGGCACTCCTTTGTCGGGCAAGACGAAATCGATCTTGTCCCCATATGGCGAAACCTCCTGTTGTGTCCACGCGGCGCATTTGGTCGACAAACGCGCACAAAGCAGGCGCAGCACCGTCCTGGCGCGCCGGACCTTGACGTCGACAAGCGGACTCGGGCGGTCGGGAATCGTTTCTTGCGTCGAAGTCGACCGATGAGCACTGAGGCTGAGCCGCGAGTCACCAGACAAAGTACATGTAACCGATCGCCATTCCGTGATTTCATTGAAGATTTCGTCGAGGAAATCTTCGACAGTTTGGACGTCCACCTCCCGGTCCAATTTCTTAAGCTTGGACACGAGCGCTTTTTGCCGCGACTGGAACGTTCGCTTCATAGCTTCTTGACTGTCTTGATCAACTCGGGCCAAATCCTCAGGAGACCCTCAAGCCCAGCGCTGCGCTCGAAGCGGATCTCATCCTCGGCGTGCAACGCCTTATTCTTTTGCAGGCGGCCTGGCGGAGCAACAAGCTTGCGAAATTGAGCGTCTGACAACTCGATCTCCAGTATCGCAGGTCCGCCTTCGGAAGGAAAGAGGGTTGCCTTGCCGAGAGCGCAAGTCTCCGGATTGCCGAACCGGCATTGGCTGCCTTCAGGTGCAGTGGAGAATCCCTCCGCTGGCTCGGACGAACCCGGTTCGAGAAAAGCGGCATCTGGACCGTCTTTCGCAATGGCCTGTGCACGCTTCAGAGTGGTACCATGCCGGAGCAGCACCAGCGAGAACTCCTGGATGTGGGGGCCAGGACAAGGTTGGAAATGAACACGGACCAGCGCCGGCTCGAAGTCCAACTGACGCAATGCGATTCTTCTTCATGCGTATAGTAACAAGTGAAGCACTCACCGCACAGACCGATGATCGACTCAAAGTTAGTCCAAGCTTGCACTTGCCAATAGCGTGAGGTTCGTTGAGCCAGAGGGGTTGCTTACGTGGCCGAAGTCCGCAACGATCGCGCTACCGAACCAGAAACCGTCTCCGTTGCCTCGTCGGGGCCGCCGCCGGCGCTCGCCGACGCGGTCACGCTGGATGCAGCCGACACCCGTTTGGTTCGTGACGAGCGCCCGAGCGTGCCCGGTTACGAATTGCACGACGAACTCGGTCGCGGCGGCATGGGCGTCGTCTTCAAGGCTCGCCAACAGTCGCTCAATCGCTTTGTTGCTCTCAAGATGATCCTCGCCGGCCCTTACGCCGGGGCCGATCAGCGGGCGCGCTTTCGCGTCGAGGCGGAATCGGTCGCGCGCTTGCAGCACCCCGGCATCGTGCAGATTTACGAAGTCGGCAGTCATGCCGGGCACTCGTACCTGACGCTCGAGTTCGTCTCCGGCGGCACACTGGCCAAGCGTCTTAATGGCAAGCCGATGACCGCGACAGAGGCGGCACGGCTTATCGAGACTTTAGCTCGGGCCGTGCAATATGCCCACCAACGCGGTGTCGTTCACCGCGACCTCAAGCCGGGCAATGTGCTTCTGAGCGACGACGGCCAGCCGAAGATTGCGGACTTCGGCCTGGCCAAGTTGCTGGATACCGAGCCGGGTGCGACCGCGAAGGGGCCGAACACGCAATCGGGCGCCATCCTCGGAACGCCGGCCTACATGGCGCCGGAACAAACTGGCGGCAAGCGCGGCGTCGTGGGGCCAGCGGCCGACGTCTATGCTCTCGGCGCGATCCTCTACGAATTGCTCACGGGCCGGCCGCCGTTTCAAGCCGATAGCACCGTTGACCTGATCCTCAAGGTGGCCAGCGAAGAGCCGCGGCCGCCGCGCCAGATTCAGCCGAGCGTGCCGCGCGATCTGGAGGCGGTATGTCTGAAGTGCCTGCGCAAAGACCCCGGCGGGCGCTACGCCAGTGCCGGCGCGCTGGCCGATGACCTGCTTCACTTCTTGAACGGCGAACCGACGGTGGCCCGGCCGGCCCCGCGCGGCACCCGTTTGCGTCGTTGGGCGTGGCGACGGCGCGGCTTGCTCATTGGCGGCAGCATTGTCGCGTGTCTTTTGCTCCTGCTGCTCGTGTCGCTGGCCATCAACGCCCTTGCGCTGATGTGGGGCACGCGAACATCAGGGCCATCGCAAGACCCCGGTCAGCCCGTGGCGACTTCCGAGGTCGCGGTGCCCCTGGTCAAGAACGCCAAGAAAGACACACCCGATTTCAGGGAACAATTCGCCAAAACCACGAGCTTAAACAACATGAAGGCCCTGGCGATCGCCATGCATAATTATGCCGCCACGTTCAATCAGTTCCCGCCGGCCGCAATGCCAACGAAGGACGGGAAGCCGGGATTGAGTTGGCGCGTCGCGATCTTGCCCTTTATGGAGCAAGATGAACTTTACCGCCAATTCAAACTGGATGAACCGTGGGACAGCGCGAACAACGTCAAGTTGCTGGCCAAGATGCCGAAAATGTATGGGCCACCAACGAAGCCATCCGGCTGGCAAGCGAACCAAACCTATTACCAGGTCTTCACGGGCGCGCAAACGATCTTCCGTCCGGGCAAGACCCTGCGCCTCCAGGAGATTACGGATGGCACCTCGAATACGCTTCTGATCGTCGAAGCCTTCGAGGCGGTGCCATGGACCAAGCCGGCCGACCTGCCCTACGACGCGGCTCAACCATTACCGCAACTCGGCGGCATCTTCCGCGATGGCTTCCAGGCCGTCATGGCAGACGGTCGGACCGGCAACTACCTGCCGAAGGACATCGATCCCGTCAAGCTCCGTGCCCTGATCACGCCGGCGGGCGGAGAAATCGTTCCGTAGTGAAAACCTGAATTGTTTTGCATCACCTTTTGCCCAGAGTTAAACTCTTCGCCGGGCGTTCGGCTCCCGCAGCAATCCACCATCATCGCAAAATGTGCCTTGAGCCGAATTGCATGGATTTAGCGCAAGTCCCCAATTTCTGTGCCAGACTCTGAGTGACTGGCCTGGTTAGCCTGTTCCCCCCACAGGTTCAACCGATGCCCATATTCCCGTCTCTGCGGCGATCCCTCTACGCGGACCAACATTGTCAACGGGCGGCTCCGTTGCCATGGCGCTTACGCCTCGGTTCATCGCCCGGCACCGCGAGGATCACTGCCGTGAACAAACAACTTCACGTCGAACAGCTGGAGCACCGCGACGTTCCGGCCGCAACGGTCAGCACGCCAACAGAGGCGTTTTCGTGGGTCCTTATCAACGAAATGCGCCAGGACCCCGCTGGGTTTGCCAATCAACTCGACGCACTTCGCAAGGGCACGATCCCGAGCGCTTTCGGATTTAGCAAGTCGGACCCCGTCGTCGCTGACCTCAATCGCTTGCTGCAATACTCCTCCTACCCCGGCCACTACGGCACAGCGCTGAAGATGCTGCGATCGACCGCCCCGCTCGGTCCGTTCGGCTGGGACGACACACTGGCGAATCGGGCCGATTTGCACACCGCGTGGATGAAGACGCACGCCTTCGAGCACACAGGCGTCGATGACCCGAATAAGTGGTATGTGGCCGGGTTTCCGACGAGCTACAAGGGCGGCTCGCCGGATCAGTGGGGCTACTCTGGTCAATATTCCTGGTGGGGCGAGGACATCGGCTACACCTATGGGTTGATGGCGAATTCAAAGGCCGCGTACTCCGCGGGTCAGTTTGGTCGCGTCGGCTTCCAGGAGCGGGAAGCGTTCATCGACACGGTTAGCTACGTGCTCGAAGTGAACTCGCCGGACATGGCTCATCTCGAACAACTCATTGCACCGGACGGCGGGCCGCCCACGGGCCATCCACGGTTCAACGCGGTCGGCGTGAATCTCGAGTTCTACGAGGGGCCGAACGAGGTCCGCGACGGGCTCGGCGAAGCGACGATCTCGACGCACCGCTTCGGCTTCTATCAACCAGGCGGTTCGGGCGGGTTCATCACGGGTGTCGCCTACAAGGACGCGAACGGCAACGGCAAGTACGACGCCGGCGAGGGCATCGGCGCCACGTTGCAATTCTCCGGGCCCACGTCGTTCACGGAGACGCTCGACCGGATTAGCACGCAGGGCGTGTCGTCAAACTACGTGCCGCACGGGACCTACCAAGTGACCGCGACGGCTGCCGATGGCACGCCGCTCGGCACGCAGACGGTGGACATCGGCAATCACAACGGTTGGTTCGAATTCCGCGAGTTTGGGTCGGCCACGCGACAGGCAACAGCGCCGACGACGAGCCCAAGCGTCACGACGGCGGTGCGGCCGACGGTCGCGTGGAACGGCGTCGCGGATGCGGTCGGCTACCAGGTGCGCCTGACGAACAGCCTTTTGACCCATCCACCTTGAATAAAACGTAGCAATTCCGGGTACGTCGTTTTCATCGACGTATGGCATTCTGTTATTTCAATTCTGTCCGAGTGAATCGACCTACTCGCACGCAGCGCCGGGATGGTTCTAG
>DATANR010000154.1:0-32659 GCA_036266155.1 Gemmataceae bacterium | reverse complement strand
GTCCCAGAAAATAGCCGGTGGTCGAGCGCCAGCTCGACCACCGGTACGCGTAGACAGCACACCCACCGATCCGGAAGGGATCGCAGAAGGCTGAATTGCAGACAATCAATGTGTTGGTGTACTCGACGTTCTGCGACTCCTACGGAGTCGGCGAAATTGGGGATCTGACTTTCCGGTGGTCGAGCTGACGCTCGACCACCGGCTACTTTCTGGGACGCCTCCGGCGTCCAATGGAACTTCACAATGCGATTTGCAAGTGCGCTCGTTGTTTGCGGACGATGTGGAGTTCGGCGGCTTCGAGCAACTCGTGATCGGCGAGCCGGTCAGAGCCCGATATCGCAAGAGTTTGGAGAAGCCGGAAGCGGTTGAGCCGGGACGTGTGGAAGAGTAAACGATCGACCTGCACTGGAGCCACCATTGCTTCCGCAAGGGGCACCGCATCATGGTGCAGGTGAGCAGCAGTTGGTTTCCACTCATCGATCGGAACCCGCAGAAGTACGTGGCGAACATCTTTGAAGCCAAGGACTCGGATTTTCAAACTGCTAGACAGCAGGTATTTCGAACCGCCAAGCAGCCGTCGCACATCAAGTTGACAACTTTGCCGACGGTTGCCGCACCCGTCCGCAAATGACCTCAGCTGTCACGGCCGGCTGGCTTGGCAACAGCGCGGCGCGCCATGGATTCGCCGCCCGGAATGACATTTTTCGATTTCTTCGAAATCCGTGACACTTTTCGCTCGGCATTCTCGATTGGTCAGAATGGCAGGTGAATCTTGCCGGCATGTGTCGCCCACATGCGAACTCACCAACTGCGAATGTCGCCCCATGCTTTCCAACATGATGCACACCAGGGATCCGCTGTCGTGCTATCTAACGCTCTTGAGAGCGCACGAGCAGGCCGCGCATGCCTGTCGTCCCTTGTTGACCGACGCGGGGATTGAACATTTGCGCCGACTGATGCAGGCCCTCCAGACATCGGACACGCTGTTGGTCGCTCGGCCACGGTGGGACGCGGCCTGGCGACGACTATACATCGGCGATCGACTACTGAAAGTGTTTCGCCAGCCCGCCCCCTTTCAAACAGCGGTATTGAACGCGTTCGAAACGAAAGGCTGGCCGACGTCGCCGATCACCAACCCGTTGCCGCGCGAAACGAACGAATCTGAACGCGACGCCCAGCAACGGCTCCATGAAACGGCGAAGAACTTGAATCGCGGCCTCCCGCGGAACATCGTTCGCTTTCGCCGGACTCACAACATGGTGCTCTGCGAATGGAACCCAAAGTGTGACGGGGATCGGTGAGGGAGCGCGCCGTCGGGCAATGAGCAACGCGGCTCGGTTCCCATTGGGAATCGAGCCGCGTTGGTTTTTCCCGCGCTGATCGCAACTCGTTAGTAGCGGAATTCCACGCCGACGGAGAAGCCCTGGGCATAGAAGCCGCCGCTGTTGGTGAGCCAGGCCGGGCGTGCCGCGCCGGTCAGCGAGCCGGCGCCAAAGACTGGGCTTTGCGTCGGATTAGTCGCGCGGTCGATCTGGTCGCCGGGTCGGGCGACCTGGGTCCAACAAAGCACGTCATAACCCACGAAGGCACGCAGGCAATTCGTCACCTGATAGCCGGCACGCAGATTCAATTCGGGGATCGCCGACAGGTGGTCGACTGTGCGGCGGCCGATGTTGCTCGGCAAGGCATAGAAGCCGCCGGCGAAGGTGTTGGCCGGCGCCGATTGGCGTGTGACGCCGCTCACGTTGATCGTTTGAAAGGTCTCGCCGACGGCCAGTTTCGCGGTCGCGCCGAGCGACCACCGGCCCAGTTCTTGATTGATCCGCGCGCCGACCTGGCCGCCATAAAACTGATTTGCTGTGTCGAATTGATCGAGCGCCTCGTTCTGCGTCAACAGCACGAGGTCGCGCGATGACGACTGGATCTGCAAAGACTCCGACATGTCCGCATAGCGAAAGCCGGCGAGCAAGGTCACCTCGGTCGATCCGCGTGACAGTGCGAAAACCGCGTTCGCATCCCAACCCCACAATCGCGATTGGCTGCGGATGCCGACGCCGCCGGCAAATCCGGCCAGCGAATCCGCGACGGTAAGTCGGCCCTCATTGCCCGTGACGACATTGAACGACGGCAAGTAGATCGCGGGGAGCCCAAGACCATTCGACGCGGCGCCGAACATGATGTCGCTGGAGTTGAGCCAGAACACGGTCGCTTCGACCCCAACCGGGTCATTGTTGAGCCATCCCCCAACCGTCAGTCGGAAGCCCGGCGAACGGCTGTAGTCGAGGTCGCCGCCGCCAAAGAGGATACGCGTGCTCGGCAAGCCGATGGCGCCCGCCCTCGGGCCGTCATTGGGATCGGCGGTCGTCACCAGCGGAAAACCCAGCGGGCCCTTTTGCACTTTCCAGGAAATGAAGTCGCCTTCGATCCAAACACGCGGCTGCGGACAGATCGGTTGATAAACCGACGCGCCGGCCACGCCTTCCATGCGCGGCGTATCGACGTCCGGCAAGCGCTCGACAGGCGGGGCCAGCGTGTCTGAATCCAGGTCGACGACGCGCTGTTTGGGTGTGTCGTTGTCCGGTTTCAGATTGATGATCTTCCGCGCCGTCGGCGTGTCGTCGTTGACGATGACGATCCGGGGCGAAGACCCGTCCGGTGGCCCAGCCAGGACTGGCCAGTTGGCAATCGCGACCACCATCACGCCAAGGCCCATTCGCAGGTCCATGCCAACATCCTCCGGCATCCGCCAAGTGGGGTGTCACGGGAGGGCAGCCCCCCCAGTTCGGCAACCCGGTTAGTCCCCCTTCTTTGTCGGAACGCCATGCGCACGCATAACACGCTTATCACTACCCGCCGATATTGCACGCACAATCTGACGCGGAACAATCGGCACGGCTTGCCCATACCGCCGAGTCGAAACCCAGTTCGGCAAGTTACCGCTGATTCGGTTTGAACAGAATCACAGGACCGCAATCCGTTGAATCTTTCGGCGCGTCGATTGCGGTGAAAGGATGGCCGTTGGGTCTATCTGACGCGTTGGCCACGCGGCCTGGACGCGAATGAGTGGATTCGTTGAAATTGGTTAGCAAATTGGTTCCAATAGAAAGCGCAATCGGTTGCGCAAGCGCTTGCGTTTCATCATCGGCCGTCGAGTCGGTACAAATCCCGCCACGGCGCAATTGGCGTATGGGCCAACGATTACGGAAGTCCCACTTTAACCGCCTTCCTTCTTGAGGTTGGGCTGGCACGCGGGCTGCACCCAAACGCCCGCCGCTGACAGGCTCATGTCTTTCGCCCTGTCAGGTCGGTATTGGTTGGACTTGGCCCCCTCACTTGCCAAGTCCGGGATTGGCTTAGGAGTTGCTTAGGAGTTGGCTGCACCAGCGCAGCTCCGGCACACGTACGTCGTGGTGCCGGATCGTCGCTGTTCCGTTCCTTCAGGGAGGCTACACCGTGATCCGTATGCTGCGTCACATCGCCCCCGTCCTCGCGTTTGTTGCCGTGTTTACCTTTGCCACGACGGCCTTCGCGGCCGACGCCAAGGGCAAGGTCAAAACGGTCACTGCGGACAAGAACGAGTTCGTCATGAACGATGCCGACGGCAAGGCCTGGACGATCCACGGCGGAAAGGACTGCAAGATCACCGTGAACGACAAGGAATCGAAACTGGCTGATCTGCAAGCGGATGACGAGGTCCAGGTGACCTACGAAAAAGACGGCGATCGAATGGTCGCTTCGTCCATTCGTGCAACACGAAAATGATGTCTCTGCGAATGGCCGGTCGGCGGTATTATCCGCCGACCGGTCGTTTACAGCAATTCGCCGATCGGCTTGCCGCCGTTGAGCATCGTCATCGGCCGGCCAGAAGGGTCAACGTACTGTAAGTCGGCCGGCATGCCAAGCACGTGAAAGAGTGTCGCCATCAAGTCTTGTGGACCAATCGGGCGCGACTTCGGCGCTTCCGCACGTGCGGACGATTCACCAATGACCTGCCCCATCTTGAGACCGCCGCCAGCGAATGCCAGTGTCGACAATGGCGCCCAGTGATCGCGTCCCGCCGCCGTGTTTAGTTTGGGTGTTCGACCAAACTCACCCGTGATGACGAGCAGAATATCGTCCTCCAGGCCGCGCTCTGCGAGGTCGGCCACGAAGGCGCACACCGCTCGATCCACTGCCGGGCCTTGTTGCCGGAACCCTTTCTCAATGGACCCGTGCATATCCCAACCGCCGCTATGCACGGTCACGAAGCCGACGCCGGCTTCGCACAGTCGCCGGGCCAGCAACAAACGCTCGCCAACTCCCGGACCATATTGATCGCGGAGGCGCGGATCTTCTTTGCCGATGTTGAACGCGTCGCGGGCCTTGCCAACGACGAGATCAAAAGCCTGCGTCTCGAAGGCGTCCATGCCGTGCATGAGTCCCGAGCGTTCGACGTCGCGACGTGCGGTGTCGAAAGAGCGGAGCAAGGCGCGGTGATCATTGAGGTCGTCGAGCGTGCCGCGCAACGTCATGTTTTCACGCGCCTTGCCATCGAGCGCGAACGGCGCGTATTGCTGGCCAAGCCATGCGGGACCGTCGGCCAGGATGTCGCGGAAGCGGACAAAAGTCGGCAGACCATCGTGACCCGTCGCGCCGCGATAGCGCGACAACATCGAGCCGCAACACGGGCGGATCGGCGCGGCGCCATTGTCAGCCGCGGGATAGTCATACCCGGTCATCACCCAATGCGTGCCGCCGCCGTGGCCGGAGTTGCTGTGAGCGAACGAGCGGACGAAAGCGAACTTGTCGGCATTGGCCGCCATGCGTTCGAAGGTGCCGCCGAGTTGGGCGCCGGGCAACTTGGTCTTCACTGCACCGGTGACGGAACGAATTTCCGCGGGGGCATCCGGCTTGGGATCAAATGTCTCGATCTGTGACGGGCCGCCGGCCAGCCAGAGCCAGACAACAGAAGTTTTCTTGGTGGAGAGGCCGGCACGCGACGAATAGTCGCGGGCTCGCAAAAGATTCGGGAGTGCGAGCGCGCCGGCGGTCAGGGAGCCGATGCGCAGGAAATCGCGCCGCGAGTGGCTTACGCCGCGCGCCCCATCCTGGGACGCAAGCAAGGTCAGCATGCCAGTTAGCCCAACAGAAGTTCAAACACTCGGGAGAGGCTAGTCAGGTGGGAGGCCGACAAGAAAACTGTACCAGACATTTCCACGGCGGTCAAACGCAGTTCAATTTACCCCACTTGTTTAGGCGATTCGGCTGGCCTTCCCACCCGGTTAATGCACAGGCACCTGACCGGTATCATGGTAAGAGCCGCCTCACTTCGAGGCCGCCATGAGGGTCGTCGATGCTTCGCGAAGAACAAATCGACCTGCGTCGCCAGCGAGCGCGGACGGCCAACTTGCAGATTGAAAATACCGGCAAGAATCGCGTTTTCTCCGATTACAAAGTCACCAATCCGCAGACCAAGGGGCAGTACACCGTCGCCATTCGCGGGTTCGACACGGGCGACAATTCCTGCACCTGTCCGGACTTCAAGTCGAACACGCTCGGCACCTGCAAGCACATCGAAGCGGTCCTCGAAAAGCTCCAGGCCGAAGGTGATTCGTCCAAGCGCCGCAAGGCCGCGGTCGTTCGACCGGAGGTGACGCTCGACTACGGCGCCGCCCAGCTACGACTGCGTTTACAGCTCCCGCCGCGTCTTTCGGACCCGCTTGGCGCGCTCGCCAAGCGCTTTTTCGACGACGCCGGCGTCTGGAACGGCCAACATGCCTACGCCGACCTCGTCACGAGCATTGAAACGGTGCCCGAGCACGTGACGGTGATGTCCGACGCGATGGAGTTCATCGATCGCGAAGTCGAGCGCCGCGACTTGGCACGACGCGAGCAGGAATTGCTGGCCGAGGTCGACCGTGATGCCGACGATGCCACCGTCCGTCACTTGCTCAAGATCCCCCTCTACGATTTTCAAGCACGCGGTGCCGTGTTTCTCGCGTGTCGCGTGCGCAGCATCCTGGGCGACGACATGGGCCTCGGTAAGACGCCGCAGACGCTGGCCGCCATCGAGTTGCTGGCACGCGAACGTGGTGTGCGGCGCGTACTCGTCGTGGCGCCGGCCTCCGTGAAGTATCAATGGGAAGGTGAGATTCGCAAGTTCACCGACCGCTCGGTGCAGGTCGTCGAAGGGCTCAAGGACGCACGCGAGGAACAGTACATCCAGGATGCCTTCTTTAAGTTGGTCAATTACGAGCAGGTCGTGCGCGATCTCGAATTGATGAACGCCTGGCGGCCGGACATGGTCGTTCTCGACGAAGCTCAGCGCATTAAGAATTGGGAGTCGAAGACGTCACGAGCCGTGAAAAAGCTGCAGTCGCGCTATGCCATCGTGCTCACCGGCACGCCGCTCGAAAATCGACTCGAGGAACTCTACAGCATCGTGCAGTTCGTCGACGATCGCCGACTCGGACCCGCATTCGAGTTTCTGCACGAACACCGAGTGCTCGACGAGAAGGGCAACCTCACCGGCTACCGCAACCTTTACAAGATTCGCGATCGTCTGGCCCCGATCCTCTTGCGGCGAACCCGCGGCGAGGTGCTCGGCCAGCTTCCGGAGCGGACCGACAGCACGCGCTTCGTTGAGTTGACGGAAGCGCAGCGCCGCCCCTACGAGGAAAACCAGGTCAATCTCGCCCGGCTGCTGAGCAAGGGGGTACTCACCGACCTCGATCGCAAGCGGATTCTCGCGTGCATCATCAACATGCGGCTCGTTTGCGATTCGACATACCTCATCGACAAACAGACCAATGTCTCGCCAAAACTAGACGAATTCGCGGAGGTGATAGAGGACTTGATGTCATCGGGCGATCACAAGGCGGTCGTGTTCAGTCAGTGGGAAACAATGTTGCACAAGGCGGCCGAGGTGCTCGACGATCTCGGCGTCGGCTACGCACTCTTGCACGGCGGACTTCAGAGCAAAGACCGCCGGGCCGTGCTCGAGCGCTTCAAGGAGGACGGCTGCCGGGTCTTCTTGAGCACGGATGCCGGCGGTGTCGGCCTGAACCTGCAACTGGCGGATACGGTGATCAACCTCGAGCTGCCGTGGAATCCGGCCGTGCTGGAGCAGCGAATCGCGCGCGTCCACCGAATGGGGCAGAAGCGGCCCGTGCGCGTGGTCAACTTCGTCACCCGCGGCTCGATCGAAGAACGGGTGCTCAAGTCGATTGAGGCCAAGCGCTCGCTCTTTGGCAGCGTTTTTGACGGCGATAGTGACTCGGTCGACTTTCGAGCGCTCGGAAACACGTCGTTTCTCGACGGTGTCCGCGAGGTTGTCGGCATCGAGAAGCCCGCGCCGTCGGAGCCCGAAGCGCCAGCGAGGGACACTGGAATCGGCCTGCTCGAAGCGAACGTGCGCATGCTCGAAGCCCTGGCCGCGTGGGAGGACGACGTGTCCTGGCCGCCCGCCCTCCGCGAACGCGCCGCCGCCGCACTGCGAACGCTGCTGCAGCATGTCGAGTAAGATGTCCTTATGTCTCTCGCCATCCCACAATTACCTTTCCTGACCTCCACTCTCTCCGGCGTTGGCGGCCGCATCAAGGTTGAGCCGGCGGATTTTGAAGTTGAAGAGATTCCCGCCTACGATCCGGCCGGCACCGGCGACCATCTCTACTTGTGGATCGAGAAGGTCGATCTGGGAGCCGAGTTTTTCGGGCGTCAGGTCGCGCGTCGGCTTGGCATTCCCACGAGCGAAGTCGGCACGGCTGGGCTCAAGGATCGACGGGCGGTCACGCGGCAATGGGTCTCAGTTCCCGCTAGTTGCGAACCCACGTTAGGTAACCTCGAAGGCGATGGCATCAAGACGCTTCGCGTTTCGCGGCACACCAACAAGCTGAAGCCGGGCCATTTGAAGGGGAACCGCTTTCGCATCCTGGTCCGCGGCGCCAATGACACGGATGTCGAACCGATTCTGCAGCACATCCGCACTGAGGGCCTGCCGAATTTCTACGGTCCCCAGCGCTTCGGCCGCGATGGCGAGACGGCCCGCCTGGGCATGTCAATTTTGAAAGGCGAACCGACGAAGGTCCGCAACCCCTTCGTGCGCAAGCTGGCTTTGTCCGCCGCGCAATCGCTGATGTTCAACGATTACCTCACTCGGCGAATGGCGGACGGATTGTTTCGAACGGTGCTCGCCGGCGACGTGATGGCCAAGTGGCCGGCCGGGGGCATGTTCACGGCCGTCGATGTGCCAACCGAACAAGCGCGGTTCGCGGCGCGCGAGTTGGTGACCGCCGGCCCGATGTTTGGCCGCAAGACGTTCCCGGCCCACGGCATTGCCGCTGAGCGCGAGATCATCGTGTTGGAAGCGGCCGGCCTGAGCACGAACTCGTTCGAGGGTTTCGGCAAGCTCGTAATGGGCACTCGGCGGCACAATTTGATTTACGTTGAAGACCTGTCCGCGACGCGCGAACCGGATGGGCTGCGTTTGACGTTTTCCTTGCCGGCGGGGTGCTATGCGACCGTGTTGTTGCGGGAAGTGATGAAGGCCGATTCGTTGGACGCAGAAGATGGCGATGGGCCGCGGGACGGATGAGCGTCCCGCGGCCGGTTGTTCACTTAGAAAGGCGAGTGATACTGGTCGTCTTCTTTGTCGCCGTGCGACGGGTCGAAGTCGGTGAAGACGTCGGCGTCGTCGTTGCCGAAGACGTGGTGGTGATGGACGAAGGTGTCGGCTCCGCGGCCGCCTTCGAGCAGGTCGCCGGAGAAGTCCGGGTCATCGGTGCCGCCGTCCAGGTAGTCGGCTCCGCGGCCGCCATACAAGGAATCGGACCCCAGGTTGCCGTACATTCCGTCGCGGCCGCTGCCGCCGTCCATCCAGTCGTTGCCATCGCCGCCATACATGTTGTCGG
Source organism: Gemmataceae bacterium (assembly GCA_036266155.1). Classification (GTDB taxonomy): domain Bacteria; phylum Planctomycetota; class Planctomycetia; order Gemmatales; family Gemmataceae; genus SIAJ01. The sequence continues at coordinate 23,771 of DATANR010000154.1, read as the reverse complement.
ACCCGCCGCTGCCCCACATCGTGTCGTTGCCGGCGCCGCCGTCCATCAAGTCGTTGCCGCCTTGCAACACGTCTTCGGCGTCGCCGAACATGAGGTCGTTATCGGCGCCACCGTATACGAAGTCGTTGCCGCCTTCGCCATAGAGGATGTCATCGCCATCGTTGCCATAGATGAAGTCGCCGCCGTCGCCGCCGCGGATGTAGTCGGCCCCGCCGTCGCCTTCGAGGTAGTCGAAACCCTTGCGACCCATGATCGTGTCGCGCCCATCACTGCCGTTCAAGCTGTCGCCAGCAGACCCACCGCTGAGGTAGTCGTCGCCGGACCCGCCGTCAGCATAGATCGCGGCCCCGGTGTTGTTGATGACCGTGTCGTTGCCCCGCTTGCCGAAGATTGCGATCTGGTGCTGGACATAAAGGTGGTTGCTTTGCAGGGTGACCGTCTGATCGGACACCAGCACGCCGTTATTGCGTACCTGAAGTTGAATCTTCGCCGTCCCGGTCTGGGCATTGAAGGAAAGAATGTTGACGGTGTCGTCCAAGTCGGACCCGTCGACCCGAATTTGATCGAGTCCTTGCGACACGCCCGGCTCCTGAACCGTGTGCTCGACCGTGGCTGTGAGGTTGAAATCGATAAAGGTTGGGTCGACGTTGATCGCGTACACACGGCGTTCTTCCAGGGATTCGCACGCGAGGCGGGCCTTGCGGATCGTCGGCTTGGTGGTCGAGCGGAAGAGCTTGCTGAACATAAGTCACCTTGGGGTTGGTCGTTTTGTTTATTCGGGGCCTGTTTGGCTCCCTTCTTGACCACTCCAAGGCGGCCCAACCGGGCGTGTGACAAGTAAGTTCAAGAAAAGTTGAAAAAACCTTCCATCGACCCAACCTCTTTCAGTCCAGCGGTCTAATGGATAACCTGAAGGGGGTTCCGCCCCGAAAATGTGAATCCTTCGCCCCATTCGCCCGCACTAACCCGAGAGCGTGGAGCCTGTGGCAATGGCCGATCCCGCTGACGGAACCGCCTTGACGCCCGACCGTGTTTTCCGCGATTATGCTCCGCGAGTGTATAACCTCGCGCGCCGCATGCTGGGCAACGACGCGGATGCGGAAGACGTAACGCAGGATGTGCTGCTACAGGTGGTCCGCAAACTGGACACCTTCCGCGGCGAGTCGGCGTTCCCCACCTGGCTGCACCGCGTGACTGTGAACGCGGCCCTGGCCAACCGCCGCAAGCGCGCCCGCCGTGACGAGGGCCGAGTTCACGATCCACTGGACGCGTTTACAGCAGAAGGCCAGCATGCCGATCATGTGCGGCCATGGCCAAGGTTGCCGGACAATGTCGTCCTCGATCGTGAAGAGAAGCAGTTGATCGAGCAGGCGATCGCGGGATTGCCGGAAATGTATCGCGACGTTTTTGTACTTGCCGACGTCGAACAAATGCCCAACGCCGAGATCGGCGAGATACTTGAACTGAGTGTGCCGGCCGTCAAGAGCCGGCTCCACCGGGCCCGCCTGATGATGCGGGATGCCCTGGCCCGGCACTACGGAGAGCGCGTGCTATGACCTTGACTTGCCGAAAAGTCGCCGAGATCCTGATCGACTTTGTCGAGGGCTCGCTGTCGGAGGATCAGCACACACTACTGCAGCGCCATCTGTGCGGCTGTGTTCCGTGTGCGATTTACATTCACACTTATCGCGACACGATCAAGGTCACTCATTCGCTTCCGGACGAGCCGCTGCCAACCGAATTTGCCGGGCGCCTCAAGAAGATGCTTGAAGAAGCCGCGGCGGACAAACCTGATGCTCAGTAACGGCGACTATTTGTTCGGCTTTGATGACAGCAACTCAATCATTCCCTTCGTCAGCTTCCCGGTAATCACGACGTCATCGCCATCGCGAACCGCTTTCGCGGCCGCGCGAAAATCCTTGACGAACGGCTCCGGATCGTTGCCCTCTTCATAGTGCTTGAGGAGTTCCTTGGCGGCATCCACGTCCTTGGTCGTAATGCGCAACTCCACCTCGCCCGCGTCGCCTTCGCGGATCCCGCCCCGGTAAGAAATGATCTTGTCGCCCATTGACTCGATGGCCTTGTCCTTCACGCCAAACGGCGCCAGCACGAGGTGGGCGGACAACGCCATCTTCTTTGGGTGACTGCCATAAAACCGCAAGGCGCGATCGTCCTTGTCGTCGACAAGCATCTTGCGCAGCGCCGGCGACGGGCCCGGCGCTTCGCCGTACGCCGCCGTCCGAGTTTCCGCCACTTGCTTGCGATCGCCGGTCGCCAGGACCATCATGATGGTTCGATCGTCGATCACGGCGAACGAGAATTCGGAATTGTCGAGCGGATAGACCGTCCGCTTGCCAATCTGCTCCGGAACCCTGCCCTTGGCGAGCTTGTTGGCCTTGGCGATCAGGGTCTTGGGCAGTTCCGATTTCTCCTTGAGGCGCAGAATGAGGCAGAAGTCGCCGAATCCCTTGTCGATTAGGAATTGTGACAGGAGAGCCACTTCGGCATCGCGAACGAACTCTTCCACATGCACTGGGTCGTCCGCGTCCTGCTCGCCCGCGACAACCTTCAAGATCGCCTTGCCCAACTCGCACTTGGCCGCCCGCTGGACGTGCAACACGGCGACGGCAGCGGAGTCTTCGGGAAGCAGATCGATCAGGTCCTTGGGAATGCCCTTGTCGCTCTTGGGGGCCGGCGCAGCGATCGAGAGTGCGAGAACGAGCGTGGCGGTGATAGGAGTCATATGGCCGGCTCCGGATGTGCGCGAGGTGGATTTGCTCTAATATATCGCTATCCGACGCGTCCAGCACCTCGCCGAAAGGAGCAACCGTGGCGACCGCGACCAAACGCAAGGCGGCGCCCCGAGCGCAGCTCAACGGCAAGGCCCCGCATCGCTACATCTTCAACGGCCAGATTCAGTTGCCGGCCGAGTTCCCCACTCTCAGTTCCTTCCGTCGCTGGTGCTTGTCTCCCGATTATCCGGAGCGCGGCGAAGTGTTCTGGATCGACGGCGACATCTGGGTGAGCGATGAAATGGGAGATTTTTTGACCCACAATGCCATCAAGACTGAGGTCTTGACGGTCCTGAACACGCTCGTGAAAGCCGGCCAGCTTGGCTACATGTTCTCCGACCGGATGCGGCTCGTCCACCCGCGAGCGTCGTTGTCCGTGGAACCCGACCTGATGTTTGCGTCCTTCGCGAGCGTGCAGTCGAAACGCATCCGACTCAAGCCGAACAAGAAGAACCGCATTCTCGAAGTCGTCGGTTCGCCGGACATGGTCCTCGAAGTGGCGAGCGATTCTTCGGTGCCCAAGGACGACCGGCTGGAACAGAAGTACTTTGCGGCCGGCGTCAGCGAATACTGGCGCATCGATGCTCGCGGCGAGCAACTCAAGTTCGACATTCTTACGCGTGGGCCGAAGGGTTTCGTGGCCGGGCCACGTCAAAATGGCCGCGTGCGGTCCGACGTGTTTGGCCGGAGCTTTGATTTGCTGGCGAAAGCGGGGCCGATTGGGGTGATGGAGCTTACGCTAGATGTGGGGAGATTAGTATTTGTGGCGAAGTGATCCAATCAGCCGTGCCGATCGAGTTCACCGAACAATTCTGAAACTGGTAAGGTAAAGCCCGCGAGCACCGATCCGCCCGAAAGAATGTCACCTTCACGCAAGATGATTGGCTTTTTCGGGCCCTTGTAGACAGCAACGGTACGCGTTCGCGGATCCACTTGCCAAACCAATTGCACTCCGGATCGGAAGTATTCGGCACGTTTGCGCGTCAATTCCGCGACCGTGTTGCCGAGGCTGACGACCTCGATCGCCAGACTCGGCGTCAAGTCGGGAACAGGTCGCTTCGGCAAGCGCCGATCGGGGAATCGGGCCCAGGAGTAAAAGGCGACATCGGGAATACGCTTCTTGCCGCCGGTGAGCCGAATTGAGCCGTCCGCTCCTGCCACTATCCCGAGTTTGTGCCAGCGAACGAACGGACCCAAGATCTCAATCAAATAGGCGGCGGGAAACGATTCCAATAGACCTATGGGCAGCTCCACGAGAACACCGTCGACAAGTTCGTAGCGGAGCATCCGGCGGCCATCGAGGGCCGCCACTACGTCGGACGCTTTGGCCATGCCTGGGGCTGGGCGCATCAAAATGCGCTCGGCGGGAATACCGCCCAGCCCGTCGAGTACATCCGCGAGCGTACGGAGTTCCTTGGGCCGGGCCGGTGGCTCTGCGACCGACATGATTTCTCCCGTCTAAGAGCCCTGCCAATTCGCCGGCTTCCATCTTGCCACATCACCGGTCTAACTCTTCGTCAACGTCAACGCAATCTTCTCCGCATCATCCGCGAGCTTGCGGACGTCTTGCGTGATGCGCATCGAGCAGAACTTCGGGCCGCACATCGAGCAGAACTTCGCCCCCTTGAACACCTCGTTGGGCAGCGTCTCGTCGTGCATCGACCGGGCTGTTGCCGGGTCGAGGGACAGATCGAATTGCCGATTCCAATCGAACTCGAAACGGGCCTTGCTCAGGGCGTCGTCGCGGTCGCGGGCGCCCTTGCGGCCCCGTGCGATGTCGCCGGCGTGGGCGGCGATTTTGTAAGCGATCACGCCTTGCCGGACATCATCCTTGTTCGGCAAGCCGAGATGTTCCTTCGGCGTCACGTAGCAAAGCATCGCCGCCCCGGCCTCGGCCGCAAGGGCCGCGCCGATGGCGCTGGTGATATGGTCGTAGCCTGGCGCGATGTCGGTCACCAAAGGGCCGAGAACATAGAACGGGGCCTCGTGGCACAATTCGCGTTCCTTCTCGACGTTCATTTTGACCAGGTGCATCGGGATGTGGCCCGGCCCCTCGATCATCACCTGGCAGCCGTGCTCCCAGGCCTTGAGCGTCAATTCGCCGAGCGTTTTCAACTCGGAGAATTGTGCTTCATCGTTGGCGTCGGCCAGTGAGCCCGGCCGCAGGCCGTCGCCGAGGGAGAACGTCACGTCGTACTTCCGCATGATCTCACACAACTCATCGAAGTGCGTGTACCACGGATTTTGCTGATGATGCGCGATCATCCACTGCGCCATCAGCGAACCGCCGCGGCTCACGATGCCGGTCACGCGATTGCGCGTCAGCGGCACGTATTCAATGAGGACGCCCGCGTGGATCGTCATGTAGTCGACGCCCTGCCTTGCCTGATGCTCGACCATGTCGAGCATCTGTTGCGGCGTCAGGTCGGTCGGGTCCTTGACCTCTTGAATCGCCTGATAGATCGGCACCGTGCCAATGGGGACCGGCGAGGCCTCGATGATGGCCTGGCGAATGCCGTCGATGTTGCCGCCGGTCGAGAGGTCCATCACGGTGTCGGAACCGAGATGGACGGCCGTGTGCAATTTTTCCAGTTCGTCTTCGACCTTGCCCGTCACCGCCGAGTTGCCGATGTTGGCGTTGATCTTGCACTTCGAAGCGACGCCAATGGCCATCGGCTCCAGCTTGCTCTTCAAGTGAACGATATTCGCGGGAATGACCATGCGGCCACGCGCAACCTCGGAGCGGATGAGTTCCGGATCGAGGTCTTCGCGCTGGGCGACGAAGTTCATCTCGGGCGTGATGGCGCCCTGGCGGGCGGATTCGAGCTGCGTCATGATTGGCAAGTCCGACAGAGAGGTCGAAGAAGAGCGGATCGCTTTCCTTCGCCGGCATGACCCGGATCAGGTGCGAAGGGTGTTTTCTCAGCCCCGACGTCCGGCCGGGGCACCCCTAGCGATGGAGGGATTGTACGCTCACACGGACGGAGCGGCGAGAATTGGCAAGTTCTTGACTCGGCCATCCGCGTCGGTTATCGTCAAATTGCACATCCATGTCGGGGCCTGTCCAATGCGCCGCCTGTCACTTGCGACTCAACGCCGCATCTTTTGTTGGTCTCTCGGCCTCGGCTTCGTTGGCCTCGCGCTCTGGATCTGGTCGGCCGGGATTCCCGTCATCTGGGGCCCGTCCGCAAGTGCGTCCGACATTCGCGCGGGCCGTGAACTTTTTGAACACGAATGGGAGCCGAACGACCCGCTTGCTCATGGCGATGGCCTGGGACCGGTATTCAACGCCAAGTCGTGTGCCGCCTGTCACTTCAAGGGCGGGCTGGGAGGTGGAGGCGAAGTCATGCACAACGCCGTTTCCTTCGAAGCGGCCCCGCGGCCGGACGACCCTGAGTTTCGCAGCGGGACAATACACAACTTCAGTGTGTCGCCGAGTCAGCAAGAATCGATGACCGTGCTTCGCGGCCTGTATCCAGTGATTCCTGGGCGGACGATTTCGAACCCGGGATGTCCGAACATGAAGGTCCCGGACTACGATCCGCTCCTGACGCAATCGGTCCAGGCGACAGCCCTGTTCGGCGCCGGTTGGATCGACCTGATTTCCGACAAGGCGATCCGCAATAATCAGCGCACCCGGCAGGTCAGCGCTGTCGCCAAGGAGATGAAACTCGATTTCGCCAGCGTACCTGTCGGCCGCATTCCCGTCGCCGACGATGGCCGCGTCGGCAAGTTCGGCTGGAAGGGCCAAACTAGCGATCTGGAGACCTTTGTGGCCGCGGCCTGTGCGAATGAAATTGGCCTCGGAACACCAAAGGTCCCGCAAACGAAGCCGTTATCCGCTTCCATGGCGGACACGCCTCCTGACCTCGACCGCAAACAATTCCGCGCGCTGGTTGCATTTGTCAAGACATTGCCGCGTCCGGTCGAGGTGCCGCCGGTCGACCCAGCCGAGAAAGCGGTGGCGGCCCGCGGCAAGGATCTGTTCAAGTCGGTCGGTTGCGCACTGTGCCACGTACCGGACATCGGCGGTGTGCGCGGCGTCTATACCGATTTCCTGCTCTACAACCTCGACCTGCCGATCCCGTCCGGCGAGTCGACGTACGGCAACGACCCGCCGCGGCAACTTGGCCTGCCGCCGCGCCCGGACAACCTGCCGAAACCTTCGCAATGGAAGACCCCGGCCCTGTGGGGCGTCGCCGACTCGGCGCCGTATTTCCACGACGGGGCGTCGGCAACGCTTGAGGACGCCGTCAGTCGCCACCAGGGCGACGCTGCCAAGGTGACGACGGCGTATCAGGAATTGGGCCAGACCGATCGGGCAGCCGTGATCGCGTTTCTCAAGACGCTCAAAGCGCCCCCAGATGCGGCGCCCTTGAGCAATTCGTCCGTGATCCGTTTGAAAAAGTGAGTAATTCGTTACGCGGCAAGACAATAGGCTGAGAATCAGAGAATCAAGCGCCGGCACGATGGAATGCAATGCGATGCGATGCACGGCAGCAGTCCACGAAGAGGGGGGGTGGGAGCCGTTGCCGCCCACCAATTGTCCTCAACGATCACCCCATGTGGCTCAACCCATGTTGCTCCTTGAGCACGCGAGACAGGTACTCGCCGTACTCGCTCTTGCCACATCCCTCGGCTAACCTCTGAAATTGGGCCGCGTCGATGAAGCCTTTCATTAACGCGATCTCCTCGATGCAGGCGATCTTCAGCCCCTGCCGCTGTTCCAAAGTTTGCACAAACAGCGATGACGAAATTAGCGACTCGAACGTCCCTGCGTCGAGCCACGCGACACCACGGCCCATCGGCGTGACCGTCAGCGAGCCTTCCTTGAGGTATTGCAGGTTCACGTCCGTGACTTCGAGTTCGCCACGCGCCGACGGCTTCATTTTCTTGGTGATTTGCGACACCCGGCCGTCGTAGAAGTAGAGGCCCGTCACGGCCCAGTTTGATCGCGGCTTCTTTGGCTTCTCTTCAAGGCTCAGGGCCTTGAACTGCCTGTCGAACTCGACCACGCCGAAGCGTTCCGGGTCGGTCACGTGATAGGCGAATACGCGGGCGCCGGTCGTCAGCTTGGCGGACTCCATCAACACCGGCATGAGATCGTGGCCGAAGAAGATGTTGTCGCCGAGGATCAGGCAGACGGGCTCGTTGGCGATGAACTCTTCGCCGAGCAAGAAGGCCTGAGCGATGCCGCCGGGGTTCGGCTGCACCTTGTACTGGAAGCGCATGCCAAGTTGCGTACCGTCGCCGAGCAGTTCCTCAATGCGTGACGTATCGCGCGGCGTGCTGATGACGAGCACCTCGCGGATACCGGCGAGCATGAGCACCGACAGCGGATAATAAATGACCGGCTTGTCGTAGACAGGCAGAAGCTGTTTGCTCACCGATTTGGTCAATGGATAGAGCCGGCTGCCGCTGCCCCCGGCCAGGAGGATCGCCTTCATGCTGTCTCCCCACAATCGAACCGCTAGGCCGCTGTAGGTTACGCCTCGGGGTTCGTCTCGGCCACCGGCGTCGGCGGCCCCGGCAGCTTGATGCGGTTGAGGAACCGATTCCCCGGATGCTCGATCTCGAGGAAGCCGCCCGTCTCCATTGCCGGCTTGTAGATGCGAAACGTTTTCATGACGCCGAGCGTGGCCGCGCTTTCGAGTGGGCCGACGAAGTTTGTCTCACGGTCGAGGAAGTACGGCTTCGCCGCCCAGGTCTCCATCTGCCGTGCGTTCAAGAAGAACGCGCCGGCGTGTGGATTGAGTTGCCGACGGAACACCACACGCTGGCCGAACGGCTCGGCCTCGAGCGTCGGCTGGTCGTTCACATCCTGGAACGGCGCCGTCACGTGCGGGCGCAACGGCCCGTCGATGTAGGCCTTATGCACGATGCGATCGCGGGCCAGTTCAAAGCGGTTCGGCATCAGCAGCGCGTCGTCGCCGAATTGACTACAGAACCAGCGCATTTTGACGAATAACCAGGGGTCGCGAATGAGGAGGTCGTCTTCAAGGAAACAGTAATAATCGTAGCTGCCTAGCCGATCGCGCAAGACGGCATGGCATTCGAAGCCGAGCAAACGCGGCTCGGCGTCGGTGGCGTTGTGTACGAAGTAGCCCGGCCCGAGGGGCAGCCATTTGAGCAAGTGCTTGTCGCCAGCCGTGCAGACGACAACGTCCAGGTGGACGGCCGTCGCGTAATTGGCCGGCGTCGTCGTGCGGCGGCCGATGTCGATCACGCACTGCGGTCGGCCAAATTGCTGACGCAGGCCGGCAATGCACTCGGTGAGCGACCTGATGCGCGGACGCGGATCACCGCCGAGCGAGCCGTGGCGGCGCTCGCCCGGGGCCGGATCAAAGTAGTGCGGGATGGCGAACAATAGACGCATGACGAACCCGAACCAAGGTTCTGATATGCTACCGACCGGCGCTCACTTGTAGGTAGTTCATGAATCCGCCCCGACTTCCGTGCCCACCGCCGCGCGACGTCCGAGTCCTGCCCGGCCTGCGCTTCGTCGGCTGGGGAGCTTTGGTTCTCTCGGCGATGCTAGTGTTCGTGCTCGCTGCGCGTGCCGCGTTCGGGGCTGTGGAATCGCAGGAGTATCAGGACCACCGGCAAGAGGCGACCGGCACGGTGACGGGCATGCACTCTTACGAAGTACTCGCCAAGCGCGGCAAACGGACGGTCCATGAGGGGACGTTTCGCTTCGCCGACGCCGGCGGCACGGCCCGCACGTTCACGACGATTGCGCCGACCAAACTCGAAGTGGGCTCGTCGATCCCCATCGTCTACCGGGCCGACAAGCCGGATGACAATCCACAAATCTTCGACGATGGCGACTTGCAATCCGAGTTGCACCGAAGCTGGATGACGCCGTTGCGATCGATCGGGTTTGTCATACTGCTGGCCATCTTCCTTGTTTGGCGTGTTCGGCGCGAGGTAAGGTTCGCGCGCTCGGCACAGGCCATAATTGGCGAAGTCACCGCGATCACACCAATCGCGGGGAAGAAAGGCCCGCGGCGCTGGGACATCAGTTATCGCTTTGGCTCGCCAATCATCGGCGTGCGTTCGGGCAAAGCGAGCGCCTTGTTGAAGCCGGCATTGGAAGTCGGTTCACCGGTGGCCGTTCTTTATGATCGCCAGCGCAAACGACGCCACCGGCTCGTGCTCTCCCTGGGCTTTGTCGATCCGGAATCGCTACACTTGCCGCAACACGATCAGCCGAATTTGAACTCTTGATAATGGGGATTCTCTCAAATGCGCTCCACCATGTTACTTCTTGCAATCGCCGCCCCGTTGTTCGCGGACGCCAAGGAGGACGCCATCAAAGCCGAACTGGAGAAATTTCAAGGCACTTGGCAACTCGTCTCGGTCGAGACTGAAGGCCAGGCGCCGAGCGAGGACGTGATCAAGACGATTCGTGTTGTCATCACGGGCAACAAGCACACGGTTCACGTTGGCGACCAGGTCGCCGCCAAGGAGATTCCGTTCACACTCGATCCGGCCAAGAAACCCAAGGAAAACACCGACACGTTGCCGGACGGCAAGGAGATCAAAGGTATCTACGAGTTGGATGGCGACACTCTGAAATCGTGCGTGGCCCCGCCAGGCAAAGATCGGCCGACGGAGTTCAAGGGCAAGGGCGGGAACACGGTGCGAGTGTTCAAGAAGGTGAAGGACTGACCATCGTTTGAAGGCGAGCGTCGCGGCGTAAGCCCGACGTGTGCGGCGCGACCGCGTGCACCAGACACGTCGGGCTTACGCCGCGACGCTCGCCGGATTCACGGCTTCAGGCGGCGATCGAGAAACTCGTACGCCGCCTTGCGTTCTTCGGGCAGAAAATCGTGGCCCGCATCTGGGTAGCGGGCTTGCAGTTCGTCGGCGGCGCCGAGCTTTTCATAGATCGGCTTGACCGCGCGAATCACATCTTTCACGCCCTCGACTGCGAAGTTGTCGTCCTTGGTCGGCGAGACGGTCAGAATTGCGCGTGGTGCGATCACCGTAAGCACGTCGGCAAACTCAAACGGCACGCGCTTCGGATCGTTGCCATATTCGCTGGCGATCCGCGGCATGTAACGGTCGCTGGTCCATCCCTTGAGGTTGCCGCCGTAGTACTTCGCGAACGAACAGAACCCACAACACGTGACGACTGCCTTGATCCGCTCGTCGAATGCGGCCGTGAAGAGCGCGTTGTGTCCTCCAAGCGAGTGACCGATGGCCGCGATCCGGTCGCCGTCGACTTCGGGCAGCGATTGCAACAAATCGACGCCACGAACGTTGTTCCAGATCGCCTTCATCGTGCCCGATGGGTGTGCCGATTTCTTGAAATCGTACTTGTAATCGCCAAAACTCGGGTAATCGGGAACCAAGCATACGTAACCGCGTTTGACCAGCTCCCATGCGTAATGCTTGTTCGCATCCTTATCGAGGCCGACTGGCTGGCCTTTGCCGATCGCAGTGGTTTGATGCAGACAGAGCGCCGCCGGCCGCTTGTCTTTGAATTCCGTGGGGATCAGCAAGTAGGCCGGAACGCGGTCGCCCTCCTCGGCGACGTACGTGAGCTTCTTACGCACGTAGCCGTCGAGCTTCTCCTCGGAGGTGATTTGAACGTCGAGTGGCGCCTTCCTGGCAGGAGTTGGCAGCGGGCCCATGACCTCTTCCATCCGCTTGAGCGCGGCGGAACGATCGGGTGCCTCTGCATACGCTGACGTAGCGAACAGGAAGAGAGCCAGCAGTCGCGTCGTCATGTGCGGCTCCAAGATCGCTAAACAAAACAGCTCACGCAGAGGCGCGGAGGCGCGGAGGAAAACCAAGCAGAGGGCCGATTTCTCTGCGTCTCTGCGTCTCTGCGCGAGAAATTACTTCGCAGGAAACGCCTTCCCTTCCTTCAGCCACGCTTCGTTGAACGCCACGGCCGACATCTTGGTGCCAACGACATGGATGACGCCGTTCGGTGCTTGCGCGGACGACATGTAGCCTTGCACACCGTCGAGCTTGCGCACATGGGCCCAGGTCGCACCGTCGTCGAAAGATAGGGCAGCAAACGTGCCGGTCTTGCCAGCCACGACGCCCTTGTTGTCCATATTGACGAGCAACAGCGCTCCGCTTGCGAGCCGGAGCGCCGTGGCCTTCTGCCCGCCGCCGATGCCGGGGAAGGGGCTGTCTTTCTGCGTCCAGGACGTACCGAGATCGTTGGAAAATTGCACCGGCATTGGATTGGGGCCGCGTAGGAAATTGATGATGCGTCCGTCGGCACACGGAGCAATAGCCGGGTGAATCGCATATTGCTTGGCCGTCGCCCGCATGTCACCCGCGCCGACCTTCCAGGTCTTGCCACCATCGCCGCTTACGAGCAGACGCTCGTCACGATGCACATCGCCATCACACGCGAGAACGATCTTGCCGTCTTTGTTCGCAAACGCGGAGCATGGCTGGCTTAATGCCTTCGGATCATCGCGGTCGAGCATGATCGTCGGCTTCGACCAGGCGACGCCGTTGTCGTCCGAATAGCGCAGGATGTCGGTGGCGTAGTCCCAACCTTTGAGCGACTGCGTGCAGAAGTGGTAGATGCGCTTGCCCACGGTGAGCAGCACCGGGGCGTGATCGTTAACGTCCGGCACATCGAAGAACAACGACGCCGGTTCCCATTTGTCCGCGCCAACGCGAAGTCGGCTGCACGCCTGGGCCAGTTCACGGCCCGGCTCATTCATACAGGTATACCACGCCATGAGCACGTCGCCATTCGGGCAGACGCAAACGGCCGCGAAGTGATTGTGATGCTCGAAAACCGGGCCATGCGCATCTGCTGCGATCGATGGGTTCTTGCGCTCGCCCGCCCAGTTGACGTAATGAGGCTTACCGGCATCGGGCCCCTCGGTCGGTGCCGCCGTTTGCTTCACGTCCTTTTGATAGGGCTGAAGCACGATCGGCAGCGGCTTCGTCGTCGGCATCTCTCCTTGCACGACGCGAAACCCCGTCAGCCGATTGGCGTCCTCTGGCAGAAAGCCGGAGCGATTCGACGAATGCCAATACTTAAGCGGATCGCGGGCGCGTTCGGGCCGATGAAAACACCAGCCGCGAGCGACTTTCGCATACCCATCGGCTCGGCCAACCGGATCAGTTTGCTCGGCGGCGTCGTACGGCCCATGCCAGTCGAGGCACCATTCGAGCACGTTGCCGTGCATGTCGAACAGGCCCCAGGGATTTGGTTTGTAGCTCGCGACGGGCACGGTCGTTTGCGTCTTGCCATCCTTCTTCAGCCCAACGTTCGCCTGCTCCGCCGTCAACGTGTCGCCGGTGTTGAAGCGCGTTGTCGTACCCGCTCGACACGCGTACTCCCACTCGGCCTCGGTCGGCAGGCGATACGGCTTGCTCTCCTTCTTCGATAGCCATGCACAGAACTCATTGACCTGCTGCCAAGTCACGTAGGTGACAGGCTCGTCGTCTGTCTTGCTGACGTCGCCTTTGCCACGGAGTTTCTTGTGCTCGGCGTCGAATTGCTCGAACTGAGCATTCGTGACTTCCGTCGTGCCCAGATAGAACTCTTTGGTGATCTTCACCTTGTGGGCCGGCACCTCGTCGTAATCGCGCTTGTTCCATTCATCGGCCGTCTTGGGCGGCTCGGTGCCATTGCCCATGATGAATTCGCCCGGCGGAATCCGCACGAGCTTCATGCCAAGGGAATTGGTCACAGTGACGGGGTCGGCGGCAATGATCGGCACCGTGGACAGCAGGAGAGCGAGGAGAGGTTTCATGGCGGGAGTGTACCGCGCCCGGCCGACCCCGTAAATCATTCGTTTGGAGACTTCTCGCATGCCGCGCATCCGCGCCGTTCTGTTCGACTTCGACGGTACTCTGGCCGACAGCTATGCCGCCATCACCGCGAGCGTCAATCATGTACTGCAACATTACGGCCGGCCAACGCTGACCGAAGCCAAGGTCCGCACGCTCGTCGGCCACGGGCTCGAACAGTTGATGGACACGATTCTGCCGGGCGTCGACCATGATGAGGCCGCGAAGCTCTATCGGGCCCATCATCCCACGGTGATGAAATCGCTGACGCGACTGCTGCCGGGCGTGCTCGACGGATTGAAGCAACTCCACGCGGCCGGCCTCAAGATGGGCGTCTGCTCGAACAAGCCCAGCAAATTCACGCGTGAACTCGTCGCGGCCTTCGAGCTTGATCGATTCCTCAGCGTGGTCGTTGGCCCAGACGACGTCGGTACCATCAAGCCGGACCCGACCATGTTGTTCACGGCGTTGGAAAAGCTTGGTGCGTCGAAGGATGTAGCCCTCTACGTCGGCGACATGGAAGTCGACATCGAAACCGGCCGCCGAGCGGGCATTGAAACCTGGGTGATGCCGACCGGCTCGAACGACGAGGCGACGCTGCGTGCCGCCGGCTATGCTCGCATCTTTACCGGTATGCCCAATGTCATTACCAGCATCATGGACGAAAAGAACTGACCACGGATCACACGGATGACCACGGATAAAACAAAACAAATCACTATGTCTTATCCGTGTCAATCCGTGCGATCCGTGGTCAAAAATGTCTTGGCTCCTCGCGGAAGTTCATCCATGCTCCGACCCTTTTTGCTGTTGCTTATGCTCACCACCCCTGCCATCGCGGACGAGGACCAGAAGCTCGCCGCGTTTTTCAAGGACTACCTCGAAGAGTTCATGAAGAACAACCCGGTCGATGCGAGCAAGCTCGGTGACCACCGTTACGACGATCGGCTCGACGATCTGTCGCCGACGGCTCGAGCGGCGAACTTGCAGCGGCACAAGGACACGCTCGCGAGGCTGCCGAAGGCTGTCGAGCTCGACAAACTCACTGCCGACGGCAAGATCGACTTCCAGATTCTTCTCGACTCGCTCACGCGCACGATCTGGCTCGCTGAGAATACGGACCCATTCGCGAACGATCCGCGCATCTGGAATGAGTACTTGGCGGATAGCGTTTACATCAACCTCACGCAGTCAACGGTCGCGAAGCGGCAAGCCGTCTCCGACGCCGCGAGTCGCATCACCGCCATTCCGCGCACGGTGCTCGCCGCCAAGGAGAGTTTGAAGAACCCGCCGAAGGTTTACGTCGAAACCGCGATCCGCCAGAACCGCGGGTCGATCGCGTTTTACGAGAAGGCGATCTTTGACTTGACCGGCGAGACGCCGGGAGTCAGCGCGCTTGCCGGGCCATGCAAGTCGGCGTCCGCCGCGCTCAAGGACTATGGCAAGTTCCTCGAAGAGGAACTGCTGCCGCGTGCGACCGGCGAGTGGCGGATCGGCAAGGAGAAGTTCGCCAAGAAGCTCGAAACCGAACTCGAAGCGGGGCCGGGCCTCTCTGCCGATGAGGTATTGCAACTCGCGATCACTGAGTCCGACCGCGTGCGCGGCGACATGTACGTGCTGGCCCGGCAAGTCTGGCCCAAGGTGTTCCCTGGCAAGGCACAGCCGCCGGACGACGCCGAGGGCCGGCGCACGTGCATTCGCCGCGTGATTGCCGAGGTGGGCAAGGATCACGGCGAGGTGACCACGATGGTCGCGGACGCCAAGAAGACCGCCGACGAGATCAAGGCCTTCATCACCGCCAAGGACATTCTTCGGCTGCCCGACCCGGATCGCTGTGCGATCATCGAGATGCCCGAGTTTCAGCGCGGCAACTCGACCGCCTATTTGAACCCGGCTCCGCCGCTCGATCCGAAAGCACAAAGCGTCTACGCCGTCAGCCCGCCGCCGCGTGACTGGGACGATCGCCGGGTGCGGACGTACCTAGAAGAGTACAACTCGGCGATGATGCGGATCCTCACGATCCACGAGGCCTATCCGGGCCATTACGTGCAACTCGAATACTCGAATCGCCATCCATCATTGATTCGCAAGATCCTGTCGAGCGGCACGTTTGCCGAGGGCTGGGCGGTTTACACCGAGCAGATGATGCTCGATCAGGGCTTCGGCAACGGCGATCTGGCGCTCCGGCTCAATCAGCTCAAGTTCTACCTGCGGGCCGTGACCAATGCGATTCTCGACCACCGCATGCACTGCGAAAAGATGACGGACGATGAGGCGTTGAAGCTACTTGTTGACGGCGCTTTCCAAACCGAGGGCGAAGCGCTCGGCAAGATCGTTCGCGCCAAGCAGAGTTCCTGCCAGCTTTCGACCTACTTCGTCGGCCGCATGGCCTTCTACCGATTGCGGCAACAAATCAGCCGCGAGCAAGGCGACGCCTTCGACCTCGGCCGCTTCCACGAAGCGGTGCTGGCGCATGGGACGCTGCCGGTGAAGTTCCTGCCGCAAGTGGTGCCGGAGCGATTGAAGCAGCCGCGATAAGGCGAGCGGAGCGGCGTAAGCCGCCCGATTCTGTCATTATCGGGCACCTTACTTACGGTGCTCCGCTCGCCCTTGCATTCGCAAAGAAAACTGGATTACTATTTGTGCATGCCGCATCCAAGGGAACGTCATGCGCACGCCCTTCCTGATCTTGCTGATTGTCACAGGAACCGCGGCCGCGGAACCGAAGCCAATTCAAGTGGCTCCGACTGTGCCGCCGGTGTTCCGCTTGCTCGCCGAACCGGCAGTACAGAAGGACATCGAACTCACGGCCGAGCAGAAGTCCGCGGCCGACGGAATTGCGCGCCACCTCACAAATTCGAAGCAACCCATCGACATAGTTCCATTCGTCCGCATTCCCGCCGAGTCCTTGCGCGCGTTCCGTGCGGGCATGCCCGAGGCATTTTTGACGAAGACACTGACGAAAGCACAACGGACGCGGCTGGTTCAAATTCATTTCCAGCTCCGCGAAAAGGAATTCGGCCCACATGCGGCCTTCGCGATGGCGGCGCGTGATCTGGCGTTGCAGCCGGATCAGATCGAGGACGTCCACAGTCTGCAAGCATTGCGCGTCGAGGAGATCGCGAAGATCGTCACGTCCGGCCAACGCTTCGAGAAGATCAAAGCCGCCGTCGAGGCCACGAACAACGACACATTCGGGAAAATGACGGAGATGCTGACGCGGGCCCAGCGGGAGCGATTGAAGGAGTTGAAGGGGCGGCCATTCGAAGGAAAGCTCATTCAGGCATTGCCCGTTGAAGCGAAGGTAGTTGAGCCGAAGGAAATTGAACCGAAGGCGGTCGAAGCGAAGGCACTTGAAGCGAAGAAACAGCCGATTGCTCCAGCCCAGGCAACGCCCGCCCGTTATCCCGCGACCAAGGTCGGCTACTACGATCTGGAACTCTTGTACTGCATGACGCCGGCCCTGCGGAATGAACTCAAACTCTCCGACGCACAGATGAAGGCCGTCGCGGAAGCCTGGGATGCTGCGACCGGAGGCTTGGGACTCCAGCGCGGAATGGTTCCGAGCGGTTGGGCGGAGATCGTACATGCGCAGACGGAAAAGGTGTTTGACAAACAGTTGACCAAGGAGCAGCGCTCGCGGTTCGACCAGATCATGATGCAGCGCCGAGCGAAGGTGAGCCCGGAGGCTGTCTGCACCTACCCGCCGGCAATCGCCGCGCTCAATTTGTCGCCGAACCAACTTCAACAAATCACGAGCGGAAAGCGTCTCGCGGAAGTGCTGGGCAACGAGCAACTCGCCAGGTTCAACAAGCTCTTTGGTGAACCATTCGCCCTGCCGTTGATCATGGACGATTACCTTCCGGCAGCGGCGCATGTTGTCGCTGACTCGATCCCAGTTCCGAAGCCCGGCCTATTTGACCTGGAACTCAAATACCTCGACACCTACGACATGGGCAAAATTCTCAAACTCACCGACAAGCAAAGCGGGAGCATCGCGCGGGCCTGGTACGATTTTCCGAATGGCCGGCCGGCAGGTCGAGTGGCCGCGGGAAAGGAAGTGGAAGCGCACATCTATACGGCGAAAGTTCTGGCCGAGAATCTCACTCCCGAACAGCGCGCCCGGTTCGACGAGATGATGATGCAGCGTCGGGCGAAGATCAGTCGCGAGGCCGCGTGCACGTACCCGCCGGCGATCATTGCCATGAACCTGACGGATAAGCAGTTGAAGCGCTTGACGGAGGGCGAGCGCTTTTTGGACGTGCTAACAGTCGACCAACAGCTTCAATACACGCGCTTGCTCGGAGCGAAACGCGAATTGCGGGCCGCCTGGGATGACTATCTGCGAGAGAAAGACCCGATTCGGGAACGTTTCGCGCCCGCGCGCTCAGAACCGGATTTCCGCGTGGGGCCGTCGAAGCCGTATGTCCCCGTGACCGATTTCCTCATTCTTCGCGATGAATTCAAGCTCACTGACGAGCAGGTCAAGAAGTTCAAGGACTTGGCCGAGGACGATCGACGAATCCGCGAGTTGATTCACAACGAATTGGCATTCGATGATGCGACGCCGAGCGCGATTGGCACCGGAACGCCCTCAATCGTCGTCGGTGTGACCAACCAATACCGAGCGGTCGTCGAAAAGCAGTGCTGGAGCTTGCTCAACGCGACGCAGAAGGCACTGGCGGGGAAAACCTTTGGCAAGGACAATTAGCAGTGGCGAGCGGAGCGGCGTAAGCCGCCCGATAATGTAGAGCAAGTACATCATCCGGCAAGCGAAGCGGCGTAAGCCGCCCGATAGTGTATTTACCCACATTATCGGGCGGCTTACGCCGCTCCGCTCGCCAAACACCTTACTTCTTCGGCGTCTTCGGCTCCTCCTTCTTCGGTTCTACTTTCTTCGCGAAGTCGCCGGCCTCGACGATGACGAGCTTCTTCGGGTCGAGGACCTTGGCGAAGGCCTTGGAAACGTCCGCCGGCGTGACCGTCTCCAACTTCTTTTCCTGGTCCGCGACGAACTGGAATGTCCGACCGATGAACAGGCCCTTCGCCAACTCTGCTGCCAGGGCGCCGTCCTCCGAGCGCTCAACTTTGCGTGCATCCAAGTAAGCCTTCTTGCTACCGTCCAACTCTTCGAGGCTCACGCCGTCCTTGAGGAACTTGGTCACTTCCTCGGCGATGATGGTGTCGAGCTTGCCTATGTTCATGGGGTTGGTGATCGCAAACAACTGAAAGGCGGCCGACTTGTCAATCGGATTGGCGACGTAGCGTGAGCCGATCCCGTAGGAGAGGCCCTCGGTGCCGCGCACGCGATTGCTGAGCCGGCTGGCCAGCGGGGCCTCGCCAAGCAAATAGTTGCCAATTTGCAGCGCCGGATAATCCGCGTCCGCATCCGTCATCGGATAGGTGAGGCCGGCGAAATAGATCGCATTCGCCTTGTCCGGCGTCTCGATCTTGATGGTTTCGCCCTGTTGGAGCGGTTGGGCCGGCCGTTCGATCCGTTTGTAGGCAACCGACGACTTCCAGCCGTCAAACGCTTTGCCAAGCGCCGCCGTAACTTCCATCGGATTGAACTCGCCAACCGCCGCCAATTCGCCGGCCGCGGCGCTGAGTTGCTTCTCGAAAACCGACTTCACCTGATCGAGCGACACGGCCTTTAGGCGTGCGATCGCCTCCTCGATCGTCGGCACATACCGAATATTCTCCTTCGGATAATTCTGGAGTTTCCGCTGCATCATGTTAACGGCCAGGCCGATCGGGTCGGTCTTCGCCTGCGCCAGGCGTTCCGTCCGGGCGTTCTTCAACAGGGTGAATTCCGCCTCCGGGAAAATCGGCTCGCGCAGGACTTCAGCAACCAGTTTCAACGTCGCATCCAGGCTCGCCTTCTTGACCTTGATGTTGATTGCCAGCAGTCCCGGTTGGCCGCCGAACGTGACATTAGCGCCGAGCTTGTCGAATGCGTCGTGGATCTCTTGCCGGGTGTGCGACTTTGAGCCGCGGAGGAGCATCTCGGGCATGAGGTCGGCCGCGGTCGTCAGTCCATTGAGCGATTCCTCGTTGCCATAACGCAAGTTCAGCTCCAATTCGACCATGCCGCCGCGCGTCTTCTTCGGCAGGAACGCGGTCTTGATCGAGCCCATCGTGCCGCGTGTCACGCGCTTTTCAATGTTCGCCGGCGTCGGGTCAAAGGACTCGCCGGCGGCCACGGTATCGCGGCCCTTGTAGCCCGCGAGCGTCTTGGCGACGTCCGGCGATTCGGGGACCTCGGCACGTTCGGCCTGCTTGCTCGGATAGTAGACGCCGACGGTGCGGTTGTTGCGGACCAGATATTTCTTGGCGGCCTTGTTGACGTCCGCGGCCGTCACCTTCTCGACGCGATCGCGATTGAGGAAGAAGAGTCTCCAGTCGCCGGCCCCCGCCCACTCGGTCAACTCGATGGCGAACTGGTCGCTCGCGGCAAGCAGGTCCTCGTTGTGCGTCTGGAAGCGGCGCTTGGACTTGGCGACTTCCTCTTCGGTGATGGGATTGTCGGCCAGCCCCTCGACCGCGGCGACCAGGGCGTCGCGTGCCGCATCGACTTTGCCGGCGTCCTCGACGCGAGCCACGATCTCAATCATCCCCGGATCGTGATAACCGCGGGCATTGCCGGTCACGCTTGAAGCGATCTTGGTCTCCACGAGCGCCTTGTAAAGCCGGCCGCCTGGATTGCTCGTGAGGCAATCTTCGAGCACGGCCGCGGCCGGGTATTCCTCATGGGCGGCCGCGGGAATGTGATACACGACGCCGGTCGCGCCCACCGAACCGACGCGGCGCAGAGTGACCACGCGCTCGCCATCCTGGGCCGGTTCCTGCGTATAAGTCGGGTCGAGCTTGCGGTCCGGCTTCTTGAGCGAACCGAAGTATTTGACAACGTACTCGAGCGCCTTCTTCTCGTCGAACTGACCCGCGATGGCGATCATCGCATTATCCGGCTGGTAGAACTTCTTGTAGAAGGCTTGCAAGCTCTCGATGGGCACACGCTCGATGTCCGCCCGGTTGCCGATGGTTGACTTGCCGTAGTTGTGCCACTCATAGGCGACGGCAATCATGCGCTGGCTCAGGATGCTGGTCGGGCTGTTTTCGTTGGCCTCGAATTCGTTGCGAACAACCGTCATCTCGGACACCAGATCTTCGCGCTTGACATAGCTGTTGATCAGGCGATCGGCTTCCAGCTTGATGCCGAATTCCAAGTTCTCGTCGCCGGCGGGCATGGTCTCGTAGTAGTTCGTGCGGTCGAGCCAGGTCGTGCCGTTGAACCGGTTGCCGGCCCCGTGGTCGCGGAGGGCCTTGGGCACGTTCGGAAACGTCGGCGTGCCCTTGAACACCATGTGTTCGAGCAAGTGGGCCATGCCGGTCTCGCCGTAGCCTTCGTGCCGGGAGCCGACGAAGACGGTGCAATTAATGGTGACGATCGGCTTCGAGTCGTCCGGCAACAAGATGACGCGCATCCCATTCGGCAGCTTGTATTCGGTAATCCCCTCGACCGTGCCAACCTTGGTGATCGGCTCGTCGGCGGCGCTCAACGGCGCCACCGCCAGCGCTACGAGTAACGCGGGCCAATATCTGTGCAACATGATGATGTCCTCCGGACGGCTTGTTTTCGAGAGAGATTATCAGAGTGCGGTTTTTCAGCGCAACGGCAAGGGAAAGCCCAGGGACGTACGTCCCTGGGCTTTTGGAACATTACGCAAACATTCGGGGTATAAAGGCAAACATCCATCCCCGGAGCTTTCCCCATGTGGATCCGCCAGTGTGATCTCGACGCCACGACCGATGCGCGCTCACCGATTCCAACGCGGATCGCTTCCAATGAGGAATTCGTTCCGCCGCCGCAGAGCGAGCAACAGTTAGCCGTCGAGGAACGCGTCCGCGATCTGAGCGCCGACAACGCTCGCTCTCTGGGAATGGATCGCCGGCACTTCCTGCGCACCAAGGCCGGCATGGCGACGGCCCTGCTCGCGATGAACGAAGTCTTCGGCGACTTCTTCGACGTGTCGAAAATCGAAGCGAAGGAGCCGGAAGCATTCGAGGAGAAGTGGCCGAAGGATCAATTCATCTTTGACATTCAGACGCACCACGTCGACGTCTCGAAGAAGTGGTACGACGACACGGAGGATGGCAAACGCGTCGCCAACTTCTTCCGGCTCCTGCGGCGTGGCAAGACGATCGAGGACACGCTCGATCAACTCAATCGGGTGCACTATGTCAAGGAACTGTTCGGCGATTCCGACACGGTGATGGCGGTCATCAGCGGTGTGCCGTCGCGCGATTGGGACAAGAACCCGCTGCCGCCCGATCAGATGGTCGCGACGCGCAAGTTCGTCAACGACCTAGCCGGCTCGCGGCGATTACTCTCGCACGGTCTGCTGCGGCCGAACCTCGGCGAGAAGGAATTCCCCGAGATGGAACGGCAAGTGAAAGAACTCAAGATCGACGCCTGGAAAATGTACACCGGCGCCGAGTTGGGCGAGAAGGCGTGGTTCCTCGACGACGAGAAGGTGGCCTATCCATTCTGGGAGCGGACGAAGAAGCTCGGCATCAAGAATTGCTGCGTTCACAAGGGCCTGCCACTCGGTGCGTTCAACGAGAAGGCTTGTACGCCGCACGACCTCGAGAAGGCGGCCCTCGATTGGCCGGACCTGAACTTCATCGTCTATCACTCCGGCTTCCGCGGCACCTTCTGGGCCGGCGCCGGCATCGGCGAAAAGGTCCGCGACAAAGCGACTGACGACGTGCAAGAAATCCCCTGGATCAGCGACATCTTCCGCATTCTCAAGAAAAACCCAAAGATCAAGAACATCTACTTCGAGCTGGGCAGCACCTTCGCGCAGCTATCAGGATCGAGCCCCGAGAAATGTTGCCACATGCTCGGCCAGATGATGCAGACGGCCGGGGCCGATCACATCCTCTGGGGTACCGACAGCATCTGGAACGGCAGTCCGCAAAGTCAAATTGAACGCTTGCGTCGGCTCAAGATGCCTGAGAAACTGATGGAGAAGCACAAATACCCCGACCTGACGCGCGAGGTGAAGGAAGGCATCCTCGGCCTGAATGCCGCGAAGATCTTCGGTGTCGACGTCGAGCAGGCGCGCAAGGCAATCAAGACGGACAAGCTGACGATGCTGCGACAGGAATACGGCAAGGACCCATGGCCGAGCAACACGCAGTACGGCTGGATTTGGGTCGGCGACGAGACGCCGGTGGTGCCGGTCGGAGGTTGAAACGGAGTAGCCCGTGAACGTAACGCTGATTCTCGCTTTTGTCATCGGCGCTCCGGCCTTGAAGGACAAGGAGAAGACGCCGACCATCGTTGGCGAGTGGGTGATCGAGCAGGCCACCGTTGGCGGACAGCCATCGCCGCCCGGCGATCGCCCGAACCGTTGGACATTCAATGCGGATGGCCAGCGCTTCATCACCGGACCGGGCGGCCAAATCCTGGCCGAGGGTCGATATACAACTGACTCAAAGACGGGCACCATCGATTTGGACGGCGACAAGCCGATCGATCAAGGCTATCCATGTCGCTATAAGATCGAAGGCGACACGCTCACGCTGAACGTCGGCTGGCAGAAGTCACCGCGGCCGATGAATTTTGAGTGTCCAATGGGTTCGCAGTCGACGCTGTATGTCATGAAGCGAGTGAAGCCGAAAGAGTGATCCCTATGAACACAATGCTCTTCGGCCTCACGCTCGCCGTCGCGGCCCCGAACCTCAAGGACCCCCCAAAGACCCTGCCAACGATCGTCGGCGAGTGGGAGGTCGAATCGCTCACTACCAACGGCATGCTGTCGAACACGACGCCGGGCCTCATCTACACGTTCACGACGGACGGCAAATGGCTGATCCATCGCGATGGCCAAGTGATCGGCGCCACCACCAATCGCGGCTTCACGATGGACCAGAAAACCAACCCGCCGAGCGTCGATCTCGTCAGCAATTCCAAGGCCGCCAACACGCTGCGGCTCGTCGGCATCTTCAAGATTGAAAAAGACACGCTGACGATCTGCGGCACCCGTCAACAAGGGGCCGAGCGGCCGACCAAGTTCGAATCGACGGAGGGTTCGCAGATCACGATGTACGTGCTCAAGCGAGTGAAGAAAGATTGAGGCGAGCGGAGCGGCGTAAGCCTCCCGATGCTGTCATTATCGGGCGGCTTACGCCGCT
>DATANR010000153.1:0-2003 GCA_036266155.1 Gemmataceae bacterium | reverse complement strand
ATACACCAAGCCGATGATCATCCGCCGCACCAATCGCTGGCTGCGGCGCAACGAGCTGGCGCGGTACTATCACCATCGCGCGCGTAACGCCATACCACCATTGAAGAACGAACAGCGACGGTAGCTAGACAGTAGAACTATGCGTTTCGCCCGATTTTTCTGGAATGAAATGCAAGCAATCGCCTGCGACATTTGCATACGTCGGGATCGACCATGGCTCGCCTGAACTCACCGCCGCGACTCGACTTCCGTTGGCGACACGTCATCGACGACCACGTCATCGCGCTCGGCTGGTCGCCCGACCGTTCGACGGTTGCCGCCGCGTCTGTATCGGGTCCCGTGGCGCTCCTGGAAACGCAATCGGGCGCACCCCGACACACACTGCCCGGTCACGGATTCGGAACCACGGCCCTCGCCTGGCGTCCCGATGGCAAAACGCTCGCGACCGCCGGCCAAGATGGCAAGGCGCGCTTGTGGGATCCGGCAACCGGTAAAGAACTTGCCGCACTCGACGCCGGCGCCGCCTGGGTCGAGCGTCTCGCCTGGGGCCCGAAGGGCGACTTCCTCGTCTCCGCGGCCGGCAAGAAGCTCCGGCTCTGGTCGCCAGACGGAACGCTGGTGAAGACGTATGCGGACGCGGCGAGCACGATTGCCGACGTCGTCTGGTCGCCGCGTGGCAAGGAGTTCGTCACCGGCGGCTTCGGCGGCGTGACCTTTTACCGACCGGATGCGGACGGCCCGGTCAATCGCTTCGAATGGAAAGGCTCGCTGCTCGCGTTGGCCTGGTCGCCGGATGGCAAGATGCTCGCCGGCGGCGGGCAAGATTCATCCGTGCATTTCTGGTATGTGAAGACCGGCGAAGATCTGGAGATGGGCGGTTATCCCATGAAGGTCCGCGAACTGGCCTGGGATGCAACGAGCCAGTTTCTCGCCACGGGCGGCGGCGAAGTCGTCATCGTCTGGGATTGTTCCGGCGACGGCCCCGCCGGTTCGAAGCCGCTCACTTTCGAATTGCATGAGAAGCCGATCGCCGCGCTCGCGTTTCAACGCCGTGGGCCGGTGCTCGCGTCGGGCGCCGCCGACGGCAAGGTCGCGCTCTGGTATCCCGGTGGGTCAAAGAAAGTGCAGGCGACGGCCGACTTCGGCGAAGGCGTTTCGCAACTGGCCTGGTCGCCCGGCGACGGTCGTCTTGCGGTTGGAGGTGAGGGCGGGGTCGTTGCTGTGTATGCCGTGTAGACGAGCGGCGCGGGGTAAGCCCGCCGTGTTGGGGCGTCGCACCACGGCGGGCTTACGCCGCGCCGCTCGCCTCTTTCGCGTTTACATGTCGAGCTTACGCCGGGTCGTTACTCGCTTTGGGTGGATAGCCATAACACAAGCCGGTGCTCGGCGACCACGTCAGCAGCGGCGACGGCTGTTCGTAAAGTACGTAATGAATGGCGCTGCGAAGGGCCACCTCGTCCGGCAACCTGCGTTTGGAACCACCCTCGGTCCACCAAGTTTCCGAAGCGGGAGCACCGAATGTCTTCGTCAGCTTGCGCGTCGCCCAGCTTTTGAAGTCGCCCAGTATTTTGCTCGGCTTTGGGTCGCCTGGAACGCCGACAACGATGTGGAAGTGGTTGTACATGATGGCGACCGCTTCGATTTCCCAGCCGCGATGCGTCGCCGTCTCGCGGAACTGTGCGAACATCGCCTCGGCTCTCGCCACGTCGAGATGAATCGGCGGCCCCTTCATGAGTTTTCTGGCCGCCTCCTCCAGTCCGGGAATGTCCTCGTCGCACGGAGTGCCAGGAATGTTGTGAAGCACGCGAATATCGGCCTCTGGCTCCCCCGGCCGATGCTCCCAAATGTGGCCAACAAAACCGCTCTTTTTCCCCGGCAGCCAGGTGCCGTAACACGTATTCGTCAAGAGCCAGTACCGGTCCATCGCTCACCCTCAAGAAGTGCGCGCGTCGAGACGTGAATTCTAGCGATCAACACGGAACCAAGGCGAGCGGCGGGGGGGG